>CAZMIB010000053.1:0-2374 GCA_964566245.1 uncultured Elusimicrobia bacterium | reverse complement strand
GCGAGAAAATAGCCGAAGACGCCGCAACCTCATCCCCTCTTGAGCGCTGCAACCTGTTCGTCGAACGCCACGGACGGCTGCCGCAAGCAAGGGGCGAGAACAAAGACGACGCCGCTTACCATTTCTGGTACGCCCTCAAGAAAAAGCCCGAGTCCGGCTGGCCCGAGGGGATGAGCGAGAGGTTCAGGCAGCTTCTGCGCGAGAAGATCGCCTTGGACAAGGCGAAGTGAGCCGCGCCCGCGGCTCTTGATCCTCCGGCCGAATCCTCCCGACCGCCGCTGGACCAATCTGCCCGTCTCTCGTCAACGTCAGCCCGCGGCTACCGAGAAGATTTCGCCCAGGCCCTTGTGCCAGGGCAGGCAGCGGACGCCGTCGATCGTCTGGATATCCTCGTCGCGGGATAGAAAGTAGGCGGCGGATCCGGGCACGCCAGCTTGCAGGCGGCGCAGCTTGCGGACCTCCAGCTCGTCGACCCGCGCCGAGGACTTGATCTCGACCAAAAGAGTCCGGCTATGCGGCCTCGACAGGATGAGATCGACCTCGGCCCCGTCCTTCGTCCGGAGATAGGACAACCGGTAATCCTTTCCCAGGCACTCGTTGAGCCGGTAAAACTCGAGCACGACCCAATGCTCGAACGCGTCCCCGTAGGCGGACGTGCCGGGAACCAAGGCGGCGTCGAGGCTGCGCTCCAACGCGCGCCTGACTCCGGTATCGAATAGGTAAAACTTCGGGTGCTCCGTCTGGCTTTTTCTCACCGAGCGATGATGCGCCGGAAGGAAGAAACCGACCCAGGTTTGCTCCAGAATTTGAAAATAGGACTGCACGGTCTTGTAGTCGGCGCCGATCTGACGCGCGATCCGGCTGGCGTTGAGAACGCCGCCGTTGGACTGCGCCGCGACCTCCAGGAACTCGCGGAACGGGTCGAGCCTGCGGACGACCTGCTCGGCTTGTATTTCCTCCTTCAGATACGTCAGGCCGTAGGATTTCAGATACGCCTTTTTCTCCGCCGCGGTCTTGAGGGCGAATATCCTCGGCAGGCTGCCCCAGCTCAAGGCGGCGTCGAGCTCGAAACGGGTCCCAAGCTCCGCTTGAGTCAAGGGAAACATGCGGCAAAGGTTGGCCCGGCCGGCCAAAAGATTGGAGGCGCCCGCGCGCAGCTTCCTCGCGCTGGAGCCGGTCAAGATGAACTTCAGCCCCCTGGACTCGATGAGCCGGTGCGCCAGGTCCAGAAGCCGGGGAACGCGCTGCACCTCGTCGATGACGATCCAGCTCGGCGGAGACTTTCGCGCGTCGAGCTGCCGCTCCAGGAGCTTCGGGCTCCTGGCGTAGCGGTCCTCCTGCTCCGGGTCGAGGAGGTCGATCAGCACATAGCGTTCGGGGTCCAGCGGCGGAAGGAACTGTTTGAGAACGAAGGTCGATTTGCCCGAGCCCCGGGCGCCGAAAAGGAAGAAGCTTCCCGACTTAAGCGGCCTGAGGAGGCGTTGGAACATGGTACTAAATATTACGAATATTTAGGAGTATAGTCCATATCCCGCGCCGCCGAAAGGCCCAGAACGGCGCCTGGGCCCGACGGCCCCCTCAAAGGGCTGAAAGACCCCTGACGTCGAACGGGGCTTCCCTTACATTTGAAGCATGGGTCGTCACGGCAAAGGCCCGGTCCGGGCCTGGCTTCTTTTCCTTTGCCTCACCTGCGCACGGGCTCTCCCCTCGCCGGCCTGGGCCGCCAAGGCGGGCTCGGCCGAGTTCGTCCGGGCTTGGCAAGCGCATATCGCCGCGTTCCCCTCCCCCAGCGAGGCGCCCGCTTTGCGCGGTCTCAACCTGCGGCCGAGCCAGGTCGAAAGCTTCGCCGTTCTGATGGGCCATGCGGGGTTGAGCCCCGAGGCGTTCGTCGCCGCGCCGGACGGCCGGGCCCCGACTCTGCAAGCCCGCGCCGAGTTGGGACGCTACGCGGCCGAGCTCAAACGCTCCGTCGACGCGCTCGTCATCTCGGGGCGAACGCCGTCGGCCCAGGCCTTGGGCGAGCTTCAGACCCCGCTGGCCGCCTTCGCCGCCCTCGCGGATCAACTGCCGGAGGCCTCGCTGGCCCTCGAGCCGGCGCGCGCGGCCGTCTCCGGCTGGCTTACGGCGGGAGAGTCCCCCGAGTCGCATGAGGCCCGCACGACTATCGATTCAGTCGGCGCCGCCTGGAGCGCTGGACATCAAGCGGTCGCCGTCGAAACGGAAAGCCGCATCGACCCCTCACCCGCCCTTCGGGCACCCTCTCCCGCTCGCGGGAGAGGGAAGGGTGAGGGCCCGCCTGCCGTCATGAACCTCGCGCTTCGGTTCCGCGACGAGCCCTCGGCCCTGTTCGAGCATGAAGGCTACCGCGAGCTTA
>CAZMIB010000052.1:17474-17936 GCA_964566245.1 uncultured Elusimicrobia bacterium | reverse complement strand
AGGCGCGCGCGCGGGCCAGGTCCGCGGCGCCCTCCGCGCGCGACGGGGCGTGCCGCGCGAACTTGACGAGGTCGGCCTGGCCCAGTACGGCGCGCACCTCGGCCTGCCAGGCGCGCTCGAGCTCGGCCTCGCGCATCAGGCGCGCGAGGTCGTGCGTCGTGAGATACGGGGCCGGCAGGCCGAAACGGCCGTCGAGGTAATCGCGCATGATCCCGGCCAGCGCCGCGTAGCCCTGGCGGGGGTCCGTTTCCAGCAGGCACGAGCGCTCGAGGTCGTCGAGATCGCGCAGCGCGCTCAGGTGCGGGGGCAAGGGCGGGCCCTCGCGTTCCCCCTTTCCGAGCCGGCGCCAGAGGAGCCAGCCGGCCAGCGCCGCCAGAGCGCGCCAGGGGGGAAGCGGCCCAGGCCCCCCACCGCCGACCCCCGGCCAGACCGCCTCCAGGCCCCGCAGCGCCCTGTCCCCCC
>CAZMIB010000052.1:0-17464 GCA_964566245.1 uncultured Elusimicrobia bacterium | reverse complement strand
GCGGAGCGCGAACGGCTTCAGGTCGCGCAGCGCCTGGTGGCCGCTGCGTATGCTCTCGGGGGGCTGGGCGTCGAACGCGACCGGCGGGCTCTTCAGCCCCCGCCCGCCGGGTCCCTCGAGCCGGAACTCCAGCGGGGGCAAGGTCTGGGAGCCGAGCGCCAGCGCGACGACGCCGAGCGTGAAGTCCTGGCGGACCTCGTCGCCCTCGCGGCGCGAGGGGCCGGGCGCGAGGCCGAGCACCGCGAACTCCTCGACCGGCGAGCTCGCGGCCGCCAACGTGAAGCCGTCCGGAAAGCGCGCCCGCATCGGTATCTCGACGCGCTCGCCGAGAGTGATCGTCGTCGTCGACGGCGTAAGCTCGATCCCCGCCGCCCCGGCGCGAGCCGCGGCGGCAAGGAGGAGCGCGAGGGCCAGGAGCTTCCGGTTCATTGCCTTCTTAGACGCCGCGCCCTCTCCCTGAAGAACCGGACCACCGACTGCGCGTACGACTCGTCGGTCCTCAGCCGCAGCGGCTCCAGGCCGCAGGTCCGGAAAAGCTTCTCCAAGGCCTCGCGCTTTTTCGCCCGCCCGCCCGCGTAGTCCGCGCGGAAGCTCGACGCCGCGGCGGGAAGCCAGGCGCTCTCGCCGGTCTCCGGGTCCTCCACCTCGACGAAGCCCGCCAGCGGGTCGAGAGAGCGCTCGCGCGGGTCTCCGACCAGGACCGGCACGAGGTCGTGCTTGCGCGCGGAGCGCCTGAGCGCGGCCTCGAAGCCCGCGTCCTGGAAATCCGAGATCACGAACAGGATCGCGCGCCGCCGCACGACCCGGTTCAAGGTGTCGAGCGAGGCTCCGATCGCGGTCCGGCGGCTCGCGGGCTCGAAGCCGAGGGCCTCGCGGACGATCCTCAGGCAGTGCCTGCGGCCGCGGGCGGGCGGGATCATCAGCTCGATCCCGTCGGTGAAGATCGCGAGGCCGACCTTGTCCCGGTTCTGCAGCGCCGAGAAGGCGAGCAAAGCCGCGAGCTCGGCCGCGAGTTGGCGCTTCTGCCGGCCCGTCCCGAAGAACTGAGAGCCCGACAGGTCGAGCGCGAGCATCACGGTCAGCTCGCGCTCCTCCGTGAAGCGTTTCACGAACGGGCGGCTCAGCCGCGCGGTGACGTTCCAGTCGATCGAGCGGACGTCGTCGCCGGGGACGTACTCGCGCACCTCGGCGAACGCCATCCCCTGACCCTTGAAGGCGGACAGGTAGTCGCCGGCCAAGGTCTCGGTGACGAGCTTGCCGGTCCGTATCTCGATCCGGCGGACCTGGGCGAGTATCTCGGAGGGCAGCATAAGTCCCTCGGAAGGACCGCTTTCGCGGCTACGGCACTTCCACGGCGTCGAAGATCTGGCGCAGGATGTCCTCGGGGGCGACGTTCTCGGCCTCGGCCTCGTAGGTCACGAGCACGCGGTGCCGCAGCACGTCGAGCCCGATCGACTTGACGTCCTCGGGGGTCACGTAGCCGCGTCCGTCCAGGAACGCGAACGCGCGGCCCGCCTGCGCGAGGGCCAAGGTCGCGCGGGGGCTCGCCCCGTACTGGATCAGCGGCTTGAGGTGCGCGAGCTTGGCCCCGCCCGGGTCGCGCGTCGCGGCCACCAGGTCGACGATGTAGCCCTTGATCCGCTCGTCCATGTAGATCGAGTCGACGACCTTTCGAGCCGAGAGGATCTGCTCGGGCGTCGCGACCTTCCGCGGCTGCGGCGGCTCGTGGCCGGCCATGCGGTCCAGGATGCGGCGCTCCTCGTCGCGGCTCGGGTAGCCGATCTTCACCTTCAGCATGAAGCGGTCGACCTGCGCCTCGGGCAGCGGGTAGGTCCCTTCCTGCTCGATCGGGTTTTGCGTCGCGAGCACGAGGAACGGCTTGGGCAGCGGGTACGTGGAGTCCGAGATCGTGATCTGGCGCTCCTGCATCGCCTCGAGCAGCGCGCTCTGCACCTTCGCCGGGGCGCGGTTGATCTCGTCGGCAAGCACGAGGTTGGCGAACACCGGGCCCTTGCGCACGCTGAACGTCGCATCCTTCGGGTTGAAGACCAAGGTGCCGGTGAGGTCGGCCGGGAGCAGGTCCGGGGTGAACTGGATGCGCTGGAAGGCGCAGTCGATCGAGCGCGCGAGGGTCCGGACCGCCAAGGTCTTCGCGAGGCCGGGCACGCCCTCGAGCAGCACGTGGCCGTCCGCGAGCAGCCCGATCAGCAGCCTCTCGAGGAGCTCCTCTTGGCCGACGATGACGCTGCCGAGCTCGACCTTGAGCTCGCGCGCGAAGACGGACTCCTTCTGGACCTTCTCGTGAATCTCCCGGATCTGGGTTTCCATGCCTTAATTGCCTCCGGTCTCGCGCTCCTTCTTGCGCTGCTCCTCCTGGGCTTTCTCGAGGGCTTTCTGGTCGCGCTCCTTCTGCTCCTGCATCCGGCGCTGATACTCCGCCTGGCGGCGCTGCTCGATCTCGGCCTGCACGCGGTCCAAGGCCTGCACGGCCCGCTGGCGGACCTCGGGGTCCTGGTCCTTCATCGCTCGGGTCAGGACGGGCAAGGCCTTGTCGCTGCCGTAGTCCGCGAGCGCTCCGATCGCGTTGATGCGCACGTCCTTGTTGTAGCTCTTCGCGGCCTTCAGCAGCAGCGGCAGGGCCTGGGGGTTCTTATTGGAGCGCAACAGGCTGATCAGCGCGTTCTGCGTTTGCGGCTCGGACTCGGCGTCCATCTCCTTCGCGATCACGGTCATGATGTCCTTGTCGCCGAGCTTGTACAGCAGCTCGATCGCCGCGAGCTTGACGCTGACGTCGCGGTCCTCGGTCAGCGAGCGCAGGGCCTCCAGCGTGTGCGGGGTCAGGCGCTCCTCGAGGGTCGGCGGGGGCGGAGGCGGAGGCGGGACGGATTCGGCCACCTTCTTCAGGTCGGCCATCTGCTTCTGCTCCATGCTCGGCGGCTTGGGCTTGCTCTCCTGGGCGACCGGGGCCTTGTAGATGAGCCACCAGAAAAAACCCGCGGTCGCGGCGACGAAAAGGACGAACCACTTCATGCCGGTATCTCCCGGCCGGGCGCGCGAAACGTCGTCGTCCGCGAGCGTATCCGGCCTCCCTTCACCCAGGCCTCGAGGATCTCGGGGTCCTTGAACCTGGACCAGTCGCCGTCGTCCATCGGCTCGCTGGCGACGACGAGCCGGCCGTCCTCCTGCCGCAGGCTCATCGTCCCCCAGCGCTGGCGCGGCGTGCAGAGCGCGGTCAATTTGCGTCCGCGAAGCGGGTAATGGCACAGCGCGACCAAGGTGCGGCCGTCGCTCGCGACGACGTTCAGCCCGAGGTAGGGAGCCCTCTTGTCCGCGTGGCGGGCGCGGCACTCCGGCCATAGCTCCCAGATCTCCTCGACGCAGCGCCGCAGGGCCTTCGCCGGCGAGCCTTCCGCCTGGAGATGCTTCCTGAACTGCCAGAAAAAGACCTCGCTGTCGTTCGTGCCCTTGACCTTGCGCCGCCACGGCCCGAGGCGGGCCTGGACTTCGTCGGGGATCGACAGCGTGCCGTTGTGGGCGAAAATCCATCGGCCGTCGCTGAACGGCTGGGTGTTCAGCGCGCCCTTGAGGCGCGCGGGCGGCAGGCCGCGCGGGTTGGAGGCGGCGCGTATGTGCGCGATCACGACCGTGGACTTGGCGCGCCGGGCCGCCGCCCGGAACGCGGCCGGCTCCTTCCCCATATAGATGGCGCGCGGGCTCTTGACGACGCGGGCCCTCGATCCCTCGAACCAGCCGACGCCCCAGCCGTCCTTCTGCTCGCGTCCCTTGTGAGAGCTTTGGCCGAGCAGCGAGCACGGGGCGTCGACGAGCCACTCGCGCCCGTCGCGAGGCTCAAGCGAAAGTTGGGCGAAAAGGCGGCACATGGCGGAAAAGGTCGATGAAAAAAAGCTCTTTTCGATTCAAGCAAATTAGCTTCCAGCCCAGCAATCTCGCCTCCCCTGGGCTTCAGGGCCTAAAGCGCATGGGTCCATTGAGAGAAGCCGGGCTGGGCCTTTCGGGGCTTGGTTGACCCGCGCGGCAAACGGTTTAATCGCCGGATGCCGCGACGCTGGCTCGCCGTTTTTCTCTGCCTGGGTCTCAACGTTCCCTCATCGGCTCCGCTTTGGGCGCAGACTGCGCGGGCCAAGCCCGCCGAAGCTCCGGTCTTCCGCGTCGCGCCGCCGGTCCTTCCGGCGCTCCCCGCGTTAGACGCCGTTCCGTCCCCCGGGTTCCAACCCGCGCTTCCTATTATAGAGGGCGCCGTTCTTCCTGCTCCCATGCGCCCTCTCCCGAGGGGTGTCGACTCGGCGGCCGTCTTGCTTGGTCGTTCGGAGACGGGCCCGAAGGGCCCCGCGGGTGGAACCGAGGGCATCTTCCCCAAGCTTGCCCCCCTCATTTTGCCTCTCCCCCAAGGGGGCGAGGGAGTTCAGGGAATAGGCTCCGCGTTCCCTATTTCGAACGTCAAAGTCGACACCGACTTCCGCCGCCTGCGCGAGGCCTTCGGGGCCCCCCTCTCCGCCGATATCTCCGTCGAGGTACGCGCTCCGCTCGGCGTCCGTTCCTTCGCCGTCCTTTCGGCCAAGGAAAGCGCTCCTGCCGAGCCCCCGACGCATCGCGGCGCCGTCCGATTGATCCTCGCGGGCACCGGCGCCTACAAGGTCGGCATGGAGGCCGTGGAGATCGCGCTTCCGCTTTTGGTGCTGGAGGCCTACAAGAGTGTCGCCTGGGTCGGGGCGCTGTTGACCGTCTCGGGCCTGTCTCAGGCCCTCTCGAGCGCTTCGATCGGCTCGACCTTGGAGCGGCGCGCGCCGCAGCGCGTGATGTCCCTCGGGCTCGCGGCCCAGGGCGCCGCGATCGCGGGCCTGAGCGCCTGCCTGTACGCGGGCGCGTTCCATCCGGCTTTCGTGCTGCCGCTGTACGCGGCCGCGTGCGCGGCGCAGGGCGTCGTCGAGACGGCGCGCCGCGTCCTGCCGAGGACCGTTCTCGGCGCGGGCGGCGACTTGGAGTCGCTGAACTCCAAGACGCACATCGTCTACGAGGGCGCGGGCATCGCCGGCGCGCTGCTGACCGGCGCGATCATCGCCGCTTACGGCCTGAAGGCCGCGATCGTAGTGCACCCTTTCGCCTACGCCCTGGCCGCCGTGCTGATTAGCCGCATATCGACGTCTCCGTCGTCCGCGGAAATTCCGAACGTGCCCTCTCCCGACGGGAGAGGGCAGGGTGAGGGGTCGCCGTTTCAGGCCGGTCCGTCTTCCCTGCGCGCCGCGCTTTCCTCCTGGCTCCGGACCCAGCGCGAGGCGGCCGCGAAGCTGTGGAGCGAGCCTCTGCTGCGCTGGACCTTCGTGGCGATCTTGATCCCGCAGGTGATCCACCGCGTGCTCGAGAATATGCTGTTCCCGATCTACGCGCAGCGCGTGCTCCACGCGCCGGCGCGGCACGCCTGGCTGCTCGGCTCGTCGAACTTCGGGGAGCTGCTCGGGGCGGGCGCGGTGCTCGCGATGGGCCGGCTCGCGTCCCGGTATCGCGGGCCTCTCGGGGACTTCGTCCGCGCCCGAGCCGCGCGCGACTTGCGCCGGCCGTTCAGCTGGCTGGGCGCGCTCGGGCTCGCGAGCCTCGGCCTGTGGATGTTCGCGCTCAATCCGCCGTGGGGCTGGCTGCTGCCGTTCGTGAGCCTGCAAAGCCTGGTCTGGACGGCCAGCGACGTCAAGCTGAACTCCTTCCTGCAGTCCCGCGAGGATGTGACGCCGCGCGAGCTCGGGTTCCTCTTCGCGAGTTACGTCTCGGTGATCACCGTCCTTTCCGTCGGCCTGGGCCTGACGTTCGACGCCCTCGGCCCGCGCGGCGGCATCCTGGCGATACTCGCGGCGATCACGCTCGCGACCTCCGGCCTGGCGTTCAAGGCCCGGAGCCTCGCCCTGCTGGCCGGCGCCGAGCGCCCTCACCCCGCGGTATCGACGTCCCCCGTCGATACCCATGGTCATTAGGCCGTTCGGACCCACGGTCGAGGACGGAGGGCCCAGCCGGCGTCTGGGCCTATTTCTCCCGCTTCGCTAGGCCCTCGGTCCCTGTGGGACGCTTCCCCCAAGAGGTAAAGTTAGGCGTCGCTGCTTCCTTAATTAAAGGAGACATCCAGGTGAACCTCTCGCTCTCGCTCAAACGGCCACTCGGCGCCGCTCTCGTTTTCAGCCTGCTTTTCGGCATGCCCGGCCCGGGGTTCTACCAAGCCTTCGCGCAGGAGCGCGGCCGCCCGGTCGAGGCCCCCGTCCTCGCCGCCTCGCCGATCAACATCGCCGCGCCAGCGATTCCCGTCGGAGTCTCCGCCGCCGGCCTCGACGCTCAAGCGTTGAAGGGCCTCTCCATCGGAGCCCCCGCGGCGGCGCCTCGGCTCGCTCCGTCGGCCGACCATGCGGCTTCCGCCGCCTCCGCTCAACTCGTGCGAGGAGCGGTCGAGAGGCAGTCCGCGGCGGCCTCCGCCCTCCGCGCCGACGTTTCCTTTTTCCCCTCGGTGCGCGCCTTGCCCGCGGCCGCGGTCGCTCGTTCGGCCGCGCTCCAGGGCGCGCAGCGCCTGCTGGACCAGGGCCGCATGCCCTCGTCGGACGCGAACCGCTCGCTGAGCGAGGGCCGCCGAGTCTTCGACCTGTCGGGCGCCGTTCTCAGCGCCGACGAGCCCGGCCCGTCGGATGGGAAGACCGTCGCGACCGAGGGCTCGACGGGCGTCGAGAAGCCCACGAACGGCTCGGCGTCCGACACGAAGGAGCCCTCGGCCGGTCGCGAAGGCGGCTCCGCCGCGACCCCGGTGCAGCCGCCCCCGGCGCCGTCCGCCGCGGCCTCCCGGTTTGAAACGGCGACCCGCCGCGCCGATGTTTATCTCTCCGGCGTCGCTGTCGCTCTGGGATATTTCGCGACGTATGCGGCGGCCGCCTCGGGCGCCGCCGGCTATCTCTTTCCTGCCGCCTCGGTCCTCGCGAGCGTGGGCCTCGGGCGCCTGATCGCGAACGTTTCCGACGTGCGCGGCGCGCCGCGCACGTACGCGCGCGCGGCCGCCATGGGAGCCGTCGCCGTCGCGGCGGCCTTGTCCCCGCTCTCTATCCCGGGCGCGGTCCATCCGGCTCTAAGCCTGTCGCTGCTGCTGGCGGACGCCGCGGCCGCGGCCGCGGCCTATCGGATATCCCCGAGCAGCTTGCGCGAGACCGTCTCCCAGCTTCCGCGTTCGATGTGGGGGCTGATGATCGGCTCCCACTGGCTGATCATCCTCGGCATCAACATGCACGCCTTGTCGCAGCCGTTCCTGGTGCTGGGGCTGACCGGCAGCCGGGCGATGGTCGGACTGATCCGCAACATCCACTACGGCTCTTATACGATGGCGACCTTCCTGCCGATCGGTCCGACCGTCGCGAGCACTGATCTCAAGACGTTGCTGATCGGCACCGCGCTGATGCGATCCTTTTTGATGGGCGCGATACCGCTGTTGTACCTGACGCATCACCTGTTCTTCGCCAGCCTGGCGTTCATCGTGGCGGTCAATCCGGTGTTCCAGAACATGCTGACGACCTCCGACGCGACCTTCAAGCGCCTCGCGTTGGGCACCGATAAGAAAAAGGTCAAGGAGGGCACGGCCTTGATGGCCAAGGCCGACAGCGTCGCCGGCCTGGCGATACCGTTCATCGCGGGCTACGTGGTCAGCGCCTTGGTGCTGAAGTTCGGCAACCCGGGCGGTTACGCGATGGCTTACGCGGGCTATTCCGCGCTGCTGCTGCTCGCCGTGCCGTTTTTCTACTTCCTGGCCGACGATCCACGGCAGACGAACCCGGAGATCACGGAGAAACCGAGCCGCGGCTTCCTCAACGTCTTCCTGCCGATGACGACGGCGCTCAAGGGGCTCATCTACGTCTCCGGCGTGACGCCGGCCTATCGAGAGTTCGCCGGGCTCCCTAGCGGCCTCTACCGCGACCTGAGCGTGGGACATGGACGGCTTATCGCGGCCGTGGTCGTCGGGGTCGTGACTCCGTTCCTGTTCGTCAAGGCGTTCCTGGACGTTTGGGCCGAGCGGCTGCGAGGTCCTTCCCGGGCGCTGTTGCGCGCGGCGGGTTTGGCCCGGCCGTTGATCGCGGCGCGGGACTACTACCGCGGCTACCGCGACGCCAAGTCCAACATCGTTTCCTTCGGCCCGCGGCCGGCCGGCGACGCCGGCTTCCGTCCGAAGCATGCGCCTTGGGCCGTGCGGCTGGTTTTCGCCGGCCTGGTGCTGACGGCGCCGTTGTGGCTCGTCGCCGGCATGCTCCGCGTGTGGGCCTCCCGGCTCCGCGCCGCGGGGACTTTCCTGGCGGGAACGCTGCGAAGGCGCTCTCCGGGCTCCGCGTCCGGCGCGCCGGACGCGAATGCCGGCTCCGGCGAGGTGCGGGTCGGCCGCCGCGAGCAGCTGGCCCGCTACTTCGATAAGATTCCCACCGTCTCGGGCCTGGCGGACATTCTGCGCTCGGACGTGCTGTCGATCTTGGTCGGCATCGGCGCGATCGAGATGTTCATGAGCGACGCGCTGTCGTTCGTCGTTCTGCCGACCTATATCCTGGACGTCGTGGCCCCGCGTCTCGATCTGGCCTGGATCCCGCTCCTCGGGACCATGGTCAGCACGCCGGCCGGCATCTTCACCTTGATGTCGATCGCCTCGGCGGTCGGGGCGTACCTGGGCGCGCATTGGATCGAGGGCGAGAAGGGCGACGAACGCCTCAAGCGCCTGGGCCATACGAGCCTGTACCGCGCCGCGGCGATCGGCTCGCTGTTGTTCGGCATGCTGCTCCTGCCGCTGTTGTGGATGCCTTCTCCGGCGGTGCAGGCCATGCTCCACCAGGGCTACGCGATGATGAAGGTCGCGTCGACCGCCGCGGCCGGCAAGGCGATGGTGCTGAAGGCCCTGGGGATGATCCCGGTCTGGAAGTTCGCCGCGACTATCGGCGTGGTCGGCTTCATGCAGTTCGCCCGGACCTTGCTGCACATGCCCCTCGGCATCGCGATGAGCTCCGTGCAGTACAGCGAGATGCCCGACGCGAGGGCCGGCCAGATCAGCGCGGCCTTCCAGATGATCGACGTCGCGCTGATGGGCGTCGGCTCGTTGACGCTCGGCATCGTGATCGATAAGCTCTCGCTCGGCATGGGCCTGGGCGTGGTCGTCGCCGGCATCTGGATCACGGCGGTCATGGAGTGGATCGCGCCGCGCTGGCTGCAAAAGGCCAACGCGAAAGGCTGGGAGAACGGCACCGCTCCGGTGAACCCGGTTTCCTCGCTGAAGGCCGCGGCGAGCCGCCTGCGCGGCGGCAAGACCGCCGAGAAGGACGCCTCGAGGAAGGACGGCCCGACGGCCCGCTTGTTCACCGCGCCCGACCTGGCGTTCGCTTAAGGTCGAGCCGTGAAAACGCGCCTCGGCTCAAGGCTGACGTCGTTCGTCCTGTCGGCGGCCGTTCTCGTCTCGAGCGGCGGCCCCGGCTATGAGGCGTGGGGGCAGGCCGCCTCGGCCCCTCGCTCAGGTCCGGCCGTCCTCGTCGTCGCTCCGGCGGCGAGTTTTTCTCCCGCCCAAAGCACATATCTTGCCGCTCCGTTAGCTCTGCCTCCGACCCCGTCAGTAGAGTCCAATCAAAAGGAACTCCCTCGCCCGCTTGCGGGAGAGGGCTGGGGTGAGGGTAAGGCCCCGACGGCCCCCCTCACCCTCCCCTCTCCCCCCAAGGGGGGCGAGGGATTGGGGCATGTCAGGCCCGCTCTTCCAAGGGTAGCCGTTCCGCCGAATACGTCGGACTCCGCTTCGGCCGTGGCGCGCATCGCGGGCCTTCGCGACGCGGCGGCGATGCAGGGGCGCGAACCCGAGGCCGAGTTCGGCCGCTACTTCGACGAGGCGCGGCTCAGCGCCTCCGAGCCGAACTTCGCCTTCCACTCGCCGCATCCGGTCTCGATCGCCCACCCGGAAGGCTTCGCGCCGCATCTGTCCCTTGCTCGGCCTGCGCCGGCGGCGTCGCGCGTCGCGGCCGAGGCGCCTCCGGCCCCTTCCGGCTCCACGCGCTCGGCGGCGATCTTCGTCGGCAGCCTCGTCGTCGCGCAGGTGGGCGTCGAGGCCTGGTCGGCGGCCTGGGCCAAGTGGGTGCAGGTCAACTACAGCGTCGACCGGTACTCGACGTTGACGATGATCTCGATGTTCACGAGCCTGGCGGCCGGCTACCTGGGCGGCCTCGCGGCCGACAAGCTGGGCGTGAAGCGGACCTACATGGCCGCGACCTTCCTCGGCGCGGCCTCGGCCGCGGCGACCTTGGCGCTTTTCAAGATGCACATGCTTCCGTTCGCGGCGCTGACGGGCCTCGCCGCCGCGCGCGGCTTCCTCGGCAACGTCGGCCGCACGGCCGAGCAGACCATACCGATCTCGATCTTCAAGGGCGACCAGGGCGCCTTGGAGCGGTTCAACTCCATCTCGCAGGTCATCCTGGAGACCGCCGGCATCGCGGTTCCGTTCTTCATCTCCAGCCTGCTCGGCGCCCTCGGCCCGCTGGGCACGATGTCGCTGCTGCCGATCACGGCGCTGGCGTCGCTGGGCGCCCTGTTCTTCGTCGCCGTTCCCGAGAGGCAGGCCGACGCTTCCGTCCCCGCCGCCGGGACGACGGCCGAGGCGGACGCCGATCCCGCCTTGCTCCGGATCGGAACCTTGGGCTATCCCGCCTTCGTCGTGCTGAACATCCTGCTGTACTCGATCCTCGCGATCGGCTACGGCAACTACGTCCACCCGGGCTCCTCCACGGACGAGCAAGCCTTGGCGGCCGGCGTGGCGGGAAAGATCGTGAGCCTGTACAGCCTGGGCGGGCTCGTCGCGGGCATGATCCTGAGCGGGGTTCTCGCGGCCGCGTGGCGCAAGCTTCGACGCTCGCCGGAGCCGCCGGCCGAGACGACGGACCGCCTCCGCTCGCTGAACAGCATCGTCTTCTGGACCAGGCTTGGGGCCCTCGGCCTGCTCGGCTTCGTGCCGTTCTTGTGGACCAGCCCGATGCTCGCCGCCGCCGGCATGATCCCGTTCGGCCTGACGAACGTGATGGGCCAGCTCAAGCTGGTCTCCCTGATCCAGGCCAACGTCCCCTCGGAGAAGCGCGGCAAGGTGATGGGCGGCGTCCGCACCGCCTCGACGGTCGCCGCGACCGCCGGCCTGTTCGCCTTCGGCCGCCTCCTGAAGCGCTACCCCGCGAGCCCCGTCCCCTTCTGGGCCCTGCTGGCGGTCCTCGCCGCCCTAGCCGCCTACTGCCTCTGGATCTCCAGGCGGCTCTCTCGCTACATCGCCGGACAAACGGCAAAGCCCTCATAGGAAACGCCGGGTCCTGTCAGCGATTGGGGCCCATCGCACCTGCGGCGGCCCGGGGACTTCGCCCCGGTTCCGCCTCGGCGCGATCCGACCCAATCGCCGCCACCCGGCGTTTCCTTTCAGATATAAAACGGAAGCCGGCTCGAAGATTCGTTCGCTTTCACCTTATCGGTCTGTTTGGACCTGGGCCCTCGGGAGGGCTGCCAGGCCCACCATGGGCTCTACGAAGGGCCGGTCGTCGGTCTTGATTTCCTCCTGGGTCGGCCCTATACTTCGAGGGAATGGAGACGGAAGCAGTGACTGATGAGGCCGTTGAAGTCCCCCTCGCGGGGCTTCTGGACCGATTTCTCGCCTATGCGCTCGACGGGCTGTTCATCCTATTCTGCGCGTTCCTCTCGCTGAAGCTCGCGCTCGCGCGGCATTGGGTCACCTATGCCGCGTATCGGCGCTGGATGCTCGGTTGGATGGGCGTCTTCGTGCTCTATCACGCGGTCCTCAACGCCGGGGGACGCGCGACTCCGGGCAAGCGGCTGGTCGGGGTGCGCGTGCTGACGACCGCGGGCGATCCGCCGGGTTTCGGACGAAGCCTCGTCCGCGCGCTCGGCTACCTCGTCGGCGCGGCGCCGTTCGAGCTGGGCTTCATCTGGGCGTTCCTGCATTCCGAGCGCCGCGCCTGGCACGACTTGCTCGCCGGCACCGTCGTCGTCGAGTCGCGCGAGAAATCCCCCGCGGGCCGGACCGCGACCTCGCTCGCGTCCGCGGCGCTGCTTGTCGTGTGCGTCGCGCTCGGCTTGCGTGAGCGGTTCGCCGGCAGCGCCGCGGCCGAGCGATCGGCTCGGGAGGGTCTCGCCGCCGTCGCGCGTCTGGAGGAAAGCTACCACGCGCGGCACGGGACCTACACGGATGACCTTAAGGTTTTGGTCGCCGACGCCGGAGAGAGTCCCGCGCGCGCGGGCGCTTACCTTCGGGAGCGGCTCGCCTCGGACGGATTCGGCATCCAAGCCGGGAAGGACGCCTGCCTCATCCTCGGGCGCGCGCGCGATCCGCGCGGCACCGAGGTCCGCCTCAAGATTCCCGCCGGGAAATAGGATTTACTCGACGGACAGGACGACCTTGCCGAAGTGGCGGCCCTCGGCCAGGTAGGCGTGCGCCGCGCGGGCCTCGTCCAACGGGAAGACCTTGTCGACGACGGGCTTCAGCCGCCGCGCCGCGACCAAGGCGGCCACCTCGCGCAGCTCCGCGAGCGAGCCCATGCGCGCGCCGACGATGCTCAGCTCGCGGCTGAACACGTAGCGCAGGTCCAGCTCGACGATCGGGCCGGTCGTCGCCCCGCAGGTCACCAAGGTCCCCCCCGGCTTCAGGGCTTTCAAGGCCTTCATGAACACCGCGGGCCCGACGTGCTCGAACACGAGGTCGACCCCGCCGGGAGACTTCCGCAGAGTCCGGCGCAGGAGATCGTCGGGCGGGGAATGGATCGTTTCGTCGGCGCCGAGCTCTCTCGCGCGCTCGAGCTTCCCGGCGGAGGTCGAGGCCGCGAGCACGCGGGCGCCGGACAGCTTCGCGATCTGGATCGCGGCGACGCCGACGCCGCTGCCCGCGCCCAGCACGAGCGCCGTTTGGCCGGGACGCAGCCGTCCCAAGCTCACCAGCATGTGCCAGGCCGTCAGGAAGGTCAGCGGGAAGGCGGCCGCCTCCTCGAAGGACAGCCCCTCCGGGTAAGGCAGGACGTTTCGCGCGGGGACCCGGATGAATTGGGCGTAGCCTCCCCAGCCTCCCTGCGCGCCGAGGATGCCGTAGCCGGGGCAGCGCTGCTCCTGCCCGGACAGGCAGGCCTCGCACAGGCCGCAGTTCACGCCCGGCGCGACGACCACCTTGCGCCCGACGTCGAGCCCCCGCACGCCGGCGCCCCACGAGGCGACCTCGCCGGCGACGTCGCAGCCGAGGACGTGCGGCAGCGCGATCTTGTAGGCGGGGATGCCCTCGCGGACCCAGAGGTCGAGATGGTTCAGCGCGCAGGCCCGGACCCGGACGACGACCTGCCCTTCGCCGGGTTCCGGCTGCGGGACGTCGGCGATCTCAAGGGACTCCGGGCCGCCGAAGGCCCGGATGACGACGGCCTTCACTGGGGTGGCGTCCCCGTCAGCTTATGAGCGCCGACTCGGAGCTCGCCTGGCAGCTGATGCAGTAGCGGGCGAACGGCAGAGCCTTGATCCGCGCGGGGGCGATAGGCTTGCGGCACGACTCGCAGACGCCGTAGCTCCCCTTCTCCATGCGGCGCAGCGCCGCCTCGATCTGGTCGAGCATCGTCCGCTCGTTGTCGGAGAGCTCGAACATCAGCTCGCGCTCGACCGAGTGGGAGGCCTGGTCGGCCTCGTCTCCGGTGTCGACCGGGGACATGTCCATCTCCTTCTTCGCGCGGACCGTCTTCAGCAGCTGCGCGCGCATCTCCAGCAGCTTCTTCTTGATCGGCCCGAGCTCGCGCCGGGAGAGGCCCTTGGCGGGCTTGTCGGCGGGAGCGGTGGCCGTCGAGGCGTGTCGTTTGGCTTTCACTCGGCCTCCTGAGAGATCTATTTCGCCGCGGCGGGCGGCTGCACGATGTCGAGCAGCTCGACCTCGAACACCAAGGTCGCGCCGCCCGGGATCACCGGCGGCCGTCCCTGGTCGCCGTAGGCGATCGACGACGGGCAAACCAGCTTGGCCTTCCCGCCGACCTTCATCTTCTGGACGCCCTCGGTCCAGCAGGGGATCACGCGGTCCAGCGGAAACTCGGCCGGCGTGCCGCGCTTCACCGAGCTGTCGAACACGGTGCCGTCGGTCAGCGTGCCGTGGTAGTGGACCTTCACCGTGTCGCTCGCCTTCGGCGAGGCGCCCTTCCCGGGCTTCATCGGGATATAGACGAGCCCCGACGACGTCTTCACGGCGCCCTTCTCCTTAACGGCGGAGGCCGCGTAGGCCGCGCCGGCCTTCTTCTCGGCCTCGGCGGCGGAGGCCTGCCGGGACCGGGCGAGCTCCTGGATCTTCGGGCTGTACGCGTCGAGATCGGCCTGCAGCTTCTTGCCCTGCAGCTGGTCGTTCAAGCCCGAGATCACGAACGGGATCTCGGCCGGAGTCAGCCGGAACGGCCCGAGGTTCTGCGCGACGGCCGCGCCGAGGGAGTACAGGACCTTCTGGTCCTCGCTCATCGCCTTCTGGCCCTGGGCGGCGCAGAGGCCGGCCGTCAGCGCGACGGCCGCGATCGTCAAAGTCGTTGTTCTCATGGCAGGCTCCCGCGGCGCGGAATAAGGGCTCCCGGACCGCTCTCTAAGAGGTAACGGTAGCACACCCCCCGGCGAGAGGTCAATCTAGCGGCGCCCTGCGCGCCCGCCTTCGGCGGGCTGCTCGGGGCTGATCGCCCCGGCCTTCAGCGGCATATGCGGCCGGGCGCCTTCCGGTAAGGGGCTCCGCCCCCTTTCGGCGCTCGCCTTTCGCGCTTCGCGCGACGGCTCGCTGTCACCCCCGGATAGGAAAGCGGCGGGGCTATTTGAACTGTTCCTTTTCGGTCGAGCCGGTCAGGGCCAAGGTCGAGGAGGCTTCGCCGGCGATCGCCTGGGCGAGCTGGTCGAAGTAGCCGGTGCCGACGAACTCCTGGTGCTTGACCGCCTTGTAGCCCCGCGACTCGGCGCGGAACTCCTCGGACTGCAGCTCGGAGTAGGCGGACATCCCGGAGTCGCGGTAGTCCTGCGCGAGCTGGAACATGGACAAGTTCAGCGCGTGGAAGCCCGCGAGCGTGACGAACTGGAAGCGGTAGCCCATCGCGCCGAGCTCGCGCTGGAAGCGCGCGATCGTCGGGGCGTCGAGCTTGAGCTTCCAGTTGAACGAGGGCGAGCAGTTGTAGGCCAGCAGCTTGTCCGGGAACTGCCGCTTGATCGCCTCGGCGAAGCGCTTCGCTTCCTCGAGGTTGGGCTCGGAGGTCTCGCACCAGATCATGTCCGCGTGCGGGGCGTAGGCCAGGCCGCGCGCGATCGCGGCGTCGAGTCCGCCCTTGAAGCGGAAGAAGCCCTCGCTCGTCCTCTCCCCGTTCATGAACGGCGCGTCTATCGGGTCGGCGTCGCTGGTCAAGAGCTTCGCGCCGTTGGCGTCGGTGCGCGCGACGACCAAGGCCGGGACGCCGCAGACGTCGGCCGCCAGGCGCGCGGCGTCGAGCTTTTGGACGAACTCGCGCGCCGGGACCAGGACCTTGCCGCCCATGTGGCCGCACTTCTTCGCCGAGGCGAGCTGGTCCTCGAAATGGGCGCCCGCCGCGCCGGCCTCGATCATCGCCTTCATCAGCTCGAAGGCGTTCAACGGGCCGCCGAACCCCGCCTCGGCGTCGGCGACGATCGGGACCAGCCAGTCGACGGAGCCGTCGCCGGAGGCGTGGCGGATCTGGTCGGCGCGCAGCAGCGCCCGGTTCACGCGCCGGACGACCTCGGGCACGCGGTCCGCGGGATAGAGGCTCTGATCCGGGTACATGTCGCCGTTCGCGTCCGCGGCGACCTGCCAGCCGCTGAGGTAGATCGCCTTCAGGCCGGCCTGGACCATCTGCACGGCCTGATTCCCCGTGAGGGCGCCGAGGGCCGGGACGTAGGGCTCGGTGTGCAGCAGCTTCCAAAGCGTCTCCGCGCCGCGCCGCGCGAGCGAGTGCTCCACGTGAACGGTCCCCCGCAGGCGCTCGACCTCCGCCTCCGAGTAGGGGCGGACGACTCCCTTCCAGCGACCGTCCGAGGACCAGCTCTTCACGGGTTCGCGTCCGTTGGATTGCATCATGACGCCTCCTTCTTTAGGGAGAAGCTATTGAAGCAGCTCATAGGCCGGCACGGTCAGAAAAGGGACGCACTTCGGGGACGCGATCAGCTCGTCGAACAGCCGCGCGGCGAGCTCGAGCTTGCCGGAGGCGAGCCGTGCCGGGGCGGCGGAGGCGCGGATATTCCCCAACTCGTCCCGCAGGAGCTCGCGCGAAAGATCGAGGGTCACGGTCCGCCCGTCGGAGAGGCGCGCGCCGTGGCGGACCCATTGCCAGGCCTGAGCGCGCGAGATCTCGGCCGTCGCCGCGTCCTCCATCAGATGGTAAAGCGGCACGCAGCCGTTTCCGGAGAGCCAGGCCTCCAGGTATTGGACGCCGACGCGAAGGTTGGTCCTCAAGCCGGCCTCGGTGATCGAGCCCTCGGGGATCGTCAGCAGGTCCCGGGCGGTCACCTCGAGGCCGTCGAGGCGCTTGCCGAGCTGGTTCGGCCCCGGCATCCCGCGGTCGAAGATGGAGGCGGCCAGCGGCACGAGCGCCGGATGCGCGACCCAGGTCCCGTCGTGGCCGTCGGCGACCTCTCGCTCCTTGTCCTGGCGCACCTTCGCGAGCGCCGCCTCGTTCGCCGCGGGGTCGTCCTTGATCGGGATCTGGGCGGCCATCCCCCCCATCGCGTGCGCGCCGCGGCGGTGGCAGGTCCGGATCAGCAGCCTCGAGTACGACCTCAGGAAATGGGTCGTCATCGTGACCTGGGACCGGTCCGGCAGCACGAAGTCCGGCCGCGCTCCCAGCTTCTTGATTACGCTGAAGATGTAGTCCCAGCGCCCGCAGTTCAGGCCGGCCGAGCGCGCGCGCAGCTCGTAAAGGATCTCGTTCATCTCGAAGGCGGCCGGAAGGGTCTCGATCAGCACCGTCGCGCGGATCGAGTTGCGGGGCAGGCCCAGCTCCGCCTCCGCGAGGTCGAACGCGTCGTTCCAGAGACGGGCCTCGTGCCGGCTCTCCATCTTGGGCAGGTAGAAGTACGGCCCGGCTCCGCCCTGGAGCAAGGCCTTGGCGTTGTGAAAAAGGTAGACGCCGAAGTCGAAGAACGAGGCCGAGACCGGGCGGCCGTCGACCGCGACGTGGCGCTCGAGGAGATGCCAGCCGCGCGGCCGCGCCATCAAGGTCGCGGTCGAGGGCTTCAGCTCGTAGCGGCGACCGTCCGGGCTCTCGTAGGAGATCGCTCGCCGCGCGGCGTCGCGGAGGTTGAGCTGCCCCCGCAGCGTCGCCTCCCAGGTCGGGGAATGGGAGTCCTCGAAGTCCGCCATGTAGACTCTCGCGCCGGAGTTCAGCGCGTTGATGATCATCTTGCGGTCCGGCGGCCCGGTGATCTCGACGCGCCG
>CAZMIB010000051.1:0-18229 GCA_964566245.1 uncultured Elusimicrobia bacterium | reverse complement strand
CGTGCGCGCGGCGGCCGAGCGCGTGCGGGCCGCGGCCGCGCCGGGCGCCTCGTTCGAGGTCGGGATCATCCTGGGCAGCGGCCTCGCGGACGCCTTGCCCCCGCTCGAGAATCCGGTCCAGGTGCCGTACGAGGATATCCCCGGCTTCCCCAAGACCACGGTCGCGGGCCACGCCGGCAGGCTCGCCTTGGGCCGCCGCGGCGGGCGCGGCGTGGCCGCGATGCAGGGGCGCTTCCATTTCTACGAGGGGCATCCGATGTCCGACCTCGCGTTCCCGATACGCGTGCTGCGGGAGCTCGGGATGCGGACCCTCGTGATCACCTCGGCGGTCGGCTCGCTGTCGAAGAGCCTGAAGCCCGGCCACATCGCGGTCTTGAAGGACCACATCAATCTGATGGGGGCCAACCCGCTGCGCGGCCCGTACGAGGACTACTTCGGCGGGATGTTCCCCGATTTGCTCGACGCCTATGACCCGGCGCTGCGCAAGGCCGCGCTGGCGGCCGCGCGCAAGCTCGGCATCAAGGCCCGCGAGGGCGTCTACGTGGCCGTCGCCGGACCGTCCTACGAGACGCCGGCCGAGATACGCGCGTTCCGGCGCCTCGGCGCGGACGTGGTCGGCATGTCGACCGTGCCCGAGGTCATCGCCGCGCGCCAGCTCGGCGTGAAGGTGCTGTGCCTGTCCTGGGTCTCGAACCTGGCCGCCGGCATGACCAGGCAGCCGCTCAGCCACCCCGACGTGCTGAGTTTCGGCAAGGCCTCGGCCGGGCGCATACGTCTGCTGCTCGAGCGCCTGCTCGACGTCGTCTGACCTCCCCCCGATGCCCTCGATGCTGGAGCTGATCGCCGCCAAGCGCCGTGGCCGCGCGCATATTCCCGAGGAGCTGGCCTCGATCGCCGCGGCCGCCGCCGAGGGACGCGCGCCGGATTACCAGCTCTCGGCCTGGCTGATGGCGGTCTGCCTGAACGGCATGACCGGCCCGGAGACCGTCGCGTTGACGCGCGCGATGGCCGCGAGCGGCCGCAGCCTCGACCTTTCGGCTCTGCCCCTTAAGGCCGTCGACAAGCACTCCTCGGGCGGCGTCGGGGACGGCATCTCGATCGCCCTGGCTCCGCTCGTCGCCTCGGCGGGCTTGACCGTTCCGATGATGTCCGGGCGCGGCCTCGGCCACACCGGCGGGACCTTGGACAAGCTGGAGTCGATCCCCGGTTTCAAGGTCCGGCTTTCCGTGCCCGAGGTCGAGAGCCAGCTCCGCGCGATCGGCGTCTGCATGTTCGGCCAGACCGAGGAGCTGGCGCCCTCGGACCGCAAGCTGTACGCGCTGCGGGACGCCACCTCGACCGTCGAGTCCCTCCCCCTCATCGTCGCGAGCATCCTCTCGAAGAAGATGGCCGAGGACCTCGACGCCTTGGTGCTGGACGTGAAGGTCGGCTCCGGGGCGATTTTCGACTCGATCGCCCAGGCGCGCGAGCTCGCGAAGGCCTTGGTCCGGACCGCGAAGGGCCTCGGCGTCCCCACGGTCGGCCTTCTGACCGCGATGGATGAGCCGCTCGGGACCGCCGTCGGCAACGCGGTCGAGATCGAGCTGGCCGTCGATATCCTTAAGGGCGCGCGCGAGCCGGCCGACTATCGCGAGGTGCTGCTGGCCCTCGGAGGCTGGATGCTGAAGCTCGGCGGCCGCGCCGCGACCCCGGCCGAGGGCGCGCGCATCCTCGAGGCGCGCATCGAGGACGGCTCGGCGTTGGAGCGCTTCGAGCGGCTCGTGGCCGCCCAAGGCGGCGACACGCGCGTCGCGCGCGATCCGGCGGCGGTTTTGCCGCGGGCCCGCCTCTCGAGCGAGGCCGCGAGCCCGGCCTCCGGCTTCATCTCTCGTATCGACGCGCGCAAGACCGGCGAGGCCGCGCGGCTGCTGGGCGCGGGCCGCATGAAGGCCGAGGACGCGGTCGACCCCGCGGCGGGCCTGTTGTTGCTGAAGCGTTCCGGCGCGCCGGTCAAGAAAGGCGAGCCTATCGCGCGGCTGATGGGATCGGATCCGGCGAAGCTCGAGGCGGCGCGCGCCCTGTTCCTGTCCGCCGTCGAGGTGCGCCCGCGCGCCCCGCGTCCGCGACCCGTGATCCTGGAGACGATCCGCTAGGAGACCCGATGCCCAACCTGACCGTCGTCGAGCATCCCCTCGTCCAGCACAAGCTGGCGCTGCTGCGCGACAAGCGCACGCCGCACGCGGATTTCCGCCGGACCTTGGCCGAGATCTCGATGCTCCTGGGCTACGAGGCTTTGGCCCCGCTGAAGCTCGCGAACCGGAAGATCGAGACTCCGCTCAAGGCCATGACGGCCAAGGCCGCCGCGCAGCCGATCACCTTCGTCGCGATACTGCGGGCGGGGCTCGGGATGATCGAGGGCCTGCTCGCTCTGGCCCCCGAGGCCCGGACCGGCCACGTCGGCCTTTACCGCAACGAGGAGACCTTGGAGCCGGTGCGCTACTACCTGCGCCTGCCGCCCGCGATGGACAAGAGCTTCATCGTGGTCGCCGATCCGATGCTGGCCACCGGGGGCTCGGCGGTCGAGGCGCTGCGGATGCTGAAGGCGGAGGGAGCGCGGAACCTCCAGTTGATGACGCTGTTGTGCGCGCGGGCGGGGATCGAGGCCGTTCACAAGGCCCACCCCGACGTGAGGATCGTGACCGCCGCCGTCGATCCGGTGCTGAACAACCGCGGCTACATCGTCCCCGGTCTGGGCGATGCCGGCGACCGCATCAACGGTACCTACGTCTCCGAAGAGCCCGCCGTCACGCTAGCCTCTTAACTTCCTCCCCCCTTCGCGGGGGAGGAGGAAGGCGGGGGGCTCACTTCTTCGCAGGTTCCTTCTTGTCGTCCTTGGGCTCGGCTTTCTCGGTCTTGGATTCGGAGGCGGGTTTCGTTTCGGCCTTTTCCGTCTTCTCCCCGTCGTGCTTGGCGCGCGGGCGGGCTTTCATGCCGATGATCGGGGCGACCTGGGCTGAGAGGTCGGCGAAGACGTCCTCGATCGAGCGCGTCGCGTCGATCGTCTGGAAGCCGTACTCGGAGGCCATCCCGTCCAGCGTGTGGATCAGGCGCTTCTGGTACTCGATGAAGCTGTCGTAGTAGGTCTCGCCGAGGCGCAGGTCCATCCCCGACTCCCAGTAGTCGAAGCCGGTCGAGTGCAGGACGCGCGGGATCAGGTCCGCCACCGGGCACTTGAGATAGAACACCGCGTCGGGCTTCAGCGCGAAGCTGTGGATGCGCTTGATCCAGTCCTTGTCCATCCCGCGCACCAGGCCGCGCGCCATCAGAGAGTAGATGTAGCGATCGGTCAGCACGACGAAGCCGGCCCGCAGGGCCGGGATCACCATGTGCTCGAGGTTGTCGGCCAGGTCGGTCGCGTAGAACAGGCTCATCGTGACCGGGCCGAGGGTGTGGCCGCGCTTGGCCTTGGTCAGCCCCTCGCCGGTCAGCGCGGACTGGGCGGTCTCGGTGGAGAGCACCGCCCGCCCGTTCGTCTCCAGCCACATCTTGAGCAAGGAGACCTGCGTCGAACGGCCGACGCCGTCGGTCCCCTCGAGGACGATCAGCTTGCCCGTCAGCTCCCCGGGGACTAGTCCCGGAAGCCCTGAACCGTAGGACTCAATCGGACCCATTTTCTTAGGCGCACCTTCCTGGCTTCCTCGAGCTTCTTCGAGACGATCTCGCGCACCTGCTCCTGCTGCAGCTCGATCGGCAGCGTCGCGTCGATCACGTTGAAGTCGAACTCCTTGATCATCCGCTCGTACTCGTCGAGAATCTTCCCCTGGAACAGCCGGAACGACTGCTGGATGTCCGGCGACAGGCCGAGGTCCATGCCGGCCTCGTAGAACTTGAGCTGCCCGCGCCCCGCGCCGCCGAGGATGCGCTTGCAGGCGATGTCGAGCGGGACCTTGAAGTAGAACGCCAAGGTCGGCTTGACCGCGAACTTGTACATGTCGCGGACCCAAAGCGGGTCGCAGCCCCGGGCGGCGTCGCGCGCGAAGGCGGTGTAGATGTAGCGGTCGCAGAGGACGATCGAGCCGGCCTGCAGCGGCGGGATGATCTCGCGCTCGATGCGGTCCGCGAAGTCGGTCGCGTGCAGCAGGCTGAAGGTGGTCGGCGTGAAGGACTGCTGCTCCTTCGCGGCCTTGGTCGTCTTCTTGACCAGCGGGGACGAGTTCCAGGAGCTCTCGATGACGCTGTAGCCCTCGCCCTCGAGCCACTGCTTGAGCAGCAGGAGCTGGGTCGACTTGCCGGAGCCGTCGATCCCCTCGACGACGAAAAGCCGACCCGGGAAGCGGTGCTCGCCGTGCATCTTCATCGGTCCCAGCCTCCCTTCTTCCTCGCGTAGGTCTCGCGGGCCTCGACCTGGAAAATATGCCGTCCAGGAAAGACGACGGCCGTCAGGCGTCCGCCGTAGACGCAGCCGGTGTCGATGCCGAGCGCGTTCTCTTGAACCAGCGGTTCGCGCATCACCCAATGGCCGAACACGACCGGCCCCGGGCCGCGGTAAAGATTATACCAAGGCCGGCGGAGCTTGCCCACGGTGCGGAGGTTCAACAAATCCTCCGGGGTCTGGCGGGCCAGGGGGACGCCCGGCCTCAAGCCGCCGTGCACGACCACCAGCTCGGGCAGGGCCAGGAAGAGCGGCCAGGTCGCGATCCAGGCCATCCACTCGTCGAAGCGGCCGCCGAGCTCGCGCGTCGCCCGCAGGTCGTGGGCCTTGTCGTCGGGCTTGCGCCCCTGCCTCCATGCTTCGAGGTATCGCCACTCGTGGTTGCCGGCCAGGCAGGTCAGGTTCTTCAGGCTCCGCGCCAGCTCCAAGGTCCGCCGCGTTGAGGGGCCCTTGCCGACCAGGTCGCCGACCGAGATCAGGCGGTCGCCGCGCGAAACGGCGAGGTGGTCGAGAAGCTCCTCCCACTCCCGCCAGCAGCCGTGGATATCGCCGAAGACGATCGTTCGCTTCAAGCGACGGTCACCCCGCTATCACGGGCTCCGAGGCCGCGGCGGAAGCCTCCGAGGTCTCGGAGGGAGGCGTTTCCTCGTCCTCCGGCGCGGTTTCCCTTTCCGGGGCCTCCACCACGATGCCGGCGCGGCCGATGGTCTGAAGGCGGATGGGCCGCGCGCCCGCCAGGCGCTCTCCGTCGAACAGCAGCTCGACTCCCTCGCAGGGATTGAACGGTCGGCCGAGAGCTTTGAGGTCGTAGCGCGGATAGCCCAGCAAGGCCGCCGCCTCCAGCACGTCGCCGTGCATGAAGACCGCGGCGCGCTCGTCGTCCTTCAAAAAGTAGGCGATGTCGGCGGCGGTTTCCAGAAAGTTCTTCGCCGCGTCTTTAAACAAGCCGCGGGCCCCTTGGACGCGGAAGGCGGCCTCGATCCAGCTCAGACCCGGCTTTTTCTTGCGAAGCTGCTTGATCCGCGGCTCCAGCTTGTCGAACAGTGAGTAGTCGAGCGGGCCCAAGCGGGGATCGATCAGAACGCGCTTGAAGCCGAAGGCGCGCGCGGTTTCCACGCAGCGCCGCTTGGGAGAGGACAGGACGAGGCGATAGGGCGGGTTCAAGGTCTTTCGGGCCGAACGGGCGAGCTGAATCCCGTGCGGCGTAAGCCCCTTCCCGCCGCCGCGGACGCTGTGCCGGCGCAACTCGATGATTTTCATGACCCCTCCTGCGACGGCGCAGTATACAAAACGAAGAGCCCCCGGCGGCGCCGGAGGCTCCTTGCTTCTTCACCAGTGCCCTCTCCCCAAGGGAGAGGGGCAGGGTGAGGGGTTACGCCGTCTTCTCGCAGCGATTAGGCCAAACGCAGGGCTGTATCTGCACCAGTTGGGGCTTCTCGCAGCGGTTCGGCCACACGCAGGGCTGGATTTGGGCGAGCTGGGCCGGCCTCGCCGACAACCCCATCAGAAGAATGAGTTCCAACATGTTCCCTCCTTCCTTGTCCTGATTTCCTGGGACCATTCTACGCGCGCTGCTCGAAGCGTCCTATGACCGGGGTCAAGGTACGAGATTGATCTCGCTCTATGTCCTGGATCATTGATCCAGATCAACTCGGAGGAAGCTATTCGGGACGGATAAAGTGCGAGGCCGGGCCCGACGGGGAGTCGGACCCGGCCTCTGGGGAGGGTGAAAAGCTAGGGCGTCAGCGCGTCGGAACGGTGTCGAACCAGAGGCGCTCGGCAGCCTTGAAGTCCTCGAAGGTTTTCAGCGCCTGTCGGAGGCGCTCGACCTCGGCGGAGGCGCACTCCAGCGCCGTCTCGTCGCTGGCGTAATGGGGCATCCGGTTGTCGCGGCAGATGCCGATGCGGATCGGAGGATAGGCCGCGCCGACGCGAGCCTTAAGAACGTCGCGCTCCTTCTCGGCCTTCTCCAGCAGCGAGGCCAAGGCCGGCTTGCCGGCGGCTTGCCCGAGGCCGGAGGAGTCGCCGCTCTGGATCCAAAGGTTCAGGCGGCCGGCCGTCGCCTCGTCCTTGACGTCGCCGAAGTACGGAAGCTTCACGCGGTCGCCGCCCAGCTCCAGCCAGGCGCGGGCCATGCGGCTCAGGCGCATGTACTCCTTCTCGCCCGAGTCGGGGAGGGACGCGTCGAGAATCTCGCTGGCCGCGTCGGCCAGGAAGATCGCCAAATAGCGGCTCGAGGTCCGGCCGATATCCTTGCGCAGGGAGATAACGTGCTTCTGGCCCAAGGTCTCGCCGGCCGGAAGCCAGGTCGTCTTGACCGTCTCCTTTTGGTCGACGAAGGCGACCTTGACGCCCGGACCTTCGAGCAGCTTCGCGATCACGGGGCCCACCGCGGCCTCGGAGCCCTGGCAGATCATGCCGCCCAACGTGACGTTAAGCAGGCCTTCGGCGACCTCGACATCCGTGGGAATCGGGCTTCCGCCGCCTTGGGTCTCGCGGGCTAGCTTGCTGACGCGCTGGATGTCCTCGCGAACCGACTCGGCGAAACCAGCGTCCGTAGCCTGGGCTCGGACCTGGCTCGCGACGAGCAATGCGGCGGCGACTAGCGCTAGCGGCTTCATGGCGATTCTCCTTGGGTCGTTCATGATCGATAGACGGCCGTTCAAAGGACCAGCTTCGAGTTCTCCCCGAACCAGCGCCACTCGTGCTCGGCGTCCACCTCGTACGCCGCGCGTATCTGGCGGAGCCGCCTGGCCTCGGCCGGATCGGGCTTGGGCTTGTCGTCGTTGACCATGATGAAGGTGTACAACAACGGCTTGCCGCTGAAGCGCATCACGTCCATGAGTCCGCAACCGTTCAGCCAGACGGAGAGCGCTTTGGTCGTGTCCGCGTCGAGGCCGGTGAAGTTCTTGTCCCCGCCCAGCTCGAACCAGACCCGCCCCATATGGCTGAGGCGCATGTGCTCGCGCTCGGCCGAATCGGGGGTGGAGCGGTCGCGGATGCGGAGAGCGGCGTCAGCGAGGTGGACGGCCAGGAGGCGCTTCGTCGCTTGCGCGAGGTCGCGCCTCAGAGATACGAGATGGCGCATCGAGGCGGCGCGATAGTTAACGGGCGTGACGAAGCGAGTCTCAATCCTGACGGCTTCCGGCTGATCGGCGAACGCGATGCTGACGTTGGGGGCGGTCAAAACATTGGCGACGGCCGGCCCGGCCGCGTACCCCGAGATTGGGCGCGCCATCGCGTCCAAGGCGGCGTTGACCGCATTCATCTCGGCGGGTATCGCCGGAATCGGTCCCCCGCCGCCGCGTGTCTCCGCCGCGCGATGCTTCGCCTGGCTTAACTCGTCGCGGACGGAGTCGAGGAAACCTAGATCAAGGCTTTGAGCCGAAACGCGGCCCGCGGCGAGCAAGGCGGCGGCGACGACGGCGATGCGCTTCATTCCGCTTCTCCCCGCCGCCTTCTATAAAGGAAGGCGGCTCGACGGCGATTCTACCAGCCCTTCCCTAAAACGCCGTGGGACCGTGGTCCCATGCGCCGCCGGTAAATGGGCCTAGGGACTTCTTCCCCTTCCGCCGTCACGGGGCCCAGGCGGCGCGGGCCGACCGGACCCGGCATAAAAAAAAGGCCCGCCGGGGAGGCGGGCCAGGGTAAGGCTGGGACGACGGTGCGTCAGCCGGCGATGCTGAAGACGGGCTCCTGGGAGCACTTCTTCGGCCAGACGCAGGGTTCGATGTCCGCCGCGGCCGCGCAGCGGTTGGGCCAGATGCAGGGTTGGATCTGCGCCACGACGGGAGCGGCGGCGGCGCAGCGGTTGGGCCAGATGCAGGGCTGGACCTGGGCGGTCAGCACCGGCGTCGCCTGGCTCAGTTGGATGATCATCAGTAGTTCGAGCATGTTGTTCCTCCTAAGATTGAATGACGACATGATACCAGCGCCGAAAGCGCCGAGGTATGACCTAGGTCAACAAAGGATGTTGATCAAGATCAATTGATCTTGATCAACCGCGCGGCGCGTTGTCGTCGGAAGACGTCAGTTGTTGGAGGCCGAGATGACCTTCAGCTTCTCGGCGTCGAGGAGGACGATGCTCTTCAGCTCGCGGCGCAGGAGGCCGCGCTTCTCGAAGTCGTTGAGCAGGCGGACCGTCGTCTCGATCGTGAGCCCGGCCATCTCGGCGAGCTCCTTTCTCTTGAGGCCCGCGACGACGGGCTTGGGGTCGCCGTTCTGGTGCTTCATCTTCAGCAGGACCTCGCTCAGGCGGGCGCGCGCCGGCTTGTACGCCATGTCGCGCGTGCGGTCCTCGCTCTCGCGGACCTCCTGCGCCGTCTGGCGCAGGAGGCTCAAGGTCGCCTCGATGTGCTTCTTGAGGAAGCTGAAGAAGGGCTCGGTCTCGATCAGGCTGACGGTCGACGCCTGCATCGCCATCGCGGTTCCGGCGTAGGTGTCCCCCGCCAGGAGCGAGCGATAGCCGAGCAGCTGGCCCGGATCGACGACGCGCGTGATGAGCTGCTGGCCGGTGCGCGTCGACTTGTAGATCTTCACCTTGCCGGTGCAGACGACGTGCAGCCCGGTCGGCTTCGCCCCGTCGAAGAGGACGAGTTCGTCGTCCTTGCACGCGTGCCGGACGCAAAGATTTTTCCCCTCCTTCTTGGAGGAAGCGTCGAGCAGGTTGTAGAAGCAGCCCTTGCGATGGGGGCAGATCTCGCAGTTCGGAGCGTTCTGCCGGTTGAAGCCCATGTCGATGTTCTCGGGAAGGAAGCGGCCGACGGCGCCGATCCACGCGAATCCTATCAAATGCTCCCGGCGCGGACAAGGCGCTTCGGGCCTTTCGGCCTCGGCCGTCTGGGACCCGGCGCGGCAAAGGACCTACGCGACTGACGGGACCAGTGGACGTTTGCAGCTCCGGGGGTGACAGCGAGGCGTCGCACGAAGCGCGAAAGCCGAGCGCCGAGAGGGGGCAGGGCCCTCTATCGGAAGCCGCCCGGCCGCAATGCCTCAGAAGGCCGGGGCGATCAGCCCCGAGCAGCCCGCCGCAGGCGGGCGCGCAGGGCGGCGCTAGATGGACGGACGGGACGGGGTATGGTAGAATGGCTCCGCCACGTAGTCCTCACCCCTATCGGTGGCCGTAGCTCAATCGGCAGAGCGCCTGGCTGTGGCCCAGGAGGTTGCGGGTTCAAGCCCCGTCGGTCACCCCAGTTTTCGCGCCCCTCTCTCCGCGCCCTGCGCGCCCGCCTTCGGCGGGCTGCTCGGGGGAGATACCCCCGGCGGGCTGCGCTCGCTGGAACTCGCTTCGAAGGTACCCGCCGGGCGCTTTCCGAGGGGGAGGGTTTCACCCTCCCCCTTCGGCGTTCTCGGCCAGCCCGGTTCGCTTCGCGAACCCGGGGGCCAGAGAACTGAACCCCCTCCCTTAAGGAGAACGATCGATAGGAGCTGGACGCTTCGGTTCCCGCAACTCTCGCCGCTTCGGCGACCTAGGACTGCGGCGGCGTGGCGTTTCGGTGGGTCCGGAGCTTGAGGGCGTCCTGCAGGTAGCGGCGCGCGGGCTCGAGGGTGGGGTCGAGGCTGACCGCCTCCTGGAACTGCGCGATGGCCGCGTCCAGCTCGCCTTGGACGCGGAGCAGCAGACCCAGGTTGAAGTGGGCGTTGCCGAGGCCGGGTTTAAGGCGCAGCGCCTCGCGGAACTCCGCGACGGCCTCGGCCGGCCGGTTCTGCTGGCCTAGCAGCACGCCCAGGTTGTTGTGCGCGTCGGCGAGGTTCGGCTTCAGGCGGATGGCCTCGCGGTACTGGGCGACCGCCTCGTCCCGCCGGCCGGCCGAGCTCAGGATCAACGCCAGGTTGCAGCGCGCGTTCGCGTCGTACGGGTCGAGGCGCAGGGCTTCTTGCGCCTCCGGCAGAGCCAAGTCCCCCCGCCCCTGCTGAATCAAGGCTGCGGCCAAGTCGGTATGCGCCTCCGCGTAACTCGGCTCGACGGCCGCCGATTCCCGGAACTGCGCGATGGCCGCGTCGACCTTGTTCTGCCGCAGCAAGGCCAGGCCCAGGTTGTCGTGGGCCACCGCGTTGTTGTGCACGACAGGCGACAACGCTCCCAGGCGCAGGGCCTCGTCGAGATGAGGGATGGCCTCCTCGGGCCGGCCCGCCAGGAAGAGCGCGCGGCCCCAGTTGCTCTGGGCTTCCGCGTACCCGGGACTGATCTCCAGGGCCCGTCGGAAATGCGCGATGCCCTCCTCGAGCCGGCCCTGATCCACGCGCAGGTTCCCCAGGTTGTTCTCGGCCATCCAGCTCGCCGGGTTCTGCGCGATCGTGTCGGACCACAGGGTCTCGAGGCTTTCGTAGGCGGCGCAGCGCCGGAACGTCAGGATGGCGAGGACGACGAGCAAGGCGGCCGAGGCGGCCCGCCCCGCCCGCGCGGCCCCCGCCGCGAACAGAGCGATGAGCCCGAGGCTCGCCAGGTATTGGAAATGGTCCGCGACGAAGGAGTAGCGCAAGGGATAGACGTTCACGAAGCCGAGCGCGGGAGTCAGGGTTCCGGCGAAGAAGAGAACGGACGCAAGCGGTCCACGGCCGAGCCTACCTCGCAGGCCCCAGAGCGCGCCGAGGAGCGCCAGGACGGCGAGCGGATAGGCCGCTTGCCAGGAGAGTCCGGGAGGGACGCTCCAGCGCGCGTAGTTGAAGGACAACGTCGCGGGCCAGGCAAGCTTGGCCGCGTAGAACCACAGGGCCCGTCCGGCCACCACGCAGCGCTGCGCCGCCGTGAGCGCCCAATCCCTGCCCGCGGCTCCGACCTGCGTGTGCTCGATCCGTGAGGTCACGGCGCCCGCGGCGGCGCCCAGGGCCAGCAGAGGCGCCATCGCCGCGGCGTCGCGCGGGCGGATAGCGCCGCGTCGCCACCATAGGAGCAGCAGGATCGCCGCCGGCAAGGTCGCGGTGACGGTCTTGGCGCCGAGCGCGCAGGCGAACAGGATCAGCCCCGTAAGATACTCGGAAGGCCGGCCCTCGCCCGTTTCTCCCTCCACGAGACCGAAGAAACGCAGGAAGCGGCCGAGCGACAGCAGGTAGAAAGTTCCCGAGAGGCAGTTCTTGAGCTCCGTGATCCAGGCTACCGATTCCACGTGCACCGGATGCAAAGCGAACACGGCCGCGGCGAGGAAGGCGCCGGGCACGCCCAGGCGCGACAGGAGGCGGCGGACCAGGACGGCGTTGACGCCGTGCAGCAGGGCGTTGATCGCGTGGTAGCCCCAGGCATGCGGGCCCCACAGGTGGTACTGCAGCCAGAACGCGGTGAAGGTGACCGGGTAGTACTGGACCGTGCCGCCGTGGAGATGGCCGAAGCGCGTCCAGAGGGCGCTCAACCCGGCGAGCGAGCGCAGCAGGCCGTTGCCCGTGACGTAGAAATCGTCGTCCCAGATGTAGCCGCAGCGCGCGATTGCCCAGCCGTACGCGAGCACGGTCGCGACGACGAGGAATAAATCGCCGAGCCTCGGGTCGAAGCCGCGCTCCGGAGATTCGACCGCGCGGTCCGCTCGTCGGGGCTGCCGCGGCTTCATGGTGTGGAGAGCGTAGCGGACCGGCGCGCTCGGCGCAAGACCGGCCTAGTCGCGATGGGATTTCCGCAGCGACGGCCGGTGGACGAAGACGTGGTAGGTGACGCTGTCCCAGGCGTTGCGTATGCCGATCAGGAGCAGCAGCAGCGAGGCCGCGCCCAGGCCGAACAGCCCGTCGCGCGCGTCCAGCGCCGCGGCGAGGCCCGAGGCGGCGACGATCGCGTAGGCCGCAAACGGCAGCGCGACGTAGAAAAACCAGTCGGAGGGGTCGGGGCGGTACGAGGTTTGCCGCGTGAGGAGCCTTGCCGTGGAGAGGACATAGGCCGCCCCGGCGACTCCGACCGCGCCGCAGAAGGCCGTTGGGACGCCGAGGGCGCGCCAGGGCGCGCTCAACGAGGCGGAGATCACCAGCGCCGCGGAGAAGTGGACGACGGTCGGCGTGCCGAAGGCTCCCGCGGCCTGGCCGAGGCTCGCCGCCACCGGGAGGTCGGCGATCAGCGCCATCAGCACGAACTGCAGGCCGATCAAGGCGCCGGCCGCGGATCCGACGAGGACGTAGAAACTCTGCCACTCCTGGAGCGCGTTCATGGCCCGGAGTATACGCTTTTCCGCCCGTCTTGTCCCCGTCGAGGGAACTTGTTAGTATCGCCCGATCATGAGAGTGCTATCGCTGTTGCTGCTGGCCTGCCTGGCCGCCTCCGCCGCCTTCGGCGCGGAGGACGACGATTTCTCGCGCAACTTCACTCCCGCGGGCCGGCCGAAGGCGACGTTCACGAGGGCGTTCCGTAAGCGCTTCAAGGAGCGGCTGAACCGCGCGGTCGACCCCGCGTCTCAGAGCGAGGCCGAGCGCGCGAAGTGGACCGCGATCTTCGCCGAGCTGACGAAGGCCGGCGACATCTCCAACCCCGAGCGCGGCCGGTTGCTGTTCATCAACGGCCGGGGAGACCCCAAGGAAGCCGCGCTCGCCAGGGAGTACTCGCGGCGCTTCGAGGACGAGGGTGAGGTGCAGACGCACGGGGCGTGGTCGATCGCGGTGCTCGGGACGGCCGTCCGGCACGGCTTCCCGGAGGTCCCCTGCGCGGAGTTCATGTCGGAGATGCTCCGCGAGGCGTACAAGCGCGCCGGCTACGACTTCCGCGACGACTTCAACGAGCGGCGCGACAATCCTCTTTACTGGACCAACACGGACGCCGTCGTGAACCTGACGACGGCCCTCGACCGGGCCGGCTGGATTCCGTGGGACGCCGCCTTCTATCGCCCGCCGACCGGCGCGATCATCATGAACGCCGACGCGCGGACCCCGGGCCACGCCTACATGGCCGCGGGCGCCGACGGGACCTTGATCGTCGACAACGGCTCCCCGCTCGGCCGAGACCTTCGCGAGACGGAGGACCGGCTGCTCAAAATGATGTACCAGAACGGCCTGTTCTTCCTCCCCCCCGGCATCGTCCCTCAACCGTGGCCCGAGGAGCCGAAGCCGGGCGAGGCGCTTCGTCCCATCGAGGACCAGCTTCAGCTCTTGCGGACCTCAGGGAAATAGCGCAGAATAACGACGATGGCGCGACCGAGGCTCCTGTCGGCGGCCGGATTTCTCCTCCTGCTCCTTTCGAGCGCGGCGCGCGCCCAGCCGTTCGCCGCGAACTTCGTGGTCGCCGGCCTCGTACCGCTCTCGATGCCGCTCGATCCGATCGCGAAGGGCAAGTGGGACATCAGCCTCTCGCCGGTTTATTTCAAGTCCAAGACGTTCAACACGACCAGCGGCATCGATGACTACAAGGATGTGTCGGGCGCGGGCGGCGCGGGAAGCCTGGTCTACGGGCTCAGCGACCATTTCGCGCTCGGCCTGACCGGACTGGGATTTTCGGGCACGGGAAGCTACGTCTCGCCCTCGCCGTTGCCGGGAGCCGGCCCCGGGCCTTACGACAACAAGTCAAACGGCGGCTTGCTCGCGGCGTCGGTGATCTGGGACGCCTTCGAGGGCGAGGGGTTCCGCCTGCCGGTGCTGTTCGGGTTCCACTACGAGTCGCTGCACGACACAGTCGATTTCGGGGCCGCCGGAACCGAGAAGCAGGACCTCAGCACGCCCGGCATGCAGTTCGGGATCTCGCCGCAGTTCAACGCCGGGCCTCTGCGCCTGGAGCCGTTCGTCATGAACTACTTCCCGTTCGGCCACGAGAAGCAACTCCTGAACGGCGCGGACTTGGGCTACACGATCCACTCGGACGCCGGACCGCAGCCCGGCATCAACGTCGTCCTCCGTCCCTGGAACCTGTCCTTCTTCACGGCGCTCGGCGCCGGCAAGGCGAAGGGAACCCACGTGTACTCGGTCCGCTGGAAGAAGTCTTTCGGCGACTGACGCCGCCTTCCCGGCCATGACCGCCTTACCCCTTCTGGCTTTTTTATCGCCTCTCGCGTCGGCCCAGCCGGCTTCGCCGCGCTCCTTGGACTGCGGGCCGGAGCCGCATTGCGTGTCCAGCCTCGCGACGAACCCGGAGCGGAGGATCGAGCCGCTCGTCTTCTCGGGCGACGCCGATGCGGCGTGGAAGAAAGCGCGCGAGGCGGTGGAGAGCCTGCCTCGGACGCGCGTCGAGGAGTCCGCGCCCGGTTATCTTCACGCGGTCGCGACGTCTCGGCTCATGCGGTTCAAGGACGACGTCGAGCTGGTCCTGGACGCCGCCGGACATAAGATCGACGTGCGCTCATCGTCGCGGAAGGGCTACAGCGACATGGGCGTGAACCGGCGCAGGGTCGAGGCCCTGCGGAAGCTTTTCAGCCGGCCTTAGTCTTCTTCCCCTTCCCCGGCGCCTTCGCCGGGCTCGCCGGCCGCTTCGCCGCCCCCGCGGCCGCCGGCTCCGGGCGCAACCGCGCTCTCACGACGGAGACGGGCGCGAGCTCCACGCGCCGGCCCTCCAGGTAGAACCCGACCAGCTTCCCCCCGCCGTCGATGCCGAACAGTCTGCGTATGGTCGAGGGCACCACCGTCTGTCCGTTTTTTCCGACAGGCGAAACGGCTACAAGTTTAGGCATAGTTTATAATCCTATGTTCATATTAAACGTAAACAGGATTATAGGATATTAATAGATCGAGCGGCGCGCGTCAAATTTCGAGGTCAAAAAGGGCGTCGGAGCCTCATGGTGGAAAGAGGCGGTCAGAGATGGTCTCGATTTCGGCCGGTTTCGCGGCCTGAGATGGTTTTTCGGCCGTCGGAAGCGCTTCGGGACCGGCGGAACGGCGGCCGGCGAGGCGCGCGAGGAGGCCGTCGGAGGAGCTCCTAGTTTCCCCCGGCGGCCTCCCAAATGTCACGGGCGGGAGGCTTGTCCTTCGAGACGTCGGCGCGCGCTACTTCTTAGCCGTCTCCTGCGTGTCCTCGAGCGACTCCTTGAGGCCTGCCTTGAAGGCGTTGATGGACTTGCCGAGCGAGCGGGCGGCCGTCTCGACGCGCCCGGGGCCGAACAAGACCAGCGCCACGATGAGGATGAGCAGCAGCTCCGGCCAGCTTAGGTCGAACATAACTCCCTCCTGTGACCGGCTCGCGTCGCGAACGCCTGGGCGGGGGGGCTCGCCCGGCGTCGCAGGCGGTTCACGACGCGCGCTCCCCGGGGAAGTAGGAGGCCACCCTTTGGGAGACCTCCGCGACGGCGCTTTCCCGGCCCTCGCGCACCTCCCAGATCGAGACGATCGGGAAGAGGCGCGTGAAAACGAGGTACAGCAACGTGAACGCGGCGAGACAGCCCGCGAACAGCGAGACTTCGACCCACGACGGGCTGTAATGCCCGAGGTCGAAGGGCAGCCGGGGGCGGACCAGGGTCGGCACGACGATCAGGAAGCGCTCCAGCCACATGCCGACGCAGACGGGGATCGACGCGATCACCGCGCCGCGCACGGTCTTTCTCAGCGGGGAGACGAGCACGGCGAACGGGGCCGCGAAGCAGGTGACCACCATCAGCCAGAAGAGCGGCGCGTACGGCCCGCTGAACTTGGAGCGGAAGATGACCATGTGCTCGGGCTCGCCCCCGTACCAGGTCGTCAGGTACTCGCAGAAGGTGAAGTAGAACCACAGGCAGCTCATCACGAGCAGCAGCAGGCCGAGGTTCTCGAAATGGATCGGCTTGAGGTAGTCCTCGAGGCCGTAGGTCCAGCGCAGCACGGCCATCGCGAGGATCAGCGCCGCGATGCCCGAGAAGATCGCGCCGACCACGAAGTACGGCCCGAAGATGGCCGAGTGCCACATCGGCTGCACGGTCATGCTGAACACGTAAGAGACGACCGTGTGCACCGAGATCGCGACCGGGATCACCACGATCGCCATGATCGAGATGCACTTCTCGAGCAGATGCCGCTCCTCCGGGCTGCCGGTCCAGCCGAGGGACAGCAGCTCGTAGAAGCCGCGCCGCCAGCCGCTCACGCGGTCGCGCACAATCGCGATGTCCGGGATCAGCGGCAGGTAGAGGTACAGGGTGCTGGCCGTGATGTAGGTGGTGATGCTGCACACGTCCCAGAGCAGCGGCGACTGCAGCCGGCCCGCGAGGAAGACGTTGAGCGCGCGCTCGGGATGGCCGAGGTCGAGGATGATGTTGCCGGCGCCGAACATCAGGACCAGGCAGGTTATCACCTCGGCCGAGCGCGTGATCGAGCGCCGCCATTCGGCGTTCGAGATGCGCAGGATCGCCGAGATCAGCGTTCCGGCGTGCGAGATGCCGATGAAGAACACGAAGTTCGTGATGTAGAAGCCCCAGAAGACCGGGCTGCTCAGGCCGGTCACGGTCAGGCCGTGCCATATCTGCCAGCCCCAGGCGAAGGCGGCCCACAGCGCGACGGCGGCCAGCGCGGCGGCCAGGGCCTTCATGCGCGGGCTCGGGGGTTGGAGCATCGGGGCCACGAGGACGGTCTCGGACTCCAGCAGCTCGGTCTCGACGCGCGGCCGGCAGGGGGCCGCGATCCTCAACACCAAGGTCCAGATGATCGCCGAGAACAGGATGAACAACGGCCCGATCAGCGAGCCGATCGCGACCGCGGGCAGCCAGGCGTCGTGCAGCCGCCTCAGCTCGAAGGCGCGCCAGACGAACCAGCAGTTGACCGCGACCGCGAAGGCGCTGAAGCCCGCCGCCGCCGCGACCTGGACGTAAAGCGTCCAAGGCCGGCCCCCGGGGCCGCCTTGCCCGCCCGCCTTCCTTTCCGGCCGTTCCTCGATGGATCCCGCGTTGGTCATGGTCGTCTCACGCGCCTTCCCTGAGATAGGTTACCTTGGGGTCCGTCCCGAGCTCCTCGAGGAGCCGGAACGCCCGGTCGCTTCTGGACAGCATCGAGACGTCGGAGTCCGGATCGTTCAGATCGCCGAAGACGATCGCCTTGGCGGGGCAGACCTCCGCGCAGGCCGGCTGGTAGTCCTTCTCGGCGAGCGGGCGTCCGCCCTCGGCCGACGCCTTTTCCTTCGCGCGCTGCAACCGATGGTGGCAGAACAGGCATTTTTCCACGACGCCCTTCGGGCGGACCGAGACGTCGGGGTTCAGCTCCGCCTGCAGCTCCGCGGGCCACTCCGGCACCTTCCAGTTGAAGGATTTGCAGGTGTAGGGGCAGGCGTTCACGCAGTAGCGGCAGCCGATGCAGCGCGCGTACACCTGGCCGACGATCCCCTCCTCGTTCTTGAACGTCGCGTACACCGGGCACACCTTCGTGCACGGCGGGTTGTCGCACTGCTGGCACGGCATCGGGGCCAGCCGCGACTTCGGCGACGGGAACTCGCCCTCGTGGAACGGGAGGATCTTGATCCAGCGGATCACCCGTCCCATCGCCGCCTCCTCGGGAGAGCCCAGCATCTGGTTGTTCTCCTGCGAGCAGGCGACGACGCACGCCCCGCAGGCGGTGCACTTGTCGAGGTCGATCGTCATTCCCCAGCGGTGCTCCCCGGGCTTGGGAGGCGCGGCGGGCTCCTGCCCCGCGCCCGCGGTCCCCTTCGCGAAGGCGCGCAGCCCCGCGGCCGCCGTCGCCGCGGCCCCCGTCAGGGCGGCCGCCAGGAAATCCCGTCTCGACGAGCCTTCTTTCTCGCTCATGCCCTCTCCAGTCGGACGCGCGTCGTCTCAAGACCGTCCGCTATATCCATCGGGTTGACGCCGACGCCCTTCGCGTACCGGCCGTACGACGAATGCCCGAGCGCCAACGGCGCGCTCACGACCCCCGGCATGGCGGAGTCGAGAACGCGCGCCTTCACCTTCAGCCGGCCGCGGGCGGAGGCGAGCCAGACCTCGTCGCGGTCCGAGATCCCCAGCGCGGCGGCCGTGC
>CAZMIB010000050.1:0-18390 GCA_964566245.1 uncultured Elusimicrobia bacterium | reverse complement strand
GACCCCGCCTCCCGCCGCCGCCTGGGCCGACGCCCGCCGGGGGCTCGAGGCGCTGAAGGCGTTGGACGCCGAGGCTCGCGTCACGCCGCGGGGCCGCGCGCTGCTGGCGTATCCCGCGGCGCCCCCGGTCGCCGCCGCGCTGGAGGACGCTCGAGCCCTGGGTTCCGAGGCTTTCGAGCGCGCCTGCGCGATGGCCGCGATTTTCGAGACCTCCGACCAGCTTCGCCGGGAGCGCGGCGCCGATCTCTCGGCCCTGTCCCGTGACCTCTTGAGCGACGCGGGCGACTTCCCGCGCGAGACCGGCGAGGTCCTGCGCCAGCTCACGCGCTCGGCGGAGCGCGGCGCGACAGGGCGCCCCGCCCCGAAAGGCGCGCTCGAGCGCGTCTGGCTGAGCGCGTTTTCCGACCGGCTCGCGGCGCGCGAGGGTGAAGGCGCCTATTACCGCCTCGCCAACGGACGCGGGGCCTTGTTGTCGGCCGGGAAGGAGCCGCCTTCCCTGATCCTCGCGCTCGACGTCCGCGAACGCGCGGGCAGGGGGGAGGCGCGGCAGGTCGAGGTCCATCTGTTCCTGCCTGTTCTCCCCGAGGCGGTGCAAAGCGCCTTCCCGCACGAGTGCGCCTGGCGGAAGGCCTCCACGTTCGACGAGCGCAAGCGGCGCGTCATTCATGAAGAGCAGCTCATGTTCCGCGGGCTCGTCCTGGACCGCCGCGCCCCGCGCAAGGACGACCGCGAGGCCGCGGCCGAGATCTGGGCCGAGAAGTTCGCCGCGGGCGAGCTGGAGCATCCGGGATTGGACGACAAGGCGCGCCAATTCGTGACGCGGATCAAGCTCATGCGCGCGTTCTATCCCGACATGGGCTACCCCGAGATGGGCCCCGACGACTGGCGCCTGATCTACGGCGAAGCCTGCGGCGGCCGGACCAAGCTCGAGCAGATCGAGCGGGTCGCTTTGCTGCCGCACATCGAGAACTACCTGGGCCCGGCCTTGGCCCGCTTCCTGGCCCGCACGCTGCCCGTCACGTTCCAGCTGCCGTCGGGGAAGATCGGCCGATTCACCTATTTCGAGTCCCAGCCCGCGGAGTTGCAGGCCCGCCTGGCCGATTTCATCAGGATGCACGGGACCTTGAGCCTCTGCGACGGCCGCCTGCCGGTCTCCTTCGACATCCTCGCGCCCAACCAGCGGACGGTGCAGAAGACCCAGGACTTGAGCTCCTTTTGGAAGAACACCTACCCGACCGTGAAGCGCGAGCTCCAACGCCGCTACCCGAAGCATCCTTGGCCCTGAGAAACCGGGCCCAAGGACGGCTTCATTGCATCGCCGTCGGCTCATTTGGGATACTCGGCGCAGCGATTAACTCGGTCCAGGAGCCACGTCATCCATGAGCGAGTACGAAAAGGAAGTCCGCGCGGCGAGCGATCAATTCTACGTCGCGCTTAACGCGATGTTCACCGGCGACACGGCGTTGATGAACGCCGTTTGGTCGCACCAGGACGACGTGACCCAAATGGGTCCTTTCGGCGGCCGTTTGTCCGGGTGGAAGGCCGTCAGTTCCGAGTTCGATAAGGCCGCCGCTCTAAATTTGGGCGGGCGCGTCGACTGCGAGGAGCTGGTCGTCCATGCGACGAAGGACATGGGCTATTCCATTTGCGTGGAAACCGGCTTCAACCAGGACCCGCAAGGGAAGCGCGTGGCCGTGAGCCATCGAGCGACGAATATCTTCCGGCGCGAAAGCGGCGGGTGGAAGCTCGTGCATCACCACACCGATATTTCGCTCCAACTCCAACAGGGCATGGGGATGCGGAATAAATGATGAAGAATCGGATCGTGTCTTCGAAGGAATGGCTCAAGGCGCGCAAGAAGCTCCTGCGGGAGGAGAAGAAATTCTCGCATGCGCGGGAGGCGCTTGCCGAGCGCCGCCGCCGGCTTCCCTGGGTCAAGGTCGACAAGGACTACGCGTTCGACGGCCCGAAGGGCCGAGAGACGCTCGCCGAGCTGTTCGGGGGGGAAAGCCAGCTCGTCATCTATCATTTCATGTTCGGGCCCGGCTGGAAGTCGGGCTGCCCGCATTGCTCGTTCTGGGCCGACCACTACGACGGCATGTTGCCGCATCTGAAGGCGCGCGACGTGAGCTTCGCCGCGATCTCGCGGGCGCCGTGGAAGGAGATCAAGCCGTTCCAAAAGCGGATGGGCTGGAAGTTCAAGTGGCTGTCCAGCGGGGGAAACGATTTCAACTACGACCTCCATGCCTCGTTCCGCCCCGAGGAGCTCAAGAGCGGGCGCGTGTTCTACAACTACGAGAAGGTTCCGATGGGCGGCATGACGGATCGCGAGGGGATCAGCGTGTTCTTCAAGGACAAGCGCGGCGCCGTCTTCCATACTTACTCGACCTTCGCGCGCGGCATCGACATGGTCAACCCCACCTACCAATTCCTCGACCTCGTCCCTAAGGGGAGAGACGAGCGCGGCAGAGGCCAATTCTGGGTGCGCTACCACGACCGATACTAATTCATTAGAATCGGCACGATGACCGCGTTCCGACCGGGAGATATCAAGGCGTCGGAGATCACGCCCGAGAGCGTCTACCTCGACCGGCGGTCCTTCCTGAAGGCCATGGGTCTCACCGCCTTGGGCCTTACCGTGCCGCAGTGGGCGCGGGCCCGGAGCATCCTAGACACGACGGAAAGCCCGACTCCCTTCGAGGACATCACCCACTACAACAACTTCTACGAGTTCGGCGTGGAGAAGACCGATCCCGCGAAGTACGCCGGGACGCTCCGGACGAGGCCGTGGACGGTGGTCGTCGACGGCGCGTGCCGCAAGCCGAAAACCTGGGACATCGACGCCTTGATCCGCAGGCACCCCGCCGAGGAGAGAATCTACCGCCATCGCTGCGTGGAGGCCTGGTCGATGGTCATGCCTTGGACCGGGTTCCCGCTCGGCTCCGTGCTCCGGGACGCGGAGCCGACGGCGAAAGCCAAGTACGTCGCCTTCACCACGCTTCACGACCCCGAGCGGATGCCGGGGCAGAAGACGAAAGTCCTGGAGTGGCCCTATGTCGAGGGTTTGCGGATGGACGAAGCCATGCATCCGCTGGCCTTCCTGGTCACCGGGCTCTACGGCAAGCCTTTGCCGAACCAGGACGGCGCGCCTCTCCGGCTGGCGGTTCCGTGGAAGTACGGATTCAAGAGCATCAAGAGCATCGTGCGCATCCGGCTCGTCGAGAAGCAGCCGCCGACCACTTGGAACGCCGCCGCGCCCGAGGAATACGGCTTCTACTCGAACGTGAACCCGGCGGTCGACCATCCCCGCTGGAGCCAGGCCAAGGAGCGGCGGATCGGCGAGCTCTTCAAGCGCAAGACCCTCCTGTTCAACGGCTACGCGGACCAGGTGGCCGGCCTGTACAAAGGCATGGATCTGGCCAAGGACTTCTGATGGGGACGTGGGCTCAGGCGTGGGCGCCCGACGCCCTGATGCTGTTGTGCTTCGCCCCTTTCCTGCGCATGGTTTGGCTGGGCTTACACGCCGGTTTGGGGGTCAACCCCGTCGAGTTCGTCGAGCACAAGACAGGGGATTGGGCGCTCAACTTCTTCTGCATCACCTTGGCGGTCAGGCCGCTGGCTCGCCTCACCGGCTGGTCGTGGTGGATGAAGCGCCGCCGCATGCTGGGCCTGTTCGTGTTCTTTTACGCCGCCCTGCATTTCCTGACTTATCTCTGCATCGACATGGAGCTGGACCTCGGGGACCTTCTCCACGACATCGCCAAGCGGCGCTACGTCCTCGTGGGCTTCTCGGCGCTGGTCCTCATCACGCCGCTGGCCGTGACGTCGACCGACGGGATGATCCGCCGTCTAGGGAAGTGGTGGATCCCCCTGCACCGGCTCGTTTACCCGGCGGCCGTGCTCGCCGTCATCCATTATCTGTGGCTGGTGAAGGCCGACCGCCGCTGGCCGCTACGCTACGGCGCGGTCATCGGCGTCCTGCTCGCTTACCGCGGGGTGGTGCGCTTGAGGAAAGATTTTCCGCGGCGCCCCTCCCCCGCGGCCGCGGCTTAACGCCGCGAAGCCAACTGCATGATGAACTGAGTGATGAACAGCGCCAGGTCTTGGTCGTCGAGCCAGGCCGCCGCCTTGACGGTCCTTCCGTCCTTGAGAAGAAGCCGCACCGAATAGCTGGTCGCGGGCTGAAAGGCCGTTTCCTCCCCGTCCCTTAATTCCGCGCAGTGAACGGTGACGATGTCGGCCAAAGTCAGGGTCCTGGCTCCGAACCAGGGCCACGGTCCATGCTCGATCGAGAGCCGGTCGCGGCGACGTTGGAAAGCTTGGACGCGGGTTCAAAGCATCTCCGACATTCTGGAGGCGTTTTGCGATTCGTCCCAGATCTTGCGCGTCCGCTTAGCCCATTGCCGCAAGCCTTCGTCGAGCCGCCCGCATTCCTCGGAGACGACCAGGCCGGCCAGCTCCTCGTTTGAGAGCACGCCGCAGCGCCGGAGCCGGGCGTGGAACGGCTCGCCGGGACGACTCGGCCCCGGCTCCATGCAGCCCGCCGTCTTGGCCGCGGCGGCGATCGCGTCGTCCGGGTGCACCCCGGCCTCGACCAAACCGGCCAGGCAGCGGCTGAACAGCATCTTGGAAAAGCCCGGCAGGGCGTTCGGACGGAAGCCCAGCCCTTTCTTGCGGGAGAACAGCAGCACTCCTGCCGGCGTCATCGCGAGAAAGCCCGCGAGCGCGAGGCCCAGATAGACGGGAAATCCGGCGAGATAACCCACGGGGGCCAAGACGATCCAAGGCGTGAGAGCCTGTATCAAGAGCGGCCGCGCCGATCTCGCCGCCAAGTTCAGCAAGGCCGTCCTTCGACCGTTGAGGATCTCGGCGAGATCGTTGAAGGCCTCGTCCATGCGTCCGTTCTTTTCTCCGACCGCGAGAAGGCCGATCTCCCACGGTTGAAACTCGTCCGGATGGCGCGCGAGCGCGTCGGAGAACGGCGTCCCGGCTCGAAGCTCGTCCGTGGGCCAGGGCATCCGTCCCTCAGCGCTGAACGTTCAGCCGCCCCCGCAAGGCCAGGACGACGGCCAGGAGGAGAAGGGCCGCCGCCACTAAGGCCCGGACGCCGAACCGGGCGACGTGTCGTCTCTCGCCGGGCATGGGACCCCGGGAATCAGAGGCGCGTTTCCTGCAGGAGACGCCGAGGCGTGCCCGCGCTTGATGTTGATCCGCAGCGTCGCCTTGCCGGCCCCGGCTTTCTCGGCGGCGGCACGCGCGGCGGCGACGCTTCTTTCGACGTGCGCCTTGAGCTCGGGCGGCACGGCGTCCAAGGCGCACGGAATGCCGTCGATCGTCAGCTCGATAGGCTCGTCCATGACGAGGGCATCTTACAAAACGGCGCGAGCCCCTTGCGTCCTCGGGCGCGCCCGTTATACTTCCTGCTGGAACCCGCATGAGCGACAACTCGAAGGACGAACTCGCCGCGTACCGAAGAAGCTCCGGCCGCCTTTTCTACGCGTTCTACATGCTGGTCTACGCGGCCGGCACGTTCATGATCGTCAGGGACTACGTCCGCTCGGGCTATTGGTGGCACTGCTGGCCGCTGTACGCGGGCTACGCGCTTCTGGCGTGGCACATCATCAGGCCCGGCGTGCTTTCCTGGCTCGGCGTGGCGGCGATGACGTTGATCCTGCTGCGCATCACGACCATGCTTTTGCCGAACAATACCGATACCCAGGGAAACGCCCTCGCGTTCTTCGGCGGCATGCTGTTGTGGCTGCCGACCGCCGGGATGCTGATAGGCGTCGGCGTGCACCATCCCTGGCGCAAGCCTCCCCAGCCTCGGAAGGGAAGCTCGAGGCTGTTCGTGGCCGTCGGTCTGGCGATCATCGCGTTCCTGTTGTGGCGTCTCTTCCGATGATGCGCAGGCTGTTCAAATTCCTCCTGCGTCTCGGACTCGCGGCCGGCCTGGTGATGGGCGCGGTGATCTTCATGTCCTGGGGGATGTGGGAGCGCGTGTTCAGGTTGAACTACGCCAACTGGAAGTTCGAGAGCCGCTTCCCGGGGTCGTTCAAGCCGTATAAGCTCGACGCGCCCGCCAAGGCCGGCCTGACCCGGGCGCTGATCGGCGCCTTGGCCGACCCCGATCCTCAAACGAGAAAATTAGCGGGGTTCGCCTTGGGCCGCATCGGGCCCGAGGCGGGCTCGGCCGTGCCCGCGCTCATCGAGAGGCTGGCGTCGAACGTCTTCGAGGACCGCCTGGGCGCCGCGTACGCGTTGGAGGGAATCGCCCGGATGGACGCGCCCTCCTCCGTTCAGGGCACGATGACCGAGCCGGCGCTTCTCTGGCGGGCGCGCAAGGCTTTGCTGCGCCTAGGGACTCCCGAGGGAGACCGCGCGGCGCGGACCTTGCCGAGCGAGTGCCCCTCCGAGCTTAAGAGCCCGGTCGATTGGTGCGAGTGAGCGCGCGGGGAGACGGTCAGCGCGGGTGGGGAACGTCCTTGAAGCGGGCGTCGAGCAAGGCGTTCGCGGAGAAGTAGGCGCCTTCGCTCCAGCCGGGCCGATCGGGCCAGTAGGCCTCGCCGATGAGCGACAGGTTCTCCTGATCGGTCAACGGATGCAGCGCCCATTCCGAGATGCGCTTGTTCGAGACGGCGCTTCCCGCGCGCACGTAGTACCAACCGCCGGGCCAGAACCGCATCGTGGTCCGCAGCGGCCTCGGGACCTCGACGTGGACGTTGTCAAGCCCGTGGTTGAAGAGCGTCGATAGCCCGCGGGACGCCTCGCGCCCGACCGCGTCGATCCCTTCCTTGTCCTTCAGCGTCCGCCAGTAGTCCACGCACTTCGGATCGTCGGTGTACACGGAGCGGGTGACGTTCGCCGCCGCGAGATAAGGTTCCTGGGGTATCTCGACGTGGGTCACGCATTGATCGGTGCTCCAGGCGCGCCACGTCTTGGCGGCGTCGCCTTGGGCGGCCGGGTTCCGGACGTTCTCCCACCAGCGGCGGTCCCACGTTTGATTGATGACCACGACCTTGATCGGAAGCAGGGCCCGATACTCGGGCGCCGCCCGCAGAGCCGCCGGGATCGCGCCGCCGACATGGTCCAGCCCGGCCGGAGGGACCGCGAGCACGAGTTTGGCAACCGCGGCCCGGTGGAGCGGCGTACGCAGAACGTAGTCCGTCCCGCGCGCGTCGCGCTCGATCTCGAGCACCGGCTCGGCCGTGAAAAATCGTGCGCCGCGAGCCCGCGCGGCCGACTCCATGCCGCGTATGAAGGCGCTCATGCCGCCGACGGGGTAGAGGTTGACGGAGCTGAGCGCGGACTCGTGGCGGAGCATGCTCAGGTAGTTGGGCGCCGAGACGTCGTAGTCGAAATCCCCATGGAAGCGCGAGGAGGCGCGCAGGAACGGGACCGCGTCGGGCCCCGCCACGGTCGAGATGTAGGCGCGCAGGCTCGGATACCGGGCCGCCGTGGAGGCGTTCTCGTCCGCGAGGAGCATCGCGTAGATCTTGTCCTCGCGCGTGTCGCCCGCGAAACGGGCGTCGGGCTTGATCAGGCCGGGGTAGAGGTCGACGAAAGCCTCGGAGGAGTAGCCGAACCGGCCCTGGTGCTGTATAAGCTGGGCGCGCGGCTCCGGGGTTTGGAACTCGATTCCCAGCTCGCGGCCCAGCGCGCGCACGAAGTCCTGCGTGACGTTGACCCGCCGCGCGCCGGTGCCGACGTGAACGGGCCGCGGCGAGGCGTCGAGCTCCTCGTCGCGTATGCGTCCGCCGAGCGTCGCTTCCTTCTCGAACAGGCAGACGCCGTCCCCGTAGCGCGGCGCCAGGCGATAAGAGAGATAGACTCCGGCCGGCCCGCCTCCGACGATGCCGATCTCGCATCGTATGGAGTCGTTTTGGGTATCGAGGCGCCGAGGCGACCGGCCGGCGCAGCCCAGCAGCGCCGCGAAAAGCAGGCAAGGGATGATTCGCACCGCGTGATTGTAGCTTTCAAGCGCGTCGGGCCGCCAGGTTCTCCCGGATACGTCCGCTCGCGGGACAAGGAATCGTGACAGCGCCGCGATAAGGAGGAGCGCGAACGGTTATCATGGGCTTCTCCGATGGCTGTCAGGTTCAAAGACTACCATGAAACTCTCGGGGTCCCGCGCGGGAGACATCTCCTGTCGCCGGCGCCAGCGCCAAGCCTTGCTGCACTGGGCCTACGACAGCCGGAAAATCTAGCCTGAAAAAAGAAGCCCTCCCGAGGGAGGGCTTCTTCTTGATCGGCAGGCCGCTTACTGCGCCGGGGTCGCGGCGTCCTGCTTCTCGTCGCTGCGGATCTCCCGCTCGACGTTGTTCTCCTCGCGGTTCAATTGGCGCTGCTGATCCTTGGTGATGCGGCCCCCGTTTTGGGCCGCGTCCTGCTGTTCCTCTTGGCGAATCGACTGCTCCTCGGATTTGATCTGCGCGCCTTGCTGGTCGGTGAGCTTCTTGTCCTGCACGGCCCGGTTGACCTGGGCGTTCTGCCTGTCGGTGCGCTTCAGCACCTCGGTCCGCCGCGGATGGTTCTTCTGGAAGCCGGCGGCGTTCTCGGGATGTCCGGCCGCGTTCCGCGCGTCCATGCGCTCGTCGCGGTGGATCTCCCGGTTGACCGCGTTCTCCTCGCGGTTAAGCTGCCGCTGCTCGGCGGGCGTGATGCGCCCTCCGTTGGCCGCCGCCTCGCGCTGCTCCTGGTTGCGGATGGACTGTTCCTGCTCGTGTATCCGGGCGCCTTGCTGGGGAGTCAGCTTGCCGCGGTTTACGGCGCGGTTGACGCGCGCGTTCTGGCGGTCGCCGCGCTTGAGCACCTGGGTCCGGCGGGGATGATTCTGCTGGAACTGCTTGTTCTTCTCGGGCCGCGGCTTCTTTTTATTGGGCGCCGCGAACGAGGGGGCGGCCAACGAAGCGACGAGGACGGCGACGACGGCAAGCGTTCCTTTCATGGGTCTCTCCCTGAGCCCGTCCACGGCGGGCGCCTCGGCAGCGCGAAGGCTCATGTAAACAAATACGTTCCGGGCCTTCAAGAGTTCCCGGCAGGGAGCGTGACTTTAGCTGACGCTTTCGGCGCTGTAGCGCGCGATGAGGCCGTGGCGCACCGCGTAGCGGTAGGTGAACGTGAAGATACAGAAGGCCGCCGCCAGGTAGGCCGCGGCCAAGGCGAGCCCGGCCCAAACCGTCGCGGCGCGGGCGGAGCCGCCCAGGATGATCGCCCGCATCGACTCGAAGATGTAGGCCGGGGGAAGAAGGCGCGAGACCGCGCGCATCCAGCGCGGCAAGGTCGAGATCGGGTAGAACACGCCGGCGAACGGCGCGATCAGCGCCGGTATCGGCCAGACGAGCCACTCCGAGGCCGGGCCGAGCCGGAGGACGAAGCTCACGGCCATGATCCCCAGCGCCACGCCGAACACGAACAGGATCGCGACGAACGGCGCGAGCATCGCCCCGTAGGCCACGAAAGACAGCCCGAAGCCCGGACCGGCCAGAAGCAGCATCGCGGTCAGCCCCACCGCGCTGGTCGCGACGCTGGAGACCACGAGCCCTCCCAGGTACTCGGAGGTCGTCAGCGGCGAGGCGAAGAAGTTCAGGAAGTTGCGCGACCAGACGTCCTCGAAGAAGGCCGTCGTGACGCCCTGCATCACGCGCGTGAAAAAGTCCCACAACAGCACCGCGCCGAGCATCGTCGGGACGAAGTTGAAGCCCGCCGAGGATACGCTGTTGAGGTAGCGCGTCAGGAAGCCCCACAGCGCCATGTCGACCGTCACCCAGGCGAACATCGGGAGCACCCGAGACGGGCTGCCGCGTATCAGGTAGAACTGGCGGATCGCGACGGCGAGCAGGCGGCGGATCTTCATAAGGAAAGGGGCTCGCGCGCGATCGCGACGAACAGGTCCTCGAGCGTCTTTTTGCCCTGTTGGGCCGGCAAGGTCCGCGGGTCGCCTTGGAGCAGTATTTTCCCGTGGGAGAGGAACAGCACGCGGTCGCAGACTTCCTCGACCTCGTGCATGTTGTGCGAGGTCCACAGCACCCCCGCCGTGCCGCGTGCCGTGAAGCTCCTGATCTGGGCGCGTATCTCGCGCGCGACCGACGGGTCCAGCGAGGCCGTCGGCTCGTCGAGCAGCAGCAGCTCGGGGTCGTTCAGCATCGCCTTGGCCAGGCACAGCCGCGTCTGCTCGCCGGAGGACAGGACCCCGGCCTTCGCGTCCTTGTATTTCTCCAGATCGAAGCGGCGCAGCAGCTCCGCGACGCGCGCCGCGAGGTCTCGGACCCCGTAGATCATCCCGAACACGCGCAGGTTTTCGTTCACGGTGAGGTTGCCGGGAAGCGGGGTGTAGGCCGCGGCGAAGTTCATGCGGTCCCGGCCCGGCATCTCGATCCGTCCGGCGTCAGGCTCGAGGACCCCGAGGAGCATGTTGATCGTCGTGGTCTTGCCGGCCCCGTTGGGGCCCAAGAGCCCGACGATCTCGCCCGGCTCGACGTGGAACGAGACGCCGTCCACCGCGGCGGCGCCGCCGAAGCTCTTGCGCAGGCCGTCGACCGAAAGAATAGCCTTCACGCGGGACATTCTCGCAAATTTCAGCGGACTTCGGAGCCGCGGTCGAAACGGGCCTTGACGATCCGGGATTTGTCCGTTATCACAGGGATGGCCCAATGAACGCCCGCTCGATCGGCCGCGCCGTCAGCGCTTTTTTCGCCGGGGTCGGCATGTTCGCCGCCACGATGATCGCGCTCGGCATCCTGTCGAGTCTTTTCAACTTCCATCGCTCCTGGGGCGCCCCCGGCTACTTCTGGGTGGAAACCATCAAGCTCTTGGTCGTCTGCACGGCCGGGGCGAGCGTCGCCGCCTTTTTCGGCTCGGCGAGGTACCGCGGCCTCGGACTGACCTGGGGAATGCTTTTCGGCGCCTTCGGCGGCGGCATCGTTCTCCTCGCGGGCTTTTCCAACTACCAGGGAGGCCCGGCCGTGGGGGCGAGGTTCCTGGCGATTCTGCCCCTCGCGGCGGCCGTGGTCGTCGGTCTATGGGCGGAAAAACTTTTCAGGGACGAGCCCGAGGGCGATCTCGATCATCGGCCGGAGTTGGGGCGGGCGTTGGAGGAACGTTTGACCGCGCTTGAGACTCGGATACGGGGGCTGGAGGAGCTTCCGGATACGATCCGCCGGTTGGAGGCTCGTCTCTCCGGCCTTTCGGAACGGCCGGCTGCCGCGTCCGCCCCCACGCCGTCGGCGCCCGCGGCCGCGCCGCCCCCTCCGCCTCCCGCGCCGAAACGCCCCGCTCCCCTGTCTCAGCCCGCGGCCGTTCGTTCGGCCCTCCCCAAGCCCGCGGTTCCGCCCCCGTCCGCGTCGGCGATGGACGACCTCACCGAGGGGCGCTGGCTGTTCCGCGTCGGGATGGCGATTTTCCTGCTGGGCGTCTCGTTCTTCCTCAAGTTCGCGTTCGATAATCAATGGATCGGCCCGACCGGGCGCGTCGTCATGGGTTTCATCACCGGCGCGTCCTTCATCGCCTTCGGGGATGGGCTGCAGCGCCGTGGCGCGGCGCTCTATGGACAGACCTTGATCGGCGGCGGTCTCGGCATCCTGTACCTGTCCATCTTCGGGGCGTTCCATTTTTACGGCCTTATCGAGCAGCTTCCGGCCTTCGGCGCGATGGCGTTGGTGACGTTGACCGCGGTCGTGCTGGCGCTGCGCTACGCCTCGCTCAGCGTCATCGTGATCGCGATGGCCGGGGGCTTCGCGACGCCGGCGCTGCTGTCGACCGGAGTGGTCCGCGAGGTCCCCCTGTTCGCGTACCTCGCCTTGCTCGCCTCCGGAACTCTGGCCGTCTCGACCTTCCGTAATTGGCGCTGGCTCAATCTTCTGGCCTTCGCCCTCGTTCAGCTTTGGCTGCAAAACTATTTCGTCGGCGACTATCACCCCGACAAGCTCGGACCGATGTTCGGCGTCACGACGCTCTTCTTCGCGCTGTTCCTCGTCCCGAGTTGGCGCTTCAACATCCGGGGCGCGCTCCCCTCGGACGCCCCCGACCTCATCTTGCTGCTCGGCAACGCGGCGTTGTACTACGGCACCGCGTACTACTCGCTTCTGGAGAAAAGCCCGTGGGAGCCGTGGGAGGCGCACCTGGCCGTCGTCGTCGGCGCCGTCTATTTCACGCTGGCGTGGGCGACCTTCGCGCGCGGCCTTGACGACCGGCGGCTGCTGCTGTGCGAGATGGGCCTGGCCTCCGCCTTCGCGGCGATCGCGATTCCGATCGCCTGGAAATGGCAATGGATCACGATCGGCTGGGCCGTCGAGGCCCTGGTCCTCGTCTGGATAGGGCTTCGTCTCAAGGAGGCGCCGATGCGTTGGGCGGGGCGCGGCCTTATGCTGCTGGCCGGCCTGCGCGCCGCGTTCTACGACCAGACGCTTCGAGAGGCGTATCAGCCTTTTCTCAACGTTCGCTCGCTGAGCTTCCTGACGGTGCTCGGTCTGATGGCGCTCGCGATCCGGATGCTGCATGGCCGCGAGACCGAGCAGAGCGCCGATGAGCGGGCCGCCTCGGGCATGCTGCCGATCGGATGGAATCTTCTCGCGTTGTATTGGCTTTGCTGCGAGGCTCAGGACTTCCTGCGCAACGTCTACGTGCCCCGTCACCCATCGGCCTCGCTGACGCACTACGTCACCGTCGCCTACTCGGTGATCTGGACGCTTTACGCCTCGGCGCTGATGGGCGCGGGTCTCGCCGCGAGCCGGAGGAGCCTGCGCCTCGGGGCGCAGGTGCTTTTCGGCGCGACCGCGCTCAAGGTCATCGTGGTCGACTTGGCCGAGTTGCCGTTGGGCTCGCGCGTCGTCTCGTTCTTGGTGCTCGGGGGGCTCATCCTGCTGGTCTCCTATTTCCTTCAAAGGCGACGAGGCGGGGAGGTCGAGGCGTGAGGCGGCTCATTCTTCCGCTCGTTTTCCTTTGCCCGATGTTCGCCCAAGCCGAGTTCGACGTCCGCGACTGGAAATACGCGCGTCCTCTCAAGGCGCCGACCCCGGCGCCGGCCGCGGACTACGAGACGCTCGTCCTCGACGCGGCGGCCTTGGGCGCGGCGTCGCCGTCCTTGGCCGACCTGCGCCTCGTGGATGACGGCAATGACGAGGTGCCGTATCGCCTGAGCGTCGAGCGCGGCCGGAGAGAGAGCACCCGGATGGTCGCGCTGGTGCTCAACTTAAGCCATCAAGGGCCGGTGACGTCCTTCGTTCTCGACCTTAGGACCAAGCCCCGCGACCTCTTGTTCCAGCATAACGCGGTCACCGTGCTCGTGAACTCGCGCGATTTCCGCGCCGACGTGACGGTGGAGGCCTCCGACGACGGCGTGAGATGGGAGACTATCCGCGAGCGCGCCGTGATTTTCGATGTAAGCAGCGACTACAGGGTTTCGCACCTCGGCGTGAGCTATCCCGAGTCGACGCGCCATTTCGTCAAGGTTACGGTCGTCCCCGAGAAGGGCGGGCCGCTGGACGTGCGGGGCGGGACCGTGTCGCGCGAGGTCAAGAGCCCCGCCTCGGAGTCGGAGTGGACGCCCGCGGGGGCGGCGCGCAAGGAGGAGGGCCGGACGACGGTGTGGGACGTCGATCTGGGCTACGACAACGTCCCGGTGTCTCGGGTCGCGATCGAGACCGACGACGTGAATTTTCAGCGTCCGGTGCGCGTGACGGCTCCGTTCAAAGGCGCCGACGGCGTGGAGCGAAACGTCGTTTTCTGGAGCGGGTCGGCGTGGCGCTTCGCGTTGCCCCGCGCGTCGAGCGAGGGCTTGTCGGTCGAAGGAGGAGAAGTCCGTCAGCGCCGTTTTCGGGTGGAGATCGACAACGGCGACAATCCGCCGCTTAACGTTCGGGCGGTGCGCCTGTTCGGGCCGAGGCACGTGCTCGCTTTTCCGGCCGGGCGGCCGCATCCATATAAGCTGTACTCCGGGAACGCGGACGCCGAGGCGCCGGTCTACGACCTGGCGGCGTTCGGAGGCTACCTCGACCTTTCCCGCGCCTCCGCCGCGGCCTTCGCCGAGGCCGCTCCCCGCCCCAATCCCGAGTACCGGCCGACCGACAGGCGGCCGTGGAGCGAGCAGCATCACGGCGTCTTCCAGGCGTCCTTGGTCCTGCTTTGCGCCTTCCTCGTCGCCCTGATCGTCCGGAAGACCCGCGAGATGCTGGCCTAGGCCTTCACCGCCGCGTCGGCGCCGCACCGGCGAGGCCGCGGTACTCGAGCAGCGGCTGGACGTCCGGCGTCTTGCCGTAGAACTGCTCGAACATGACGCCCGGCTCCACCGTGCGGCCGCGCGAGAGGATCTTCGCGCGGTAGGCGTCTCCGGCGGCCCGCGCCAGCCCGCCGTGCGCGTGGAACCACGCCCCGGTGTCGCGCGCCAGGACCTCGCTCCAGATGTACGCGTAGTAGGCGGCCGCGTAGCCGCCGCTGAAGGCGTGCGCGAAGTAGGGGGTATGGTAGCGCGGCGGCACCGGGCCGTAGGCCATGCCGGCTCGCTTGAGCGCCGCGTCCTCGAAGGCCATCACCTTCTCGGGCGCCGGCGCGGCGGAGGCGGGGATCTGGTGCCAGGCCTGGTCGATCATCGCGGCCTGGAGATACTCGTCGGTCGCGTAGCCCTCGCCGTAGAGCTGGGACGCGATGATCTTGTCGAGCAGGGCCTTCGGCAGCGGCTCGCCGGTCTTATAGTGCCGCGCGAAGTGCGCGACGACCCGCGGCTCGCGCGCCCACATCTCGTTGTACTGCGAGGGGTACTCGACGAAGTCCGGCGGCACGCTCGCGCCGGAGAGCAGCGGGTAGCGCACGCGCGAGAGCAGGCCGTGCAGCCCGTGGCCCATCTCGTGGAACATCGTCGTGACCTCGTCGAAGCTCAACAGCACCGGCTGGCCCTCCGGCGGCTTCGGGATGTTCAGGTTGTTGATCACGACCGGCTTCTGTCCGAGCAGCTCGTTCTGGTCGACGAAGGTGTCCATCCACGCCCCGCCGTTCTTGTTGTCGCGCTTGAAGTCGTCGCGGATCAGGAGCCCGAGCGACGAGCCGTCCGCGTCGAAGACCTCGAAGACGCGCGCGTCGGCCCGGTACAGCGGCAGGTCCTTGCGCTCCGTAAACGTCAGGCCGTAGAGCTCGTGCGCGGCGTAGAACACGCCGTCCTTGAGCACGTGGTCCAGCTCGAAATAGGGCTTCACCTCGGCGTCGTCGAAGGCGTAGCGCGCCTTCTTCACCTGCTGCGCGTAGAACGCCCAGTCCCAGGGCTGCAGCGCGAACGAGGTCGAGCTCGAGGCCAGGGCCTGCGCGTCGATGACCGCCTGGATCTCGGCGGCCTCGCCTTTCGCCTTGGAGAGGGCGGCCTTGCCGAGCTGGGCCAGCATCCGGTTGACCGCGCCCGGCGTGCGGGCGGATTCATCCTCCAGCGAGTACGCGGCGTAGTTCGTATAGCCGAGCAAGGCGGCTTGCTTCGCGCGCAGCGCGACGATCCGCGCCGCGAGCGCGGTGTTGTCGGCCTCGCCGCCGATGCCGCGGCCGATCGAGGCGCGATAGACCGTCTCGCGCAGCGCGCGGTCCTTCAGCCGCTCCAGGACGGCTTGGATCGTCGTGTTCTGCAGGGAGATGACCCACTTGCCGGCGAGCCCGCGGGCTTTCGCGGCCTCGGCGGCCGCGCCGATCTGCTCGGCCGAGAGGCCGTCGAGCCGGGCGACGTCGTTCACGACGACCGCGCCGCTCTTCGCGTTCTTAAGCAGGTTCTGCTCGAAATGGGTGGTCAGCGAGGAGACCTCGACGTTGAGCTGCTTGAGCGCGGCCTTGTCGGCCTCCGAAAGCTTGGCGCCCGCGCGGACGAGCTGCTTGTAGTACCGCTCCAGGAGCTGGGTCGACTCCGCGTCCAGGCCGAGGCTCGCGCTCTTCTGATGGAGCGCGTCGACGCGCGCGAACAGCGCCGGGTCGAGGTTGATCGCGTCCTGGTGCGCCGCCAGCCGCGGGGCCATCTCGGCCTCAAGCTTCTGCATCTCGTCGTCGGTGTTGGAGGCGTTGAGGTTGTAGAAGGTCTTCGAGACGCGCGTCAAAGTCCGGCCCGAGCGCTCCAGTCCGACGATGGTGTTCTCGAAGGTCGCGGGCTCGGTCGAGCGGGAGATCGCGTCGACCTCCTTCCTCTGCTCGGCCATCCCGGCCTCGAAGGCGGGCTGGAAGTCCGCGTCCTTGATCTTGTCGAACGGCGGCATCTGGTACGGCAGGATGCTGGCCTTGAGGAAAGGGTTCTCGGCGCTCGCGGCCGTCTCGGTCGACGCGGCGAACGCGGGTCCGGCGAGCAGAAGGACTAGAAGAAGGCTTTTCAAGGGAACACTCCGTGCGCGCATGGGATGGGGCTTCCCGGATTGTAGCAAAACCGCCCTCCGTCGGAGACTTTCGCGCGCCGCCTCGCTGCGCTAGGCCGCGCCCGCGGCCTGATATATAATGCCGGCGGCCCATGGACATGACCCCCGGCAGCATCGAGCGCACGGCCCGGCTCATCCAACTCGCCGTCGCCCCGATCTTCCTGCTGACGGCGGTCGCCACGACCTTGACCGTGCTGGCCGGGCGGCTGACGCGCATCGTCGACCGCGGCCGATTCCTTGAGACGAAGGCCGCGCCCGCGAACGATTTTCTTCGCGGGGAGTTGGACCTTATCGAGAGCCGCGCGCGGCTGATCTATCGAGGCTTGTCGCTCGGCGTCTTGGCCGCCATCTTGGTGAGCCTGCTGATGGCGATCGCCTTCATGGGGGAAGTCTTTCTATTCAACGCCGCCAAGGTCGCGGCCTCGTTGTTCATCGCGGCGCTGTTCTCGTACACGGGCGCGTTGGTCTGCCTGCTGCGAGAGGTTTTCCTGGCCCTGGGCAGCTTCAGGCTCGGCCTGCATCACGCCTCTCCCTCTAAGCTCCCGCCAGCCGCTCCACGAGCCTGATCGCCAACTCGGCGATCGAGGCCGCATACTCGAAGTCGACCCCGGAGGAGACGTCGTCGCTGCGGTGATAGCCCGGGCGGTGATGGCCGGGCCGGCCGTAGTTCTCATGCCGGTTGATGTGCTCGTTGAGCAGCACGACCGGATAGCCCGCCTCCGCGAACAAGAGCCCGTCGGTGTTGTAAAGGTAGCTGCGCTCGTCGTCGAAGCGCCTCAGGACGGGCGTCATTCCCGGCGCGACCGCGCCGGAGGAGAGCTCGACGGCGAGCCGCGCCAGCTCCTCCGAGCCGGGCGAGGCCCCGGGGTTCTCCTGGAAGACGCCGTCGCCCGGGTTCCGGTGGCCGATCATGTCCAGCAGCACGAGTCCCGCGATCTCCCGCCTCTCGCCCAAAAGTTTCTCGATGAATCGACGGGCGCCCAGGTCGTCGCCCGGGTACTCCTCGCCGGTCAGATGGACGAGCCAAATGTCGTTCTCGGGTCGCGCGTCCTTCAAGCGCGCCGCGGCCGCTAGAAGCGCCGCGGTCCCGGTCGCGTTGTCGTCGGCCCCCGGCGCCGAGACGCGCCGCTGCTCCTTTTCATAAATGTCCTCGCAGTAAGCGGTATCGAAATGATCGGCGAGCAGCACGGGCTTGTTGTCCGCGCCGCGCCGCCGGCCCGGTATGATCGCGATCACGTTGGATTGCGGTATGCCGCGCCAAGTGAAGCGCTGCCGCTCGACGCGCAACCCCAGCGTCCGATAACGCTCCGCCAAGTAGTCCGCCACGTCCTCAAGCTGATTTTTCGGATCGGAGCTGTTCTTCCGCGAGAACCTCAGCTTGCGTCCGCTCGCCGGAAAAACCGCCTCCGCCTCCCCCGCCAACGCCAAAACGTCCTCACGGTATGTATCGATAAAATGGGAAGGGGAGGATGGGGGGGCGATTTCCTTCAACATGGCCGCTTCCTTCCTATCCTCAACCCATCGCATCTCCTTCGGCCATTCTATCCTCGGAGCCTCTCCCGAGTTGTCGACAGGCAGAACCATCACCAGCGGCCGTCCGTTCCACCGCGCCGGCTGAGGCGTCGCATGGCAGAGGCGTCGTTGTCCGTCCTTAAGCCGCGCCGCCGTCTCCGTTCGCCACGCCTCGCGCTCGATCGCCGGCCGCCACGCCCCGTCGGCCCGCGTCCCGCCTTCATCCGTCCACACGCAATCCCCGAACATGGGCTTGTCCACCAATTCCGGCAGCTTCAGGAAATCCTCGAAGACCGCCGTCTCGTCCTCGGCGATCCAAGTCCGCTTCTCTACCGGCAGCAGCGGTGCGTTCACGGCGGCGCTCGACAGCGACGCGGCGTCCAGCCAGCGCCATGCCTCTTCGGGTCCCGGGCGCCAGCGCGCGAACGTCCAGGTCGGCAGGCCGTAGTCGTCGGGCGAAGGCCAGCCCTCCAGCTCGACGCGCCGCCGCGGCAGGGCGCCGCGCAAGGCCGCG
>CAZMIB010000049.1:17885-18400 GCA_964566245.1 uncultured Elusimicrobia bacterium | reverse complement strand
AGCCTCGACGGAGGCCTCGCCGCCTGGACCGCCCGCTACGGAGCGACGGAGGCATGAGAGCGCCCGCGCTCATCCTCGCGGCCGCGCTGCTCGCGCCTTCCGCGAAAGCCGACGAACGCGCCGGAACCATCGTGGGCCAGGCCGTGTTCGTCCCCGCGGGGGGAGCGGCGGCGCGCCCGAGGGTCGATCTGTCGAGGATCGTGGTCTACCTCGTGCCCGAGGGCCACGCGCTCGACGAGCCGGCGCCCAAGGAGCGCCCCGCGGTCGCGCAGCGCGGCATGTCCTTCCAGCCGGATCTGCTGGTCGTCGCGAGGGGACAGACCGTGGAGTTCCCGAACGACGACAACGTCGACCACAACATCTTCTCGTTCTCCCGCGCCAAGAAGTTCGACCTCGGCATCTACCCCAAGGGCGCGGCGAAAGCGGTGACTTTCGAGGAGACGGGGCCGGTATTCATCTTCTGCTCCGTCCACGAGATGATGAGCGGCGTCGTCTACGTGGCGCCGAACCGCTTC
>CAZMIB010000049.1:0-17875 GCA_964566245.1 uncultured Elusimicrobia bacterium | reverse complement strand
GGTGGGGGGGGGGCGGTGTAGTGGGGGGGCGAAACGGCTCCCCCGGCGGGCCGGACGGTGGGGGAGGGTTGGTCTTCAGGAACGCCCCGATCGGCCGCTACGCGGTAAGGACCTGGCATACCGCGCTGCCGGAGGGTATAGAATACGTTGAGGTTCAAAAGGTGTACGTCGAGAGCGGGCGTCCGGTCCAATTGACCATCAACCTCGCGGAGGCGGCGGCCTCCGGGAGCCGGCCGTGAGCGGCGCGCTCGCCGTGCTGTGCGCGGCGGCGGCGCTCGCGGCGCCCCCGCCCGCCCCTGGAACGGCCCGCGTGTCGGGGATCGTGACCGCCGAGGCGCGCGTTCAGGCGAAGGAGGAGGCCGACGAGGTCTACGGGGACCGCGCCGGCGCCTACGCCCCGCTTTTCGATTACCGCCATTTGAAGGACGTCGTGGTCTACGCGGAGCCCGTTTCCACCGCGGCCGCCGTCGCGCCCGCGGACGCGCCCCCGGCGCGGCTGACTTTCCGTCCGGGCCGCAACGGGACAGCCGTCGAGCCGGCCTTCCTGGCGCTCCGCGTCGGGGGCGAACTGCTTCTTCGCAACGAGACCGGCCAGGACGTGGGCGTCGTCGCCGGGGGACGTTCGGCGGCGAGCCTGATGGTGCGCGTCTCATCGAACTCCTCGACCGCCGTTCGCCTGCGCGAGAGCGGCCCGTACTGGCTGATGAGCCCCGAGGCTCCCGGCCGGTCCGCGCTCGTCTTCGCGGCCGGTCCCTATTTCGCGGTCGCCGACGCCGCCGGACGCTACGCGCTCGAGCTGCCTCCGGGCGACTATGTCGTCACGGCGTGGCACCCGCGCCTGCCGCCTCGCTCATCGGCGTTGAGGATCGAGGCCGGCAAGGAGCCGCGGCTCGACTTCATGCTCTCGGTGAAGGGTCTGCCCGAGGTCCCATGAGGAGGCGTCCCATGCGTCGATCGATGATCGCGGCGGCCGGCGTCCTGTGCCTGGCCGCATCCGCGCGCGCTCAGCAGTCCCTTCAGCCGCTCGCCGACTGGGCGCAGCGCGTGCATTGGGGCGGCAATCTCGCCTTCGAGGCTTTCGACGGCCAGCGGGACGCCTCGCGCGTGGCGCCGAACGCCGGCTTCGGGGTCGGACCCTTCATCTCGGTCCTCGACGCCGACGTCGCGGACAAGACCAGCCTGCTGTGGGAGTTCAACGTCTACGACGGCTTCTCGTTCACCGGTCTGCTCTACGTCCGCTTCGACGACCTGCTCGGCAGGGAGGGGTTGAGCGCGAGGCTCGGGCGCGTGCAGATACCGTTCGGCGAGGAGTACGTCCGGGATTTTTATCCGATCGACAACCCGCTGGTCTCGCGCACGGTCGCGTTTCCGTGGGGCTACGACGTCGGCGCGGAGCTGACCGGCACGGCGGCCGGCAGCCAAGTGGAGTACGCGGTCGCCGCGCTTAACGGCGCGTTCAGCTTCAACCGCGTGGACTCGAGCGCGAAGTCGTACGCCGGGAAGGTTCGTTGGCGGCCGCGCGAGGGCGTCCTTGCGGCCCTGAGCGCGCTCACGACCGGTACGCAGGGCAGCGACGCTACCGGCGGCCTGCCTGCCAAGTCGGCCTTCGAGTTCGGCGAGAGCCGTATTCAACCGCTGGGAAGCTCGACCGAGAAGGAGGCCTCCGCCAGGGCCGTCGGGGCCGATCTCGTGCTGGGCTCCGGAGGACCCGATGAAGCGTGGCTCTCCGGGGGCTGGATCGGCGTGCGCCGCTCGGCCGACGCCTCGGGCCTGGATGCGAACCGAGATCTCTGGTACTACAGCGCGGAGGGACGGCACAACCTCTCGGAGACGATCTACTCAGCCGTGCGCTGGTCCTCGATCGCGAGCGATGTGAAGAACGGCGTCGCCGAGACGATCGCCGGCGAGAACGGTTGGGATAACGTTGTGCCGGCCGGAAACGTCCGCCGGATCGGCCGACTGAGCGTGGGGCTCGGCTGGCGCCCCTCGCCGCGGACCGTCGTCAAGCTTGAGTACGCCGCCGATTTCGCGTCCTTCGTGAGCGCCCCGGCTTCGCCGCCGCGCAAAAACTATCTGGTGTCCCAGGTGGCGGTCCGTTTCTAGAGGTCCCAACGTGAGGCGCCTCAGGACGAAGGTCCTTGCGGTCGGTCTCGGCTGCGTCGCGTTGAGCGCGGCCTCGATCGGCGGCTTGGGGACCTTTTTCCTGAGACGGCAGCTCGAGTACGAGCTGCGGCTGCGCAGCGTCACCGCGACGCGCACCTTCCTGAAGGTCGCGGCCGGCGCCCTTCGGGCAGGGCGCCTGGACGCGGCCAAGGACTACCTCGACTCGCTGATGGCCGAGCCCGATCTCGAGGAGGCCTGCCTTCTCGATCCCTCGGGCCGCCCGCTGGCCTGCAAGCGGCGCGAGGAGAGCGGCGCCCCGGGCAGCATCGACGCGGCGACCTTGGCCCGGGCCCTGCGCTCGTTCACGCCGCAGTTCGAGGCGCGCGACGGCGGGGGCGGCCGCGGGCTGGAGGTCTATCAGCGCGTCTGGTCCGAGGAGCCCGCGGTCGCCACCTTGGGCGCCTGCTACCTGCGCTTCAGCTCCTACCGGATCGACCGGCAGATACGCAGCGACTTGCTGGCGTTCGCCGCGGCCGGGGCGTTGGGCGCGGCGGTGATCGCGCTGCTGGCGATACTGCTCGCGGTCGGCATCACGCGCCCGCTGGAGCGGCTGCGCGAGGGCTTCGCGGCCCTCGAGGCCGGGGCTCTTCCGGTCTCGCTGGGCGTCCGCTCGAAAGACGAGCTCGGGGAGCTGGCGCGCGGCTTCGAGGCGATGGCCCGCCGCATGCAGGCCGCGCGCGAAGACCTGCTCGAGTCGCGCGCGATGTACAAGACGATGGCCGAGGCGCAGACCGAAAGGGCCGCCCAGCTCGCGAAGGCCCTGGAGGAACTGAAGGCGCTGCGCGAGCGCCTGACGCACTCCGAGCGCCTGTCGATCATGGGGCAGGTCGTGGCCGGCGTCGCGCACGAGCTGAACAACCCGCTCTCGGGCATCCTGGGCTACGGCCAGCTGCTCTTGGGGCGCGACGCGGTCCAGCGGGACGCGGGGCTGCGCGGCGACCTGGAGACGGTCGTCCACGAGGCCGAGCGCTGCCGAAAGATCGTCCAGAGCTTGTCGACCTTCAGCCGGCAGCGGAAGGCCGAGCGGCGGCCGGTCTCGATCAACGAGATCATCGAGCAGTCGCTGACTCTCGAGGCGTACCAGCTCAAGACCAGGAACATCGCCGTGGCCAAGGCGCTCGATCCCGAGCTTCCGCCCACGATGGCCGACGCGGCCCAGCTCCAGCAGGTGCTGCTGAATCTTTTCGTCAACGCCCAGCACGCGATGAGCGGGACCTCGGGCCGCGGGACGTTGACCGTGCGCTCCAAGCGCGCGGACGGCCGCATCCGGATCGAGGTCGAAGACGACGGGCCGGGCATCCCCGAGCGCAATCTGAGCCGCGTCTTCGAGCCCTTCTTCACGACCAAGGAGGTCGGGAAGGGCACCGGGCTCGGCCTCTCGATCAGCTACGGCATCATCGAGGAGCACCAGGGCCGCATCTGGGCCGAGAGCCGCCCCGGCAAGGGCGCCCTGTTCGTGGTGGAGCTGCCCGTCGTCGAGGCCGTCCCGGCGACGGCGCCCGAGCCGCCGGCCGGCGCGCCCGCGCCGCGGGGCAGGCGCGTGCTCGTGGTCGACGACGAGAAGGTCGTCCGCGACGTCCTGTCGAGCGTGCTGCGCGAGATGGGGCAGAAGGTGGACCTCGCGGCGGACGGCCGGGCCGCGCAGGACAAGTTGGCGGCGGCCGATTACGACCTCGTGCTCTGCGATCTGCGCATGCCCGAGCTCGACGGCCTCGCGTTGTATAGCTGGACGCGCCGCGAGCGTCCCGGCCTGGCCCGGCGCTGGGTGTTCATCACCGGCTCGGTGACGCCCGAGACCGAGCGCGCCCTCGCCGAGCTGGACGCCCCGAGCCTGACCAAGCCCTTCGACGTCCCGGAGCTCAAAGCCACGTTGTCCCGCCTCCTCTCTTCCGACCCGAAGCTCTGACCCCTTGCGGCGTCGGAGCCGGCCGGTTACCCTTAAGCTGTATGAAGTGCAGCCTGCTCATCGTGGAGGACCAGGACACTCTGCGGCGGATGTACACGCGTTTTTTGCAGTCGACCGGGGCCGAGATACGCGAGGCCCGCGATCCCGACGAGGCGCTGAAGCTTTTGGGTTCGACGCCGATCGACGTCGTCTTGACCGACATCCAGATGCCGGGCAGCATCGACGGCGTGGGCCTGGCGCGCCGGCTGCGCGTGGAGCGCCCCGGGACCGACGTCATCATGATGACCGGCCATCCCACGATCGAGACCGCGATCGAGACGCTCCGCGAGGGGGTCTACGATTACCTGCTGAAGCCGTTCACTCCCGAGCAGCTCAGCGCGGTGGTCGGCCGCTGTCTCGAGAAGCGCCGGCTCCAGAATGAGCTCGACCGGGAGAAATCGCTGCGCCTGGAGCTGGAGGCCGCGTACGCGGAGCTGAAGAAGCTGGACCGCCTGCGCGAGGCCTTCATGGCGCGCGTCAACCACGAGCTGCGCACCCCGCTGATGGTCTCGATGGGCCTGCTGGGCATGCTCGAGGGCACGAATCTCGATCAAGCCCAGACCGGCCTGTTGTCGCGCGCCGTGAAGTCGTTCGAGCGCCTGCACCACGTCGTCGCGGATCTTCTGACCTTCTCGGACCTCATGAAGGGCGACGCGATGGGGCCGCGCGAGGCGGTGGATCTTGTCTCGATGCTGCGCCGGACCTTCGAGGACTACCGGCCGCTCTTCGAGAAGAAAGAGGTCTCGATCGAGCTCGACCTTCCGGAGGGGTTGCCCAAGGTCGACGGCGACGCTGGCCTCCTGCAGGTCGCCTGCAAGCATCTGGTCGCGAACGCGGCCTTGTTCAACTGCCTGCGCGGCTTCGCGCGGGCGAAGGCCTCGGCCCAGGACGGCCGCCTGCTGATCATGCTGGAGAACTCGGGCATGGAGCTGCCCCAGGCCGAGGAGGAGCGCGTGTTCGACTCCTTCTACCAGATCGCCGACTCGCTGACCCGCGAGGTCGGCGGCTTGGGGCTGGGGCTGGCGATCGTGCGCCGCGTCGCCGAGGCCCACGGCGGCTCGATCCACGCTAAAAGCCGCCACGGCGGCGGCGCCCTTTTCAGCCTCGACCTGCCCGCAATTAGCGCCTCGTCCTCCCCGGGTCAATAGACGGGTCTTTGGACCCACCGTCTTCCCGGCCGTTTTTGAGCCTCCCGCCGGGCCTTACGGCCCAGGCCCGCCGTCGACCCGGCGAGTTAGAATGTCCCCCTCGTGGATCGTCCATCGATTCGCATCGTTCGTCGAGCGTCGGCCGTCGTCGCGGCACTGACCTTGGCTTTCGCGACCGCCGTAGCCGGCCCCCTAGAGAACGAACCCGGAAAGGGACTCGGCCCGGCCTCGCCGGCGCGGGCCGCCGAACCGGAAGCGGCGTTGAGCCGCGCCGGTTTGGCCTGCTTGGACGGCTTGCTCGAGCCGTTCGCCGGCTCGGCCGCGGCCTTGCCCCAGGCGCTGGATGATGTCATTCGGATCCATCGGAATCCGCCGTCGCCCGAGCATAGGGCGGCGGCGGCGCTGATTTTAAGGGCGTTGCGTTCCGACGCTCCGGCGGCTTCAGCGGAGGAGCTTCCGGCTTTGGCCCAGGCGGCGGCGTTCGTCTGGAAGGAGGCCCGGAGTCGGCCCGACGTCGCCGCGGCGCTGAGCGGCCTTCTGGCGATCGAACCGGAGCCGTCGGCGGCGGAATCGGCGTCGCCGGCGCTCCCGGCCGGGGCCGCTCCGGGCGTCCAGGCGCTGGCCGCCCTCGCCGAGGCGGGGGACGGCGAGGCCGGACGTTTCGACGGCGCCGCCGTGGTCCCTGCCGACGCCGGCCTGTTCGAGCGGGCGCTCGCGGCGGCCGAGGGCCGGCGGGAGGAGTTGCCCTCGCTGCATCCTGAGTATCTGGAGGCGGCGATCCAGGCCCTGGGGATCACCGATCCGGCGGAGAAGGCGGCGCTCGTGGGTGGCCAGCACCTCAGACCGGTGCTGGAGGCCGGGCTCGTGCATCAAGCCGTCGCCGACGCTTTGGTCTCCCACGGCGTCACGCGCCGCGAGGATGCCTTGGGGGCCGTCCGCTACTTCGATCTGCTGCCGAGGGCCCGGAAAAGGCGCCTCGTCACCGAGGTTCTCGAGAAGGTGCTGGATTCTCTCGGCGGTGAGCTGGACGTGGCGAACGTGGGCTCGCTGCAAAGCCGGGCGAACGCCTACCGCATGACCGCCCCCGAGTACGCCGCCTTCCTCAAGGCGTGGCGGCGGCTTCAAGACGCGGATTTCGAGTCGGCCAAGCTGGCGATCTTGGACGTTCTGCGCTTCGCCGATCGAAAGTTCATCGAGGGCGTCCGGCGGGCCCACCGCCTCGCCACCGTGCCCACGCTCGGTGAATGCCTCCGGTTAAACGACGTCGTCGATTGGTTCCGCCACCGGTCCTCGCGTCGGGCGGTTCCCGTTCCTATCGGCGAGCGCCGCGTCGAGTTGGTCGAGTCGGGCGGCGGCACGCTCGAATGGAAGGACGTCTCGGCCTTCGATTGGCGGACGGTGGACCGCTACCTCGCGACGGCCTCGCCTCGAGATCGAACGTTCTTTCTTTCCTCCCACGCTCGGTCGATGTCGGTGGAGCAATTGACGGCGCTGCGCGACCGGCCTTATTGGGGCGCGACTCCGGAGCAGGGGCAGACCATCCTCAAGGGGACCTTGGCCGTCCAGCGGAATCAGCGCGCCGCGCTCGAAGCGACGTTCGCGCGCCTGCGGGCCGCGCGCGAGGCCCTGGTCGTCGGTCTTGGCCGGCGAGAGCCGAGCGATCCGATCGATCCGGAGGTCGTCACGCGACGGCTGCGCGAGTCGAAGACCCGCGGCTGGGGCGACGGGTCCGTCGACGGCATGCGAACTCTCTTGTACGAATACGCCTCGCGGTTGAAAAGCGACGACCGGCCTGCCGTCGCCCGGGCTTATCTCGACGCGGTGAGCGAGGTGTGGTCGACCGATATGTTCCCCGGCGAGGCTTACGGCGTGGCGATCGTGGAGCTTGGGCGCGGGGCGGGGGATGTGCATTTCCGGGAGGTGACGCTGTTGTTCTTGAAAGCGGCCCGCCGATTGAAGTTCAGGCAAAGGTTGGCGGTCTATCGCGCCGCGCGCGACGCGGCGGCCGACCGCCCGCTGTCCGGGCGCACCGCCGCCATTCTCCGTGATGAGATGGCCGAGCATGCCGGCATCGACCGGGCTCGGATGTGGGAGATTTTGCCCTCGCCCGACGACCGCGACTTTGATGCGATGGACGCGGTGCTGAAGTACGATTGGAGCCCCGCCCCGATGGCCCGGATGCTGGCCCAGGCGGATGAGCCGGCCCGTGAGAGAGTCTTTGTGCTGGAGCACAAGCTCCGGCACGAGGCTTTCGCGGCCGGCGTCGAGCTTCGCCTTTCCTTATAAATAGCCGACGGGGGGGATGGGGACAAAGCCCCGTCGGTTGTGATAGAATAGAAACTTCTTGTTGACAACTTGTCTACGGGCGTTCCCTATTCCATGACCAACCCCCTACGCCGTCCGTTGATCGCCGGCAACTGGAAGATGAACCTGGGCTTGAAGGAGGCCGCGGCCTTGCTCCAGGCCCTTAAAGCCGGCTTGGACGGCCAGGAGGCCGCCGAGATCGCGGTGTTCCCGCCGTTCACCGCGTTGGCGGTCGCCGCTGAAGCCCTGCGCGGCTCGCGTATCGGTCTGGGCGGCCAGAACATGTTTTGGGAGCCTAAGGGGGCGTTCACCGGGGAAATCTCCCCGGTCCAGCTCAAGGACGCCGGCTGCGCCTTGGTCCTGCTCGGCCACTCCGAGCGCCGCCAGCACTTCGGCGAGACCGACGAGAACCTCCGCAAGAAGATCCAGGCGGCGGTCGCGCACGGCCTCGTCCCGGTGCTCTGCGTCGGCGAGACCTTGGAGGAGCGGGAGGGCGGGCGCACCTGGGTTGTCCTGGAGCGGCAGATCTCCGGCGCGCTCGCGGGCTTGGCCCCGGCCCAGCTTTCGACCTTGGTCATCGCCTACGAGCCGGTATGGGCGATCGGCACCGGCCGCACCGCGACGCCCCAGCAGGCCGAGGAGGCTCACCGCTTCATCCGCGGCAAGCTCGCGAGCCTGTTCGACCAGGGCCTGGCCCAGTCCCGACGCATTCTCTACGGCGGCTCGGTGACGCCGGAGAACGTCGACGCCTTGATGGCCGAGCCCGACATCGACGGGGCCTTGGTCGGCGGGGCCTCGCTGAAGGCCGAGGGTTTTCTGCGCATCATCCATTACCGCGTCCCGGCGGGGCGCTAAGGAGAGTCATGGACGAAAAGCTCGCTCAAGAGATCACCTCCAAGCTGGCCGAGCGCATCGAGCGCTCGAAGCATCCGGTGCCGGTCGGCGTCTCGAACCGCCATATCCATTTGAGGCAGGAGCATTGGGACGTGCTGTTCGGCAAGGGCATCGAGCCGCGGAAGTTCCGCTCGGTCGTCCAGCCCGGGTTCTACGCGGCCTACGAGGTCGTCTCGATCGCGGGGCCGAAGGGCCGCATCGACAACATCCGCGTGATCGCGCCCCACCGGGCCAACACGCAGATCGAGATCTCGAAGACCGACGCGGCGGCCTTGGGCGTGAAGCCCCCGGTCCGCGACTCGGGCAAGCTGGAGGGCTCGGCCGGGATCAAGCTGATCGGGCCGAAGGGCGAGGTCGACCTTGAAGAGGGCGTGATTCTCGCCAAGCGCCACATCCATTTTCACCCCGACGAGGCGAAGGCGTTCGGTCTCAACGAAGGCGAGTTCGTGCGCGTCCGGGCCGGGATCGGCGGGGAGCGGGAGCTGGTGTTCGAGAAGGTGCTGGTGCGCGTCTCGGACAAGTTCAAGCTGGAGTTTCATCTGGACACGGACGAGGCGAACGCCTCGCTCGTGAAGACGGGCGACAACGTCATCATCGTTTGAGCGAGGGTTCAACATGGATGCCTTGGGAATGATCGAGACGCGCGGCCTGGTGGCCTGCGTGGAGGCCGCGGACGCGGCCGTGAAGGCGGCGAACGTTCGGGTCGTCGGCTACGAGAAGGTCGGGACGGGCCTGGTGACCGTGCTGTTCCGGGGCGAGGTCGCGGCCTGCCGCGCGGCCTGCGACGCCGGCGCGGCGTCGGCGCAGAAGGTCGGCGAGCTGGTCGCGGTGCACGTGATCCCGCAGCCGCACCCCGACCTCGAGGGCAAGATGCCGATCTCCTTGCCCGAGACGCTGAACCGCGGCAAAAGGTAAAGGCTCCTGCGGGTGGTCCCGGGGAGCGAGGCGCCATTCCGCTCGCTTTCGTCCTCGGGGCCGCGCGCTCGGGCCTCCAGCCCGACTGCGTCGGGCTGACCGCGGGGCCCTCGGGGTTCCTCCGAAGAGGAGCAAGAAGAAGAGTCGGACCCCGACACCCGCTGAGGCCGCGTAACGCGCGCTGAGCGCCTTCGGCGCTCTCCCCTGCGGGCGAGGCTCGCTTCATGGCGCCCCGCTCCCCGGGGCGGGTCGTACGGAGGCTTGGTGATATTTGCGAGAGTCGTCGGGAACGTCGTCTGCACTCGGAAGGATGAGAAGCTGGTCGGCAGGAAGTTGCTGCTGGTTCAGCCTGTTGATGTTGAGGGACAGGCGAAGGGAAATCCTATCGTGACCGTCGACGCGGTCGGGGCGGGCGAGGGGGAGCTGGTGCTGATCGTCCAGGGCTCCTCGGCGCGGCAGACGTCGGCGACCGAGGGGAACCCGGTGGACGCGGCGATTTTCGCGATCGTGGATTCCGTCGAGAAGGACCGCAAGACGGTGTTCAGCAAGGCCAAGGACGGAGCGCGCGCTTAGTGGCGATCGATCAAAAGGAAGTCGCCGAGCTCGTCGGCGAGATACTGAAGCGTCTCAACTACGCCCCGCCCGGCTGCGGCTGCGGCGGGGACCGCGCTTGCGACGGGAACGGCAAGCGGAACGGCGACGCCTGCGCCTGCCCTTCTAAAACTCCTTCCCCCTTGATGGGGGAGGGGTGGGGTGGGGGTGGTCCCGTCCACTCCGCGCCTCACGAGGCCAGCCCATGGCCCGGTTCCTTTTCCAGCTCCAGCGTCGTTTTCCCTACCATCGACGCCGCGGTCACGGCGGCGGAGCGGGCGCAGCGGGAGTTTCAGGCCCTAGGGTTGGAGCCGCGGCGCAAGATCATCGAGGCGATGCGGCGCGCCGCGACCGAGAACGCGGAGCGGCTCGCGCGGCTGGCCCATCAAGAGACGGGGATGGGGCGCTGGGAGCACAAACTCCAGAAGAATCTGGTCGTCGCCTCCAAGACGCCCGGCGTCGAGGACCTTGAGGCGAAGGCCTACACCGGCGACAAGGGCCTGACCCTCGTCGAGTACGCTCCGTTCGGGGTCGTCGCGGCGGTGACGCCGTCCACGAACCCGACGGCGACGGTCATCAACAACTCGATTTCGATTTTGTCCGCGGGCAACGCGGTCGTGTTCAGCCCGCATCCGGCGGCGCGCGCCTGCTCTCAGGAGGCGATGCGCGTCTTGGATCGCGCGATCGTCGAGGCGGGGGGGCCGCCGGGCCTCATCACGACGGTCGACCCGCCGAGCCAGGAGACGACGCGCGCCTTGCTCGCCGATCCTCGGATCAAGCTCAACATGGTCACCGGCGGGCCGGCGATCGTGAAGATCGCGATGACGGCCGGCAAGACCTGCAAGACGATCGCGGCCGGGCCGGGCAACCCGCCGGTCGTGGTCGACGAGACGGCCGTTTTCCCGAAGTGCGCGCAGGATATCATCACGGGCGCGAGCTTCGACAACTGCGTGCTGTGCACCGGCGAGAAGGAAGTGATCGTCACCGCGGCCGCGCGCGAGCGCTTCTTGGACTCGATGCGCCGGGATCCGCGCGCCTACGAGCTTTCGTCGGACCAAATGGACCGGCTCGCCAAGGTCATCATCGTCGAGGGCGGGAAGGGCTGCAAGGAGCCCAGGCTGAACCGCGACTTCATCGGCAAGAACGCCGCCGTGATCGCGCGCGCGATCGGCCTGGAGATCCCGGACTCGATTTTGCTCTTGTGGGGGCTGGTCGGGAACGAGCATCCCTTCATCTGGACCGAGCAGCTCATGCCGGTGCTGCCGGTGACGACCGCGCCGGACGTGGACGCGGCGATCGAGCTGGCGTACGCGGCCGAGGGCGGCAACCACCATACGGCCTCGATGCACTCTCTCAGCGTCGACCACCTGACGCGCATGGCGCGGCGCATGCAGTGCTCCATTTTCGTGAAGAACGCGCCGAACATCTGCGGCCTGGGCCTCGGCGAGGGCTACGCCTCGATGTCGATCGGCACGCCGACCGGCGACGGGCTGACGAAGGCGAGCCATTTCGCGCGCCCGCTGCACTGCAGCCTGGTCGGTTATTTCAGGATCGCGTAGAGGAAACGACTTCATGCAAGCGAACATCGCGATAGGGTTCATCGAGACGTCGTCGATCGCGCAGGGCATTCTGGCCTCGGACGCGATGTGCAAGATGGCCGAGGTTAAGCTCGCGAAGACGGCCGCGATACCGCGCGGCAAGTACATCATCATGGTCACCGGCCCGGTCGGCGAGGTCGAGAGCGCGATGCGCGCGGGCCTCGACAGCGCGAAGGGGACCGTGATCCACCATTTCATCCTGCGCAACGTGCACGCGCAGGTGCTCGCGGCGCTCGACAAGCGCGTTCCGGTCCCGAGCCTGGAGGCGGTCGGGATCATCGAGACGAAGGAGGCCGCCCCCGCGGTGCACGCGGCCGACGCGTCCGCGAAGGCCGCGAAAGTCCATCTTCTCGAGGTGCGCTCGGTCGGCCCCGGCGGCAAGGGCTGGGTGACGATGACCGGCGAGGTCGGGGCGGTGCGCAGCGCGGTCGGGGCCGGCATCAAGGAGGTTCCCGAGGGGATGCTCGTGAGCCACGTCGTGATCCCGCTCGCGCACGAGCAGCTTCTGGAGGCGCTGTCCAAATGAGGCTCGTGATCGGCTCGGACCACGGCGGTTACGAGGCCAAGGAGCGCCTGAAGCGCTATCTGCAGACGCTCGGCCACGAGGTCGTCGACTTCGGCTGTCCGTCGGCCGAGGCGGTGGACTACCCGGACATCGCTCAGCTCGTCGCCGAGTCGGTCGCGCGGCGCGAGTTCGACAAGGGCTTTTTGCTGGACGGCTTCGGCGGCGCGGTCGCCTTGGCCGCGAACAAGGTGCCGGGGGCGCGCGCGGTGTGCGCGTACGACGTCGTCAGCGCCCGCTTCGCGGCCGCGCACGAGGACGCGAACCTGGCCTGCCTCGGCGGCAAGACGCACGGGGAGCTCGCGCTGCAGGCGATCGCGAAGGCGTTCTTGGAGACGCCGTTCGAGGGCGGGCGCCATGAGCGGCGCCTCGCGAAGGTCGCCGCGATCGAGCGTCAATACCAAGGTTCGGGGGGGCGATGAAGCAGGCGCGCGTGGTAGGGAGGGTGTTCTGCACGCGCCAGGACCCGTCGGTGGACGGCAAGACTTTGCTGGTGATCCAGCCGCTGGCGTGGGAGGACGATGCCCCCGCCGGCGACGCCTTGGTCGCGATGGACGCGGTCGGGGCCGGCGCGGGGGAAAAGGTTTTCTGGGTCGCGGCGCGCGAGGCCGCGGTGGCTTTCAAGGACGTGCCGCCGATCGACGCGGCCGTGGTCGGGATCATCGAAGGCAGCCAGGTGCGGAATTTCAGGAGAGGGGACTGATGTTCATCGCGGAGGTCGTCGGCAACGTGTGGGGGGAGCGCAAGCACGCCTCGCTGAAGGCGAAGCGGCTCCTGCTCGTGCGGCCGATCGACCCGTTCACCGAGAAACCTCTCGGGCCGGCGATGATGGCTCTGGACGGCGGCGTGGACTCGGGGCCGGGCAGCGTCGTGCTCGTGATGGACGAGGGCGGCTCGGCGCGCCAGATATTGAGCGACAAGGAGGCTCCGGTGAGGACCGTGATCTGCGGGATCGTCGATCAGGTGAGCTCGTCGGGCCGCGTCGTAAGGTACGCCTAATGACCAAGGAAGAGCTGAGGGCCGTCGTCGAGGAGATCGTGCGCCACCTGGCCGAGAAAGGCTATCTTAAGGAAAGGCCCTCGGGGGGAGGGGCGACGGCGAAAACGGAAACGCCGGCGCCCAAGGTGACCATCGGAACGGCGGGGAAGGTTTTCAGGGAGGATATGGGACGGCGGGTCGGCTCGCCGCCGCCGGCCGTCCGCCCGCCCGCCGATGCGCATGATCTTGACCACTCCAAGTCGGCGGACTGCCCGCACTGCAATCCGCTGGGCAAGCTTTCCGAGGGACAGCTCGCGCAGATCGGGGCGGACCGGCTCTCGGTCTGCCATCCGACGCAGAGCTGCTCGCCGATCGCGCGGACGATCGATCACACCTTGCTGAAACCGAACGCGACGCAGGAAGAGGTCGGCAAGCTCTGCGAGGAGGCGCGCGCCTACTGCTTCGCCTCGGTGTGCGTAAACCCGAGCTACGTCGCCTTATGCGCGCGGCTTCTGGCCGGCAGCGGGGTGAAGGTTTGCACCGTCGTCGGCTTCCCGCTGGGCTCGACCACGCCGACCGTCAAGGCGATCGAGGCCCGCGACGCGATCGCGAACGGCGCCGACGAGATCGACATGGTGATGAACGTCGGCCAGCTTAAGTCGCGCAACGACGCCTACGTGCTCGAGGACATACGCGCGGTGCGCGAGGCGACGCGCGGCAAGGTGCTGAAGGTGATCCTCGAGACCGGGCTTTTGACGACGGACGAGAAGACGCGCGCCTGCCGCCTCTCGAAGGAGGCGGGCGCCGACTTCGTGAAGACCTCGACCGGCTTCGGCGCCGGGGGCGCGACGGTCGAGGACATACGCCTGATGCGCGAGACGGTGGGGCCGACGATGGGCGTCAAGGCCTCGGGGGGCGTCAGGGACAGGGAGACGGCCGCCGCGATGCTCGAGGCGGGAGCCACGCGGATCGGCGCCTCGGCGTCGATCGCGATCGTGACCGGCAAGAAGGGGGAGGGGAAGTACTAGCATGAAAAAGACCAAGTACAAGCTGCAGGTGGACCTGCAGTGCGGCGGCTGCGGAGCGCTGATGCATCTCGATCGCGATCCCCTCACCGGAGAGGCCGGCAAGGCGCCGGTCTTCCCGCGCTTCTGCGCGCGCTGCGGGGCGGGCTTGGAGCGCTATTGCCTGCGCTGCCACAAGCGGGGCGCGATGACCTACGAGGAGTGGTGGCCCGAGGACAACGAGTGCGTCCGGACCTACTCGCCGGCCAAGCGCTGCGCCGACTGCAACTCGGTCCTCGAGCTGGAGAGCCCGGAAGAGCGGGACTGACGTTCAACGATTCGACAACGGAGGGGTTCATGGCCGAGACGAGAGAGGCGTTGGGGATGGTCGAGACGAAGGGCTTCGTCGGGATGATCGAGGCCTCGGACGCGATGGGGAAGGCGGCGAAGGTTCGGCTGCTGGGCTACGAGCGCATCGGCTCGGGCCTGGTGACGACGCTCTGCCGCGGCGAGGTCGGCGCGGTGCGGGCCGCCGTGGACGCCGGAGCCGCCGCCGCGCAGCGGGTCGGCGAGCTGGTGTCGGTGCACGTCATACCGCGCCCGCACGACGACCTCGAGAAGTACCTCGACCAGATCGCGATCAAGATCAAGGCCTGACGCGATTCTAGGGTCCCCGGCGGCCTCCGGGTCTTGAAACCCGGAGGGAAACCGCTATACTTAAAAGGCTTGGCTCGGCCGGGGCCCGGGAACGTCGCAAGGGCCTTCTTTTTTTCGGAATGCTAACGCAAGACGATTTGGTCGACCTGCTGGTCGAGCATTTGAAAGCCAAGCTGTCGGCGCCTCCCAAGCCCGGGGCCTCGACGACGGGCGCGGCCGCGCTCGTCCCGAGGGTCTCTCGGCTCGAGGCTCGGACGGGGGGAAGGCTGTTCCTGAGCGAGTACGACGTCCGCCGCCGCTTGAACGGCGGGAAGACGCTCAAGATTCCCCGGGGGGCCATCGTCAGCCCGCTGGCCCAGGAATGGCTCGCGCTGAAGGGCGTGGCGGTCGTCGAAGAGTGACATGGACCTGAAAAGCCTGCTCAAGCTGATGGTCGAGAAGGATATCTCGGACATCCACTTCAAGGCCGGCGGGCCTCCGGTGCTGAGGCGCCACGGCCAACTCGTGCTCGCGGGCAACGTCAAGGCGATGGGCGAGGAGCAGGTCCGCGAGCTGGCCGAGGAGCTGATGAACGAGCAGCAGCGCAAGGCCTTCGCGGGCCTCGATGAGCTCGACCTCGCGGCCAGCCTCGACGGCGTCTCGCGCTTCCGCGTCAACGTCTTCCGGCAGCGCGGCAGCGTGGCCCTCTCGCTGCGCCTGGTCCCGTTCGCCGCGCGCGGCTTCGAGGAGCTGAACCTGCCGAAGGCCCCTCTCGAGAAGCTGGCGTCCGAGAGCCGGGGGCTGATCCTGTTCGCGGGGGTGACCGGGGCCGGCAAGACGACCTCGCTGAACAGCCTGCTCGATCACATCAACGCGACGGCGACCTGCCGCATCATCACGATCGAGGATCCGATCGAGTTCTTCCACCAGGACAAGAAGTCGTCGATCGTCCAGCGGGAGGTCGGCCAGGACACCCGGAGCTTCGCGGCCGCCTTGAAGGGCGCGCTGCGGCAGGACCCGGACGTCGTCGTGGTCGGCGAGATGCGGGATCCCGAGACGATTCACGCGGCGCTGGTCGCGGCGGAGACGGGGCATCTGGTCCTCTCGACGATCCACACGATCGACGCGGTCCAGACCGTCGACCGGATCGTCGACGCCTTCCCGTCGCAGCAGCACGTCCAGGTCCGCTCGCAGCTCGCGGGCACCTTGCGCGGCGTCGTCGGCCAGAGGCTGATATCCTCGGCCGACGGAAAGGCGCGCTACCCGGCGACCGAGGTTCTCGTGATGAACGCCCAGATACGGCGCCTCATCCTGGAGGGCAAGTCGGTCGAGATCTACCGCGCGCTCGAGGGCGGCGGCTACTACGGGATGCACTCCTTCGACCAGGACCTGCTGCGCCTGTTCAAGGACGGGAAGATCGATCAGAAGACGGCGATGGAAAACGCGACGAACGCCGAGGACCTGGCCCTGAAGCTCAAGGGGATCGGGTCCTCATGAGGAGCGGCGTGGAAACGGACAAGACGCGTCACGAGCGGGAGGTCGAGCAGATACTCGCCGACCTCGACTCGATCCTCAGCGGGATCGAGCGAGAGGTCCCGGCCGAGGCTCCCTCCGAGGCGCCTCCTCCGGCGTTCCAGGCGCTTGGGCCGAGCGTCGCCGTGCCGGCCCCCGAGATCCCCGGACCGAGCGCGGCCGTGCCCCCGACGGAGGCCCCCGGGCCGAGCGAACCCGCTCCGGTCGCCGAGGCCCCCGAGCCCGTCGCCGAGCCGGTCGTTTCGCCGGTCGTCGAGCCTGCTTCTCCACCGTCCGCGGTTCAGGCCGCGCCTGTCGTCGAGGCCGAGCCTCCTTCGCCCGCTCCCGTCGCGGAGCAGGCGCCGCCGGCCGTCGAGGCCCCGCCGCCTCCGGCGCAAGCCGCGCCGGCCTCCGAGGCGGCGGCCAAGGCCAAGCCGGTCGAGAACGTGCGCCGGATCGGTTTTCTGCACGCCTTCAAGCACGCGAAGGCGGCCGCCGAGACGTTGAAGCTCCTGTCCCAGGTCTCCCAGAAGTCGTCCAAGAAGCCGCTGCTGATAGAGGACGCGTTCACGATGGCGCTCGAGTCGATCGAGCCCTCGGACTTGGTCGGCGAGGCGCGCGCGCGCCAGGCGGTCGCCGTCCTCGTGCTGCGCGACGAGGGGGACGAGCGCGCCTCGCGGATCGTGGAGTCCTTGGAGGGGGCGGGCTTCTACGCGAAGGGCATGACGCCGGAGACGGCGCTCAAGCGCTCGACGATCGTCGATCTGGTCGTCGATCTGATGCTGCTCAAGCCCCATGACGCGAGCTGACGGGCTCGGAAGCGCGCGGGAGGCCGCGCGATGATCGAGCTCTGGAGGCTTCTCCCCGAGCCTTCCCAGCGCGACCCGTTGCGCTTCGGCCTGTGGCTGCGGGCCGACGAGGACGACCTCAAGCATTTGATACGCGAGCTGGGTCTCCTGTGCGGGAGGCCGCGGCGGCCGTCCTCGGGGACCTCGATGTCGTCCGGCCCAGCCTCCGAGAGCCCGTCCTTTTCCTATTTCATGCCGCTGAACGGAGTCTCGCCGCAGAAGCTGCAGCGCGTCCGCGACGTCCTGGCCGCGCGCTCCTCGAACGGCGCGGCGTCGGAGGTCGTCTCCGCGCCGAAGGCGGTGCCGGTCCCGGAGGTCGCGCCTGAGCCTTCTAGGGCGGAGGCCTCGAAGCTGGACTCCCCGCCGGCGGCCGCCGCGTCGTCGTCGCCGCCGGTGGCGCCTCTCGAGCTTCCCGTTTTCAAGATTCCATCAATCGAGCCCGCTCCGCCCCCCGAGCCGCCCCGGTCCGAGTCCGAGGCGCCCGGACCGAGCGAGGCCCAGGCCGCGCCCGAGCTGCCGTCTCTTCCGAAGCTCGCTCCGGCGGCTCCGGCCGAGGCTTCCGAGCCGGTTTCCGCGTTGAGCGAGCTGATCGCCACGCCGCCCCTTCCGCCCTTACCGCCTCTGCCGCCCAAGCTTCCGGAGCCGCCGGAGCCTCCCGTCCGGCCTCCGCCCGGGGAGTTCATGACGGGATCTGTGATCGGCACGGCCGTACCCGAGGCGGCGCCTGAACCGCCGGCGCCCGCCCCCGAGGCGGCGCCCGAGCCGTCGCGGCCGGAG
>CAZMIB010000048.1:13571-18791 GCA_964566245.1 uncultured Elusimicrobia bacterium | reverse complement strand
CGCGGCCGCGGCCGAGCCCGCCCCGCTGCGCGGCGATCCCGTCCTGGCGGGAGCCGCGGCCGCCGAGGGTCCCGCTCCCATCCCGGGGCCGCTCGACGCCGCTCCGGCGCCGCCGTCGCTCAGCTCGCTTTTCTCCAGCGCCCCGTCCGCGGAATCGAAACCCGCCAAGGGCGAGAAGACGAAAAAAGCCGCCGAGAAGCCGCAGATGGCCGCCGCGCCGGTCGACGACAACTACAAGCTTCCGTCGCTCGACCTTCTCACGCCCCCCGTCGAGGGCCTCAGCGGCAAGCCCAGCGACGAGGAGATACGCGCGTCGATCGCGATGCTCGAGCGGACCTTGACCAGCTTCGAGATCTCGGCGCGCGTCAGCGGCGTGAGCCCGGGCCCGGTCATCACGCGCTACGAGGTCACGCCGGCCCCGGGCGTGCGCGTCAGCGAGATCGTGAACCTCTCGAACGACATCGCGCTCGCGCTCAAGGCCCGCGCGGTGCGCATGATCGCCCCGATCCCCGGCAAGGCCGCGATCGGCATCGAGATCCCGAACCCGCGCCCGGCCCAGGTGACCTTGCGCGAGATCCTGGAGAGCCCGGCCTTCGGGGGCGTCTCGTCCCTCATGCCGTTCGCGCTCGGGCGCATGGCGGAGGGCGACCCGACCGTCGCCGACATCGTGAAGATGCCGCACCTGCTGGTCGCCGGCGCGACGAACTCCGGCAAGTCGGTGCTGGTCCACGACCTCCTGCTCTCGGTGCTCTACCGCGCGCATCCGAACGAAGTGAAAATGCTGCTGATCGATCCCAAGCGCCTGGAGCTGACCTTCTACGAGGGCATCCCGCACCTCTACGACCCCAAGACCCCGTGCGACGAGGTGACCGTCGTCACCGATCCGAAGGAAGCGGCCAAGTCGCTGAAGCTTCTGGTCCGGGTCATGGAGGACCGCTACGAGAAGTTCAAGGTGTACGGGGTCCGCAACATCGACTCCTACAACGAGAGCGCCGCGAAGAAGGGCTACCCGCGCGAGCACTACATCCTGGTCGTCATCGACGAGCTGGCCGACCTCATGCTCGTGGCCGGCGACGTGGCCGCGGACTCGATCCAGCGCCTCGCGCAGATGGCGCGCGCGGTCGGCATCCACCTCGTCGTCGCGACCCAGCGCCCGTCGGTGGACGTGATCACCGGCGTGATCAAGGCCAACCTGACGACGCGCATCGCGCTGCAGGTCGCCTCGGCCGTCGACTCGCGCGTGATCCTCGACTCGCTCGGCGCGGAGGACCTGCTCGGGAAGGGGGACCTGCTTTACTCCTCGACCGGCGCGCAGAAGCCGGTGCGCGTGCAGGCCCCGTACGTCTCCGAGGACGACATACGCAAGGTCGCCGACTTCGTGCGCTCGCAGGGACGGCCCAACTACGTCCTGCCCGACCTCGGCCCCAAGGTCACGGCCGACGACGGCAAGGGCGCCCAGCCGGCCGAGCTTCGCGCCGCGCTGGGACTGGTCTGGGAGCGGCGGCGCGTCTCGCAGGACCTGCTGAAGGCCCATTTCGGCTCCTCCGCGAAGGCCACCGACCTCCTGAGCCTCCTCGAGGTGCGCGGCTTCATCCACAAGCCCGAGGGGACGAACCGGTGGGAAATTTACTATGATAAAATCGAAGAGTATTTGAAGGCGATCCAACCCAAAGGACCCGGTCCCGACTCTTGATCACCTCCATCCTTCTATTTGTCGCTTCCTTGGCCTCGGCCGCGGCGGACGTCGCGACCAGCACGCCGATCGCCGTCGCGCCCGTCCCGGCCGCCAGCTCCGCCACCGCCGGCAGCACCGCGCCCTTGACGCTCGAGGACGTGGTCGCCGGCCTGAAGAGGCTCGACGAGACGGTGACCAGCCTGCAGTGCGGCTTCAAGCAGAGCCTGACGATGTCCGACACGGACGTCACGCAGGAGTCCGCGGGCCGCCTCATGTACCTTAAGCCCGACCGCATCCGTCTCGAGTACGACAAGCCCCGCAAGCAGGTGACCGTCTCCGACAAGAAGGATATCTGGATCCACCAGATCGAGGACAACCAGGTCATCAAGGCGAGCTGGGACGACTGGAAGCGCACCCAGTACAACGTGACCGGGCTGCTCGATTTCGGCAACTACGCGACGATCCTCGACAAGCATAAGGCCGAGCTCGACGCGCCTCCCGGCAAGCCCGCGCGGCTGACGCTGCGGCCCAAGGACAAGGGAACCTACGTGCTGACCTTGGTGCTGTCGCCGAAGGACCTCTTTCCGCTGGAGTGGTCGCTCCAGCTCGACAGGATGAAGGTGCGGACCGAGCTCTACGACGTCCGCCGCAACGGGGATCTCCCCGCCTCGATGTTCGACTTCAAGCCCCCCAAGGACGCGGCCGTCATCAATTTCTCGGCCCCCAGGATCGAATGATGCCACTTGACGCCGAAGAGACGAAGAAGCTCGGGTCGCTGCTGAGGCAGACCCGCACGCAGAAGGGACTGAGCCTCGAGTCGGTGCAGCAGCGGACCCGCATACCGCGGAAGTTCCTGGAGGCGCTCGAGGAGAACCGCTTCGAGGACTTCCCGGCCCCGGTCTACCTGCGCGGCTTCCTGCACACCTACTGCGAGTTTCTCGATCTCGAGTTCGACCAGGTCTGGCCCCTGGCCGGCATCGGCCGGCCGGTGCCGCAGCCGGACGTCGTCCGCGCCCCGGCCCCCGAGTTCCCGAAGATCCCGGCCGCGGCCCTGGCCCCGGCCGCGGCGTTCGCGGTCGTCGTCGGCCTCGGCCTCTGGTTCGCGGCGAGGAAGCCCGCCCCGCGCGTCGAGAAGACTCACGAGCGGCCGCCGCTGATCAACCCGGTCACCCCGGCCGCCGCGGCGCCGGTCGACCACGTCCTCTCGGTGACGTTCACCGGCCGCGCCTGGCTGCGCCTGGTGGCCGACGACGAGGTCAAGTTCGAGGGTCGCGCTCCCGCGGGCGTCACGCGCGAGTGGCGCTCCAAGCAGTCGTTCCGCATACGCACGCCCTCGCCCGAGAACGTCCAGGCCGTCCTGGACGGCAAAGCCGTCCTGCTGGCCGCCGTGCCGCTGGACGCGGCGGGCGACTACCTGCTTCTGCCCTCGTCGGCGCCGTTCGCCACCGCCCCGTGACTCTGGCCGACCGGCTCACGGTCGCCCGGATATTCCTGGCGGGCGTGTTCCTGGTCTTCCTGCTGCCCGAGTCGGTCTGGGCGCGCAGCTTCGCCTTCGTGCTGTACGCGGTCGCGACCGCGACCGATTGGCTGGACGGCTGGCTCGCGCGGCGCACGCGCACGACCAGCCCGTTCGGCGCCCTGGCCGATCCCCTCGCGGACAAGCTGCTGGTGCTGGCCGCCTTGGCCGCGTTCCTGGAGATACGCGGGCTCGACATACCCTCCTGGATCGTCTTCCTCGTCGTTGGGCGCGAGTTCGTGATAGCGACGCTGCGCAGCCTCGCCGCGCTGCAGGGCGTCGTGCTCAAGGCCGACCGCTACGGCAAGTGGAAGATGGGCGTGCAGTCGGGCTGCATCCTCGCGATCCTGGCGCTGCTGATCGTCCGGACCTACCTGCACGCGCGCCCCGAGGCGCTCCCGCTCCGGACCAAGGAAGAGGTCCTGGCCTACATGCAGCCGATACCCCGGCTGCTCTCGTACCTGATGCTCGCGGCCACGCTCACCAGCGGCGGCGTCTACATGGCCCGCAACTGGGGCATGCTGCGCCGCGCCCTGGATCACCACCCCGCATGAAAGGCGCGGCCGAGACCGCGACCCCGGCGCCTCTCGGGCGCCTTTCGCTCCTGGACCATGCCGCGTGCTTTCTCTCGAGCGGCTTGTATCTCAGCCATGTTCCTGTTAAACTCTTCGGCGGTCGGGGACGCCGCCGGTCCACCGGCGCCGGCTTGGTCGGCACGCTGTGGGGCTGGCTCCTGATACCGCTGGTCCCTACGGCGCTCGGCGGCTTCGCCGTCTTCTATGCGCTGGCGCTCGCCGTCTCGATCGCCGTCAGCGACCGGGCGGAGCGGGCCTACGGCGTCAAGGATGACCCTCGCATCGTGATCGACGAAACGGTCGGCTACTGGGCGGCCGCGGCGTTCCTGCCGCGCACGAACCTCGTCCTCGGCGCGTGCTTCGTCATGTTCCGAATATTCGACGTCTCCAAGCTTCCTCCGTTCAAGGCCTTCGAGAATCTGCGCGGGGGGCTCGGCGTCGTCCTGGATGACGTCGCCGCCGGCGTCGCGGCCAATCTCGTGGTGCGCCTCGCGCTGAGGTGGATTTGAAGCGCGGACTGATTCTCGCGGCCGCGCTCGCCGCCCTCGCCCGCCCCTCGACGTCGAGGGCGCAGGTCCCGAGCACCGCCCCGGCGCAGAGCCCCTTCGGCGGCGGCATACAGTTCGGAACGCCGCCGCCGGCCCCGCCGCCCATCGGCTCGACCTCTCCCGTCGCGGGCCAGCCCCCGTCGACCTCGACCACGACCGTGAGGCGCCCCACCGGCCCGGCCAGCCTGTCCGGCGTCGTGCTGACGCCGACCGCCTACCGCGGGACCGGCCGCCAAGTGCTCGGCCTCAACCTCGACTTCGTCGGCGCCTACTATATCGGGCGCATCTACGGCAAAAACGACCTCCAATGGACGATCGACAAGAAGAACTACGTCGACCGCATCGGGCAGTGGTTTTTCATGGTCGACGGCAAGATGCAGATCCAAACCGAGGGCCCCGTGCGCCCGGCGGTGGCCTCCGGCGTGATAGGCTCCTACGTGTTCCGCGACGGCGCCGCGGCGGCCGTCGGCTCGATCTCCGGGGCGACGACGATCAAGCCCGCCGCCACGCAAAGCTTGGCGGGGACTTACCTTGTCGCGACGAAGCGCGTGCTGCGGACCGTGGTGCTGAGCGGGGGCATCATGGACGGGGATATCGCCTCCCAACCGTACCTGCTCTCGGACTTCATCTCCTCGCCCCAGGCGCTGCTGCTCTCCGGCCACCCCGGCCAGACGCCGCACGCGAACAGCATGCTCTTCGGCAGCCTGCTCTGGACCAGCGACCCCACGAGCCCCTTCGGCATCGAGTTCATGAAGCCGACCGGCGCCCCGCTGAAGCCGGTGCTGATCAACGTGCGCCTGGGCCACTTCCGCTTCGCGACCTTCGAGCTCGCCTACCTGGGCTTCCAAGGCGGCTGGGACCTGCTGGGCAACATCACCTTCCGCTACACCCAGTTCCCGCGGTAAT
>CAZMIB010000048.1:0-13471 GCA_964566245.1 uncultured Elusimicrobia bacterium | reverse complement strand
ACGCTTCCCGACTTCCTCATAAACTTCCTTCCGATGGCATACCGCCCAAACGACAACCCTCGCGCCTTTGAGCTCGTAAACCACCCGATAATCACCCACACGCAGCTTCCATAACCCTATAAGCGATCGTCGTAGCCGAAGCCCATACCGCGCCGGCTCCGTCATCAATCGCGCCTCGATGGCGCGGATGATGCGTGCCTGCATGTTGCGGGGGATGTCGGGGAAATCCTCGGAAAGGACCTCGGGCCGGTACTCGACGGCGTAAGCCGGCAAGGCCGCTACCGGAGCCCGAGCTTGCGCTTCAACTGCGCGTGCGAGAGAGAAGGCTTCGCGTTGCGCCGCCGCTTCTCGACGATGCGTTCAAGCCCCTCGTCCTCGATCAACTCGAGGGCATCGAGCAGCAGGTCCCGCGTCTTCTGCGAAAGCGTGACGCCGTCCTTCTTAGCCAGCCGCTCAATGGCGTAATACACGGCCGGCTCCATGACCGTCGAAATGCGAGGCAGCGCGCTGGGCATAGGAGCCTCCTGGATAAGTTTAGCACTAGTGCGCCACTTAATCAAGACCACAGATCAATACTTTTCTCGCCGTGGGCGCAAGTTATACGTGGAATTATTTTCCTCTGGCATTCATGCGTCTTCTCTAAATTCTTGAAACACCGCAACTCACACCACCCCTCATCCCTTCCTTCTCCCCATGAGGGGAGAAGGAGTCCCAAGAAATACCCGGACCTTAAATAATCCTCCGCGAAAGCCGCCGTATCGTAGGCCGTCGCCGTTTTCGTACAATCCTCGTCGGTCCCACCATGAGCGTCGACCTTTACTCGGAGGCCCTGCGGCGGTTCCGGCGGCTGTTAGCCCGGGCGCGGAAGACGGCGCTGCATCAGCCGGCGGCGATGACGGTCGCCAGCGCCGACGCCTCCGGGCGCGTCTCCGCGCGGACGGTGCTGCTTAAGTCCGTGGACGAGCGCGGGTTCGCGTTCTTCACGAACCTGACCAGCCGCAAGGGCCGCCAACTCGGGGACAATCCCCGTGCCGCGCTGTGCTTCTACTGGGACAACCTCGGCGAGCAGGTGATGGTCGAGGGGAAAGCCGAGCCGGTGAGCGAGGCCGACGCCGAGACCTACTGGGACTCGCGGCCGCGCGAGAGCCAGCTCGGGGCCTGGGCCTCATTTCAGTCCCAGCCGCTCAAGAGCCGCCGGGAGCTGCTCGCGCGCTTCGCCCATTTCAAGCGCAAGTTCGCCGGCATCCGGGTGCCCCGCCCCGCGTTTTGGTCCGGCCTGCGCGTCGCTCCCGACAGGATCGAGTTCTGGCGCCCCCGCCCCCATCGCTTGAACGAGCGCGTCGTGTACAGCCTTCGCGGACGCCGTTGGACGAAGACGCTGTTGTATCCCTGAGCCGGACCCCAAAAGAACAGGAGGCCCCATGGCCATGATCTACCGCCCGCTCGGCAGATGCGGGACGTCCGTGAGCGTGTTCGGTCTCGGCGGCTGGACCACGTTCGGCGGAAGCGTATCCTCGGAGCAGGCCGTGCGATCGATCATCCGCGCCGCGCTCGAGGCGGGCGTGAACTTCTTCGATATGGCGGACGTTTACTCGCACGGCGAGGCGGAGCGCGCGATGGGGCGGGCGCTCGCGGACGCGCCGCGGTCGAAGCTCGTGCTCTCGACCAAGGTCTACTACCCGATGAGCGACGACCCGAACGACCGCGGGCTCTCGCGCAAACACGTGATGCAGTCGATCGACGAAAGCCTCAAGCGCATCGGGACCGACTACATCGACGTCTACTTCTGCCACCGCTTCGACGACGAGACGCCGCTCGAGGAAACCGTGCGCGCGATGGGGGACCTGATCCGCGCGGGCAAGGTCCTCTATTGGGGAACCAGCGAGTTCACCGGAGCCCAGCTTCGCGACGCGCACCAGATCGCGCGGAGCTTCGGAGGCTACCCGCCTCAGGTCGAGCAGCCGCAGTACAGCCTGCTCGCGCGCGCCAAGTTCGAGAAGGACGTACGTCCGACGGCCGCCAAGCTGGGCATGGGAACCGTGGTCTGGAGCCCGCTGGCTTCCGGCGTGCTGACGGGGAAATACGACAACGGCATGCCCAAGGATTCCCGTCTGGCGCGCATCGACTGGCTGCGCGACGGGCTCCTCTCGGAGGACCGAACGGCGCGAGTGCGGAAGTTCAAGGCGATCGCGGACGGCTTGGGGGCGAGCCGAGCCCAAGTAGCGCTAGCCTGGGCCGCGTCGCGGCCGGGGGTTTCCAGCGTCATCCTAGGAGCGACCAAGGTGGAACAGCTCCGGGAGAACCTCGGAGCGCTCGAGGTGAAGCTTACGCCGGAGATCGTGCGGGAACTGGAGGGGTTGTTTCCGGTGGAGGGGACGACCAAGAAGAGAACAGCAACGGCGTAGAGGTATTGGCCCCCCACCCGCGCCCTCCCCCGCTAGGGGGGAGGAAGTAAAAAGCGGCCCTGCTATTTTGAGGGTTTGGAATCCGGCGGGGTCAGGGCGTGGTGGAAGACTTCTTGGATCGTGGAGACCGGGATCAGCTGCATGTCTTCCCGGATCTCTCTCGGAAGGTCCGCGAGCTGGGAGTGGTTCGAGGCGGGGTAGAGGACGGTGTGGCAGCCGGCGCGGTGGGCGGCCATGATCTTCTCCTTCAAACCGCCGATCGGCAGCACGCGGCCCTTCGGCGTCACCTCGCCGGTCATCGCGATCCCGGCCCTCACGGGGCGGCCGGTCATGGCGCTCGCGATCGCGGTCACCATCAAGGTCCCGGCCGAGGGGCCGTCGTTCTCCTGCGCGGGGGTGAACGCGATGTCGATGTCGCGTCTCGTGAAATCCTCGTCCTTTAGGCCCAAGCTCGACGCGAAATTGCGGACGCAGGTCAGCGCTCCCATCGCCGAGTCCTCGAGCATTTTCATCATCTGACGCCGCAGGCGAATCTTGCCCGTCCCGGGATGGACGGACACCTCGACGTTGTCGATGCCGCCCACGCTGCCCGCGACGTACAGGCCCGTGGCCGTCCCGACCCCGTTCGGCGCGAGGGGAACATCCACGCGCGGCGGCGCGCCCAGATGCTCCTCGAGCCGGTCGGGACCGATCGACACGGGCAGCGTCGCGAGCTTGCGCTCCACGCGGGCCACGACCTTGCGGAACACGGCCTCGATCTTGCGTCCCAGCTCCCGCACGCCGGCCTCGGGAGCGTAGGCGTCGATGATGCGCTCGAGCGCGGCGCGCGTGATATCCACCTCGCCGGCCTTAAGACCGGTGGCGGCCCGCTTCGAGGGGACGAGGTGCCGCTCGGCGATGCCGAGTTTCTCGGCGGGGGTGTAAGCCGGGAAATGGACGATCTCCATGCGATCGCGCAGCGCGGGCGAGATTTCCTTCAAGTAGTTCGCCGTCGTGATGAACAGGACGTCCGAGAAGTCGTACCCCAGGTCCAAGTAATGGTCCACGAAGCTGCCGTTCTGCGCCGGATCGAGCAGTTCGAGCATCACCGCCTCGGGATCGCCAAGGTGGCCGGCCTTGCCGATCTTGTCGATCTCGTCGATGAGGATGACCGGGTTCCGTGTCCCCGCCTCCATCATCCGGTTGATGAACGCTCCCGGCCGGGAGCCGGTGTAGGTGCGGCCGTGGCCGCGAAGATCGCTCTCGTCGTGCAGGCCGCCGACCGAGACGCGCGCGAACTTGCGGCCGAGGGCCTCGGCGATCGCCGACGCGATCGAGGTCTTGCCGACCCCGGGCGGCCCCTCCAGGCACAGGATCGTGCCCTTCAGGCTGCCCTTGCGCTTGGCGACGGCAAGTATCTCGAGGACCCGCTCCTTCACCTTCTCCAGGCCGTATTGCCGGAGGTCGAGCATGCGCCGCGCCTGGTCGATATCGAGCTTGTCCTCGGTGCGCGCCTGCCACGGCAAGGCCAGCAGGTACATGATGAACCGCTTGGCCTTGAAGTACTCCGAGTCGTTCAGGTCCGAGTCCGCGATGTGCTCCAGCTCGCGCAGCGCGGCCGCCTCGGCCTCCGGGCTCATCTTCTTGTCGAGAACGCGCCGGCGCATGACGTCGAGATCGGTGTTCCAGTGCTTGAGGTCGGCGGCGGCCAGAACGCCCGGATCGGGGGTGCCGAGGACCGCGCCGACCTTGCATTGGACGAAATGCTTCCTGAGCGCCTCGGGCAGGCGCTTCTTGGCCTGGAACTTCCAGGTGAACGTGAGCCCGGCCTCGACCAAGGTCTTCCGCACGCCTATCTGGTAGGAACGGCGGACCTCCACCTCGTACCCGTTCCCGCGTTTCTCCTTGTTCACCCTGAGGATGCGCAGGTTGGTCTTGGAGTCGACCACGTCGACGGTGTCGGCCTTCTCCTCGACGTTGAACTCGGGGGAGATCGCCTTCGCGTAGATCTCGGCGATCAGCCGCGCCGTCGCCTCCTTGGGCGCGGCGGGAGCCTGGGGAGCCGAAGCGGCCGGCGCCGCGGACGGAGCCGGCTCGGCGGGGACCTCGACGGCGGCGGACGTCGCCGGAAGCGCCCGCAGCGCCAGCCACGGACCCTCGCCGGAATGCCGGTCGAGAAGGGCCTTCGCCGTCGCCTCCATGGATCGGGAAACGTCTCGGCTATGCGCCGCCCGCAGCGTCTCGCGCACATGTCCCGCGAGCGCCCACACCTTGGGCCCGTATATCTCGAGCGCGTCCAGCTCCGCCGCGGAGGATTCCAGCTCGGCGACGCCTGCCTCGCCTCGCGAGACCTTGTTCAGCAAAGCGAAGACCTCGGTTTCGGCGGCTTGGGCGACCTCGCGCCGCGCGGCCTCGTGAGCGGCGGCCAGCTCGTGCGCCAGCACGCGCGCCGAGCCCGGACGAGACCGGTCCAGCTCGGCGGCGAGACGGCTCTCGAAATCCTCGGGGAGAAGCCGGGCCAGCGGATCGAGAGCGCCGACCTGCAACGGCTGTCGGGCGTCCAGCCTGTCGACGGCCAGCATCGGCCTGGCGACCTCCGCCGGCAAGACCGCGCGGAACGCCGCGGCGTTGGGATTGGCGGGGGAAAACGCGGAGCGAAGCAGAGAGGCCAGCTCCGACGTCGCCGCCTGCGCGGCGAAAGCCCTATTAAAGGGAAGGGCGGGAGACAGGACGATGAGCAGCGCCAAGTGCAACCGCATCGTGGCGGCATTCTAGCGATGCGGGCAGGGAGACCGGAGAGCCGAGAGACCTAGAAAGGCTCAAGGCTTGTGGCCCAGGGAGAAAGGGACGGAGGACCTAGATAAGAAGGGGGCACATCAGCCCCCTCACCCTCGCCCTCTCCCTCAAGGGGAGAGGGAGGATCCGTCAGGGATAACCCCAGCGGCGGCGGAGGTACCACTCCAGGCCTAGCAGGGCGATCAGGGCGGTCAGCCAGGTCGAGGAGGCGCCCAGCGGGGCGCGGCTTTGGACCTCGGCGGTGGGAACCGGCTCGGGGAGCTTCGCGAGCCAGGCGTCCAGCGGGACCTTCTCGAGCGGGGCGTACTCGCCGCCGGTCGCGGTCGCGACGCGCTCCAAGAGCGCCTGGTTCATCGGCTCGAAATCCTCCTGCGTCCCGGCCCAGGTGAAGCGCGCGGCCGCCTCGCCCCACAGCCGGCCCTGGTAGCGCGCGATGCCGCGGAAGCGATGCTCGCCGGCCTTCAGCTTGTCGAGCCGGACGCCGAACACGCCGGGCTCGAGCTCCGAGGCAGGCAGCTCGCGCGGCGCGCCGCCGGGCTCGGTCCACAGGATCTTCACCTCGAGGCCGGCCCCGCTCAGCGGCTTGAAGCGCTCGTCGAAGACGCGCAGGCTGAGCGTCACCGGGGGACGGCTGAGACGCGCCGGAAGCGGAGCGAACTGGACTTTCTTGAGATTCAGGCTCCCGGCGAGATACTGCAGGGACCGCGTCCAGAAGCGCGTGTAGAAGTTCGAGGCCTTCCAGCGCTCGCCGCTTCCGAGCTTCCAGCGCCAGGTCGAGTTCGTCGCCGCGACCATCACGCGCCCCTTGCCGACCTCCATCGTCGAGAACACGGGCAGAGGCTGGCCCGAGGGGAGCTTCTGCCCGGGCGCGGTCGCCAACGCCGTCGCCCCGCGCCTGAGCGCCAGGAAGCGGTTGAACCCGTCGAGCTGGGGCAAGGACGACCACAGCTCGCGCGTCGCCTGAGGAGAATCCTCGAAGCGCACCAGCGGATGATCGAGCGCCAGCGGCTCGGCCGCGAACGGCCCGGACTCGTAGTCCTGGCCGCCGGGCAGAAGCTCGACCGGCAGGATGTCCTCGAGCGGCGTGCCCTTGTAGCCGCCGCGGCTGAAGGCCTGGTCGCCGCCGACGACCAGCAGCCCGCCGCCGCGCTCGACGAAGGTCTTCAGCGACTGCAGGTAGGCCGCCGGCAGGCCGAAGCGCCAGAACGCGAAGTCCTGGAGAATGAACAGGTCGAACTGGGGCAAAGTCTGCACGAAGATCTCCTGCGCGGGGAAGGGGATCAGCGAGAGCTCGGACTCGGGCACCGGCGTGAGGTTGTCGGGGTTGCGCAGGATCACGAAGCTGACCAGCTCGTGGTTCGGATCGGCCTTCAGAAACTCGCGCAGATGCGCGTACTCGAAGCTGGGCTGGCCGCACAGGAACATGATGCGCAGCTTCTGGCGTATGACCTCGGTGCGGAACGGCTGGGCCACGCTCTCCCCGGCGGCCGCGAGCTCGAGGCGGTAGCTCTCCTCGCCGAGCCCGCCCGGGACCACCTTGAACGAGCTGGTCCGCGACTCGAAGTCCTTCTCCAGGTCGACGGCGGCCTCGGCCACCGGCTGGCCGTCGCGGCTCAGCCGGACGCGCACCCGGCCTCCCTTCAGGCCCGAGGCCTCCCAGCGGACGTCCACCGGAAACGGCTCGTGCAGGAACACGAAGTCCGGGACCTGCAGGCCGCTCAGCGTGAGGCCCTTCAGCTTGTTGGGGCGCCCGACGCCCAAGGTCCGCACCGGGACGCCGAGCCGCCCCAGGGAGGCGTCGAGGTCCTCCGAGGCGTCGCCGACCCCGTCCGAGAGCAGCCACAGCGCCGGACGCCGGCCGTGCGTCAGCGGCCCGGCGAGCGCGCGCTCGAGGATGAGCTGGGGAGAGGACGGCGTCGCCTGCCCCAGCTCCGCGGCGCCCGCGGAAACGGCGCGGTCGCCGATCAGGTAATACTCCACGTCCGCGCGGCTCTCGAGCGCGCGGCGGTGGCGTTCCAGCCAGGTCCGCGCGAGGTCGAAGCGCGAGCGCCCGCTTTCCTTGAGCGCCATCCAATGCGAGCGGTCGAGCAGGATCGCGAGCTTGGGCTTTTCCTCGCGCGACTGCAGCCTCAACACGGCCGGGCGCAGCAGCGAGCCCAGCAGGCCCAGCAGGAACGCGGCCCGCAGGCCCCACAGGATCGCCGAGCGACGCGCCTCGGTCCGGCCCTCGGCGGGACGCGCCCGCAAGCGGGCCCAGGCGAGGAGGAAAAAAAGAACGGACGCGCCGGCGACGGCTTTTTCCCAAGCGGCGGCGTCCCAGGCTAGACGGAAGTTCATAACGCGCGCGCACCCTCAGCTAATCTCCCTCTCCCGCTTGCGGGAGAGGGTTGGGGTGAGGGCGCCACGCTCGTCCCCCTCACCCTGCCCTCTCCCCCAAAGGGGGCGAGGGAATTCCTTTGGATAATGGCTCTCGAAACTTCATTGCGGAGGACGTCTCAGTTTCTCGAGGATGAACGGCTGGTGGACCGCGTCGAGCTTGTAGGTGCCGGTCAGCGCGTACAGCACGATGTTCGTCGTGACTTTTTTCGCGTTCTGCCGCTGGGGCTCCCCGCCCGGCGCGCAGGGGAGCAGCGGCTGGCCGAGCGCGTCGAGGGCCCACGCTCCCAACAGGTCGTTGCGCGAGTAGACGACGGCCGTGCGCCCGCCCCAGTCGAGGCCCTCGAGGTCCGGCGCGAGCGCGGTGCGCCCGGCGACCGAGCGCAGCAGGTAGAAGGAGCGGAACACCGCATGCGTCGTCGGGATCGGCTCGAGATCCGCGTCAGGGAAGACGGCCTTGAAGGTGCGCCGCGCCCAGCGGTCGAAGGCGCTCGAGCGCTGGCCGCTGGCGTCGTCGACCCACAAGAAGCCTCCCGAGGTCAGGTACGCGCGCAGGCGCTGAAGCTGCGCGTCGGTGAGATCCGGCGGGGCGTCGCGCCCCGAGAGCACCAGGAACGGGGCCGTGAACAGGCCGGGCCCGTCCAACGTCGTCCGCTTGCGCTCCATCGCCGGAACGATCGAGGTGGTCGTCGCGAGGTAGCGCAGCACCTCCTCGGGGGCCCCCGGGTAGGGCTCGCTCTCGCCGAGAGCGAGCTGGGTCCAGAAAAAGCGGTCGGAGGCCGCCGGCGCCTGGCCGAAGGCGGGCCAAGCGACGGCGAAAAGCGCGGCGGCCAAGACGGCCGCGCGCGCCGGCGCGGGGACGGAGGGGAGCGGCGCGCCGCGCCGCCGCGACAGGAAGGTCTCCAGCGCGAGCAAGGCCAGCGCGAGGCACAGGAACCAGCCGCGAGCCTCGACGCCGTAGAACTCCGACGCCAGCTCCTCGCCGAGGCGCTCCTGATCGAGGCTTTTCCACGGCGGGGGGGACTGCGGCGTCAGGTCGCTCTCGCCGCTCTCGACGTCCAGGTTCACCGCGAACGGCTCCCTCCGGCGGCCGCGGCGGTCCGCGTAGGAGAGCTCGTAGAGCCCGGGGCGGTCGGTCGCGGGGAACTCCAGGCGGCGGCCCTTGAGATAGGGGTTGAAGCGCCGGCGGTCGGGGGTCGTGATCGAGAGCCCTGTCGGCGTCTCCGCGCCCTCGGGCCACTCGCGCACGAACGGCTGGCCGACGCGGACCATCAGGCCGCCCTGCGGCGCGGCCGCGCCGGCGAGCGTCCCCAAGGTCGCCGAGAGCAGCGGCCCGAAGACCGGCTTGAGCGCGAGGTTGGTTTGGTCGGCGTCGAGCGACGCGCCCGACAGCAGGACGCGCCCGCGCCCCGCGGCCCCGTACACCCACAGCGGACGTCCGCCCGCGGTCTGCGCCCAGACCGAGGACTGGGGCTTCGGCGTCAGGGAGACCGCGCGCGCGAAGGCCAGCCGCTCCAGCTCGAAGTCCTTCCACCGGAAGCGCCAGGGCGCGGGATCGGGCAGAGCCTCGAGCCTCAGCCGGAGCGGCCCGGGGTCCTCGGAGGGGCCGAGCCTCGCGGGCAGGAGGCTCTCGAGGCCGGGCAGCTCCTGGCCGGACTCGGGGATGATCCAGAGCCCGCCGCCCCCGCGCGCGAACGCGGCCAGGGCGGAGCCCACCGCGACCGGCGGGCGCTTGAAGCCCGCGACGACGACGGCCCGGTAGTCGGCGAGCATCGCCTCGTTCCAGCGGCCGAAGTCGACCAGGTCGACATCGATCGCGGCGGAGCCTCCCGGCGGGAAAAGCTGCTTGAGGAAGAAGCCTCCGCGCGGCAGGCTCAAGTACCGCGGGTCGCCGTAAAGCACCAGCACCTTCGGGCGCGGCGCGACGCGGAACGCGTAGGCGAAGGCGTCGTCCGCCGGAAGGCCGTCCTTCTGCAGCTCGACCGCGCCCGCGAGCGCGCCGCCGTCCGCGGCGGGGGGAAGGGAAAACGAGACCGCGTTCCGGCCCGGCTCCAGCCGGACGCGCCGCTCGCGCGGCGGCAGGCCCTCGGGCAGAAGGCGCACGCTCCAATCCTCGCGCGCCGCGCCGGAGAGCAGGACCTGGACCTTGAGCTCGCCCCCCGCCAGCGCGGCGTCGGCGACCGAGGCGTTCTCGCCCGCGCCCTCGGGCCAGGCGAGGCCGAACAGCTTCACCGCCGGGTCGTAGCCCGACAGCTTGTCGGGCGCGTCGAGCCCCCTGAACGCGTGCCGCGCGTTGTCCGAGAGGACCACGATGCCCTTCCTCGCGGCGCGCTCGCGCGCGAGCAAGGCGTAGGCCGCCTCCAGAGCCGGCTTGAGTTCGGTCGGCCGCGGCAAAACCTCCAGGTCCTGGATCGGGCGCAGAGCCCGCGCCGGGGAGGCCCAGGCCAGCGACTCGGTCTCGAGGCGGTCGGTGAACGCCCCCGCGGCGACGCGGTCGCGCTCCTTCAGCCCGCCGACCAGGCGCGCGGCGGCCTTCAGCGCGCGCTCCAGGCGCGTCTTGCCCTGCGCGCGGTAGCCCATCGAGTACGAGGCGTCGAACAGCAGCACCAGGCGCAGCCCCTCCTCGTCCGCCTTCGCGGCCGACGAGACCGCGCCGCGCACGACCGGGCGCGCGAAGGCCAGCGCCAATGAGGCGATCAGCAGGCCTCGCACGAGCAGCAGCAGCCACTGCCGGAGGCGCGAGCTCGGCAAGGTCCTGAGGTAAACCTGGCGCAGCAAGGCCAGGTCGCTGAACGGCAGGCGCCGCGCGCGCCGCAGGGACAGCAGATGCAGCAGCAGCGGCAGCAGCGCGAGGGGCAGCGCCCACAGGAACGACGGCTCGAGGAAGCTCATGGGAAGGCCGTCACATCGAGAGCTGGCGGCCCAGGAAGCGCGTCAGCGTCTCCTCCCAGGGGCGGCTCGTGAAGCAGGCCTCGTAGGCGATCTCGGAGCCGTGGCAGGTGCTCTCGTAAAGCCGCAGCATGCGCTGGAAGGCCTCGCGGTAGGCCTCGCGCACCGCGCCGACCTCGCAGCTCAGCTCGCCGCCGGTCTCCATGTCCCGAAGCTTGATCGGGCCGTCCCACGGCAGGTCGCGCTCGTCCGGGTCGAGGACCTGCAGCACCATGAGCTCGTGCTTCTGCGCGCGCAGCGCCTTGAGCAGCGCGAGGTTGCCCTCGGGATCGCCGAGCAGGTCGGAGACGAGCACGATCAGCGAGCGCCGCGGCAGGCGCGTCGCGAACTCTCGCACCACGCCCGCCAGGCGCGTCGGGCCCGCCGGCTGAAGCGCGGCCAGCCCCGCGTCGACGAACTCGAGGTGGGGCATCTGGCCGCGCGGGGGAAGGAAGGTCGAGGCCTTGTCCGCGAAGCACATCAGGCCGACCTCGTCCGAGCGCGCCAGGATGCAGTACGCCATGCCGACCGCGAGCCGGCAGGCGTAGTCCCACTTGGGAGGCCTCCCCGCGCCCGCGAAGCCCATCGAGCCCGAGCCGTCGACAAGGATGTAGGTCCGAAGCGACTTTTCCTCGTGGAACTCCTTGACGAAGAAGCGGTCCTTGCGCGCGTAGACCTTCCAGTCGAGGAACTTCAGCTCGTCGCCGGGGACGTACTCGCGGTGCGTCGCGAACTCCTGGGAAAACCCGCGCACCGCCGAGGCGTGGGCCCCCGAGAGGTGTCCCTCCACCACCAGGCGGCGGAACTGGAACCGCAGGTTCTTGATCTTGGCCAGCGAGACGGGATCGAGGTACTTCAAGGCAACGCGTCCCTCAGGACTGCGACCCTACGGGCGCATCGACTCGAGGAGCTTGCGGACGACCTCGTCGACGCGCAGGCCGTCGGCCTCGGCCTGGAAGTTGAGGACGATCCGGTGGCGCAATATCGGCAGGGCGATCTGGAGGATGTCCTCCTCGGCGACCGCGAAGCGGCCGTGCAGCAAGGCGCGGGCCTTCGCGCCCAGGACCAAGGCCTGGCTCGCGCGCGGACCGGCCCCCCACGAGATCCAGCGGCGCACGAACTCCGGCCCTTCCGCGTCGCCGGGCCGCGAGAGGCGCACGAGCTTCACCGCGAGCTCGACCGCGGACTCGGAGACCGGCACGCGGCGCACGACCTCCTGAAGCGCGAGCACCTCGCGCGCGCCGAGCACCTTCTCGAGCGTCACGGTCGCGGCGCCGGTCGTCTCGCCTACGATGCGCGTCTCCTCGGCCAAGGTCGGGTAGCCGATGTTGATCTGCAGGAAGAAGCGGTCGAGCTGCGCCTCGGGCAGGGGGTAGGTGCCCTCTTGCTCGATCGGGTTCTGCGTCGCCAGCACGAAGAACGGCAGCGGGAGCGGGCGCGTTTGTCCGGCGACGGTGACCTGAAACTCCTGCATCGCCTGCAGCAAGGCGGCCTGGGTCTTCGGCGGGGTGCGGTTGATCTCGTCGGCCAGGATCATGTTGCCGAACACCGGGCCGGGGGAAAACTTGAAGATGCGCTGGCGCGTGACCGGATCCTCCTGAAGTATCTCGGAGCCGGTGATGTCCGACGGCATCAGGTCGGGCGTGAACTGAATGCGCTTGAACTCGAGGTCGAGGATGCGCGCGAGGCTTGAGACCAGGAGGGTCTTCGCGAGGCCGGGCACGCCGACCAGGAGGACGTGGCCGCGCGCGAACAGCGCGATCAAGAGCTCCTCGACGACCTGGTCCTGGCCGATGATGATCTTGCGGAGCTGGCCCAGGATCTTGTCCCGGCCCTCCCGCAGCTTCTCGGCCCACTCCCGGTCCTCGGAATGCCTCGCCACGCGTTGCTCCACCGGCCCTCCTCCCGTCGCGAACATCGTTTTCCATTCTAATATATTTGCGCCGTCGCGAGGCGATCCCTGCGATGCGGGCCGGAGCCGGGGCTGTGGCACCGCTTCGGGGGTGACAGCGAGCCGTCGCGCGAAGCGCGAAAGGCGAGCGCCGACAGGGGGCAGAGCCCCCTATCGGGAGCCGCCCGGCCGCATATTCCTCTGAAGGCCGGGGCGATCAGCCCCGAGCAGCCCGCCGCAGGCGGGCGCGCAGGGCGGCGCTAGAGACGCCACCTGGGTCAATAGGAAAGCCGGGCCCGGCTACGGGGGCCTTTCGCGGCTCATCCGGTGGGACTTCAGGCCCATAGGGCCTCGCTTTCATAGAGGTAGACTCGGCTCGACCGCCATGCGCCGCCTCCTCGCCGCCGTCCTCGCCTTCTCCTTGGCCTCGTCACCGGCCGCTCCGGCTTTCGCCTCATCCGATATAGGACCACGCGGGCCGGCGGCCGCCGCTCCGTCGCCGGCGATCTCCGCGGCCCTCACACCGCACCTCGATCTTTTCTTCGACCGGCCGTACGCGGAAAGCCTGGCGGGATTGATAGCGGCCGCGCGGCCCCAGGCGGGCGCGGAAAACGAGCCCTCGGCCGTCGCGGCGCGCCTGGTCCTGGGCATGATCGTCGAACCCGGACGGACCGAGTCCCTGCGGGCCGCGCTGCCCGAGCACGCCGCGGCGCTGACGCGGCTCGAGTTCATCGCCCGCCGCTTGCCCCGCGAAGCCGCCTCGATCCCCGCCCTCGAGGGCCTCCTGGACGTGGCGCGCCGCGTCGCCGACTTTTCCCGGGAGGACATCGACCCCGCCCGGGCCCTGGCCAAGCTGGACCATCGCTTCGACGGCCGAGAGAGTCTCCCGGCCCCGGCGCTCGAGGCTCCGGCGGCTCGCGCGCTCGCCGTCCGAACGACGACGCCGTGGTCCTCGCTTCGGCCGCGCCTCGAGCCGATGAACGCCGACCCGTCGGGCTTCGGAGCCGCCGTCGATATCAGGACGCCCTCGGCTCCCCCGCGGCCTTTGGCCACGCGGCGATACAAGTCGACCACCGCTTGCGCCTTCTCCGTGTCC
>CAZMIB010000047.1:0-18963 GCA_964566245.1 uncultured Elusimicrobia bacterium | reverse complement strand
CCAGCCCAGCGACCATGCCGCCCACGCGGCCGCGGCGTACAGGACCGCGCCCGCCGCGGGCGCGGGGAGCCCGGCGAGCCGGCACAAGCCGGCGAACCAGCCCCAGAAAGGCGTCGGCAACCGGGCCAGGCTGCGGACGTACGGATCGTCCGTGAACAAGTCCGGCTCGAGGAGCTGGAATAGGCGCGGAAGATACTGCGCGTGGTAGCCGTTGCCGCCGAAGTCGTAGCCGTGGACGAGGACCGACGCCGCGGCGAGGACGGCGCCCGCGAGCAGGGCCTCCGCGGCGCCGGCGAACGGCGCGCGGGGACGAGGGCGCTCAGTCAAGATCGAAGGGGCCGGGAGGACGGGAGGTGTCGTTCTCACGCTTGATGCGCTCCTTCTCTTTCTCGAACTTCTCGAGGGCCTTGCGCTTCTGCTCCTCCATGCTTTCCTTCGCGGTCGAGAAAATCTGCTGCCGGCGCTGCTTGTCGCTCTCGAGCTTCGCGAGCGCGGCCTTCAGCGCGTCGCCGCCGGGCGCCGGCTCGGCCTTCTTCCACTGCTGGACGACCTTGCCGTTCTCGCGCTCGACCTCGAGCCGAGTCCCGCAGCACGGGCAATCGACATAAACGGTCCCCTGGTTCATGTTCATGTCCGCTCCTAACCTGCGCCCTCTCCCTAGGGGACGGGGGGAGCCCCAATGGGCTCCCCCACGAGCCTGGCCGTAGAGGGGGGCGGCCGGGCTGGATGAGGGTGTGGGTGAGGGGTTCACCACTCATCCTAACCTTAATCAAAAACCTGGGCAGGGTGGGAGTCCTGCTCCCCCGCGCCGCATTCGCGGCGCTCCTCCGCAGCCTGCCGCCCTCGCTGCCGCTCCGACGCTACGCGTCTCCGCTATCTGCCTCAGGCAGCGCTCGGGTCGGCTTCGACTCCGTTCCAAAAATCGTGGGCAGGGTGGGAGTCGAACCCACACGGGCTTGCGCCCAAGGGTTTTTAAGACCCTAGCGTCTGCCGTTCCGCCACCTGCCCATTAAATTATTCTTATATTCTATAGATTATTTATCCGCGAAGCTACCGAGAGCCTGGGCCCAGAAAACCCCAGCGCGATTCACGCTGCATCATGGATTTCTTTGCATATTACAACTTAATTTCCCTGCAAGGCTTGCCGAACAACGGCCCGGTGTCCAAAAAGTGTCCACTCGTGACCCAAATTCACCTCAGGACCTCGGCTCTGCGCACCGGCCATCGCGATGGGCCGTGTTGTTCTCCAATCTTCGAAGCGCCGCGCCGCAATGTTTGCACTTGTAGGTCGGCGACGACTGTTCGGCCTGAACCAACTCGTCAATCGTTCGCGGCGTGAAGCTCCAGACGTCGACGCCGACGTTGATGGTCCAACCAAGCCGCAGCCACTTTTCGTGGATATGCCCGCAGAGAAGCCGCTTCGGCGTCTTGGACGGCTCATGCCGCAACAGCCAGCCCTCCCATTCCCATTCGTCATGGACCTCGGAGAACCCGATCTCCAGCATCTTCCGTACGGCGCGGTCATGATTTCCACGGACGAGGATCTTCTTTGCTCCGTTCAGTTGAGCGAGGATCGCCGGCCATTCCTCCACCTCGCCCAAAGCGAAATCCCCGAGGTGAAAGACGGTGTCTTCCGGTTGGACGACGGCATTCCAGCGAGCAATCATGTCGCGATTCATCTCCTCCACGGACCGGTAGGGACGGCCGCAGTAGCGAATGATGTTCGCGTGGCTGAAGTGGGTATCGCTGGTGAAAAAGACCTTCATGGAACTGGCTTTCGAAATCTCGACGGACCTCGCCCTTCCTCTCTATCTCGCCGCCACAAAGCGCACTTGAAGATCGCGATGCAATGCGCGTGCGATTTTATCGAGAGTCTCAATAGTCACGTTCTGCGCGCCACGTTCTATCCGAGACACGGTTTGCTGCTTGGTTTTGAGCGCGTCGGCGAGGTCCCGCTGCGTCATCTTCGCCTTCTCTCGTGCCTTGGCGACCTCCAGCGCTACTCGAAGCTCGATGTCCGCCTCCTCGTAGAACCGACGGAACTCGGCGTCCTTCATCTCCCCCCTCAGATACTGTCGGAGCGTCGTGCCGCGCCCCTTCTGCCGTTTGGTCCTCATGCCTCACCTCCCAAATCTCTCCAGCCAATCAGCGCGATATTTCCTCGCGCGAGCGATTTCGGCCGGAGGAACCTTGCCCATATTCTTCAGGAAGCCGCTCGTGACCACGATGATCGCGCGACCGTGAAAGAAGTAAAGGAGCCGATGCTGGTGCTGATCGACGATGACGCGAAGCTCATAAATCTCCGAGCCCAGATATTCGACTTGCGGACGTCGAGCAAGATGTCCCGCCTCCTCCAAATACTTCAGCGCGCGCCCGATTTTTGCCCGATGCGCCTTGACCTGAGCCCGAATATAGTCCAGCGCCGGCTCTTCGCCGGTTATGGCCCGATAGAACTCGAGGCGCCAGGACATCTCGATGAAAGTATACAGCACTAATGATGTATCGTCAAGAGTCAACAATCTCGATCTCGCCACACAAATTCACACCAACCAAAGTTAGCGAATCGCTAACGACGCGCTGAATGTTATTTCCGGCATGCCGAGGAGGAACTTCCGGCGAGGATTCAATGGCGGGTCCCCACCGGGCAACCGCCCCCGGCGCCGCCGGGCCGGCGGCCTCCCGGCAGGGAGCTGTCCGAAAATTTGGGGCACGGCGGGGGCTGGGCCGAATTTTCGGATTGTCGGAGGGGCGGGCCGTTTATGCCGCAGCCGGCCGGCCTTCACCCATGGAAGGCCTGAATGGAGGTGCGTACTGGACAAAACCGAGAAAGCGCGAAAGGGAAGTCGGGAAGGAGGGCGCCGTTACCGGGAAAGCCCCGGGGAAGAAACCCGCCGCCCCAGGCGGCGGGCGCGGCGGTAGCCGTTCAATTTTCGCTCGGAGCTTGAAGCTTTAGCTGTCAGGTGCCTTCTTTATCGGCTGGGGCCCCGCCCTTACTGAGCGAGGTCCTTTGCGCTGGTCATCAATAAGTGTTTTGCGACTATCGCAGATGTGGGCGAACCGGCGCACTTTCTCTTCAAACGGAAGGTGGCGTGCTCCCGAGGTGAAATTCTTAGCTTCCTCACTAAAGAGGAACTCTCGATATATAGGTTTCATGTCGGCCGGCGCTGCTAGGATTGTCTGCTCAAATTCGTCAAGCAATGCGAAGATCCGTTTCGTTTTCTGATCGTCGGAGATCGCAGATTCGCGAATTTCGCTGATCCGCTTCATGAGTTCTCTCGCATCCATTTAGGTCCCACGAATTGGCTTCTGACGTTTATGAGCAGCTGCGGCACGCTTCTTCCATGAGATGTCGGGACGATAAGGCACCCAGCCGATTGGGTTCCACGGGTCCATGAGGATAAGTATGCGGCCTAGCGGACTATATTTCAAGGGAAAAAGATCGACGGCAGCCTCGTCCCACATGGTCCCGCCGTGAGCGCAAATCGGCGCAGGAGTATTACCGATGGTTCGCGCCTTCCCGGCGCGAAAGGAAACGGATGATCAACACGCGTCGACGCGCTCAGGGTTTGGCGGGCCCGCGAGCACAATATCGCGCGCGAGGAGTTTGAGGCGAGGCTCGGTCCCAAGAAGGCATGAGCAATCTCACGATGCTGGAGATGGTGACACGCGGCCTCAGCCCGCTGAAGGACGAGGTCGTCTTCGTCGGCGGCGCAACGATCGAGCTATACCTGACGGCCCCGGCCGCACCATCGGTCAGATCGACCGAAGACGTGGACTGCGTGGCGGAGGATGTGACTCGGGTCGAGCAACTCTCTGGTTGAACGCAGTTGGCAGACTAAGCTAACGTCTGGCGCCGAGGTATCCATGAACCCACGCCACACGTTTGACTCATTTGTCGTCGGGAGAGAGAATCGCCCACTGGTTTCGATTGCGCAGTCGATCATTCGAGACCCGGACACCCGCCACAACCCATTCCTGATTTGGGGAGGCGTTGGTCTAGGAAAGACGCACCTCATGAACGCGATAGAAGCAGCCATGCGTCGCCGCCATCCGAAGAGGCGTATCCTCCACACGACCGCCGGCAAGTTCGTCGATGAGTGCTCTCGGGCCGAGCGAAACAATAGACTCGCTGCGTTCCGTTCGCGTTACCTGCGCCTAGACTGTCTGTTGCTCGACGACGTTCAATTTCTGCCGGGGAAGAAGCCAGAGAAGGAAGTCTTGCACATCATCGACGGCCTGCTCTGCGCTCAAAAGCAAATCGTTCTGTCGAGTGGATTGCCCATTAAGAGTCTTGCATCGACGAGCCCAGCGCTGTTCTCGCGCTTGCGAGTGGGCACCTTCAGCCAAGTCGCGGAACCGAGCCTCAAGACGCGCCTAGCCATACTGCAAAGGAACTGCCGCCGCTACCGCTTCGCCTTACGGCCAGGTCTGACGCGCTTCGTGGCTAAATCAATCAAGAACGACGTGTGTCTGATGGAAGGAGCGCAAACCTGCTTGGGGGCTCGCCAAGCGCTGACTGGCAGACGCCTCAGTGTCACAGAAGGTCGACGCTTGCTCATGAACTTGTCGCATGCCTGAGATCAGCAACAAGCCGAATCTCCTCTACTGTGGCGCGAATCAGGCGCTGACCAAGCCCAGCATAGTGTAGATGATCGCGTTCAGCCAGCAAGCGAAGCCAACATCAGGAAGAACATGAGTTCGGCGCAAAGGCCAAGCCTCTTGAGTTCTCCCTTGTCCCTAACCTTAGCTGCCCTCGCCAGCGGCCAGCGCGGCCACCACGACAGCCAGCCGGGTCGCCGGCCACCAATCGCGGGCCGGCGGGGGCGTTTTTTCGGGCTCCGCGGCGGCTCCGGGGCAAGTGTCCAAAAAGTGTCCACTCCGGGCCCAAAACGGCCCATTTCGGGCCTCATCGGTCCAGTTTGGCCCAAGCATTAATTCCTGGGTTTCTCGTCGATAAATCGAGTTCTCGACGGGCGGCGGCGCGCTTCGGGGATGGGCCGTGGTGGGTTTTTAAGACCCTAGCGTCTGCCGTTCCGCCACCTGCCCGAGTCGGTCAATTGTGCTTTTTTTGAGACGAAGAAGCTAACCGCGCCGCCAATAAAAAGTCACGCCGGCCTCATAGAGGGGGCACGCGGACGCGTGTAGAATTCGGGCATCATGCAACGGCCATGGCTCGCCGCCCTCGCGTCGGCGTTATTCCTCTCGCTCATGCCCGGGCGGGCCGAGGCGGCGGCGGTCGCGCCGGGCGACGTCCTCAAGGCCCAGCCCTTCGCCTGGAAGAACAACTTCGACAATCGCTCGGACGGGGACTACGACGAGTACGCGATCACGATGAGCCCCGGAAGGACGTACGTGATCCAGACCTCGGACGCGGGCGGCGGCGACACCTTCCTTTATCTTATGAACCCGGACGGCAGCGTGGCCGCGCAGAACCACGACGACACGGACAACGACACCTCCGGCTCGCTGATCGAGTTTCCCCCGCCGGCCGCGGGAACGTACACGATACGCCTGCGCGCCGCGGACCAGGGGGGCTCCGGGAACTGCACGCTGTCGGTCGACTCGTTCCCCTATCATTCCGGTCGGGCGCTTCTGCCGGACCTCATCTCCTGGAAAAAGCCCGGAGCCTACCTCTACGACGCGCGGGTCATCCACGGCAACGGCCAAAAGCAGCTCACGTTCACGAACACCACGGTCAACGTGGGCGACGGACCGCTGGAGATGTTCGCGGTCCTGCGTCCCGACGGCAGCGAGATCGCGTACCAGCGGATTTACAACGCCGACGGAAACTTCACGGACCGGCGCGTCGCGACCTTCGACTTTCCGGCCGACGCCGGCTTCGACAGCCTTCATTTCAAGGATTTCATCGACTACAACCTGCGCCAGGTGACGCCCGCGGGCGGCATCGGCAACGTGGTCGCCTCCGCGCAGAAGGTGGTGTACGGCGTGGCCGACGACGTTCAGTACGACCACGACGTCCCCGCCGCGCCTCGGGACCCCGCCTACCCGAACGGCAACATGGGGCTCTCTCCGGGCTGGGGCGACGTCTACGACGTCGACAGCCAGGGGCAGTTCATCGACGTGTCCTCGCTTAACGACGGGACGTACTGGCTGGAGGCGGTCGAGGATCCCCAATCGCTGCTGCAGAAGGTCGGCGCGGCGAACAACGTGTCGCGCCTCAAGATCGCGATCCGCGGCGACAACGTGACGATCCTGGGAGACGACTCCGGCCTGCCGACGTTGACCTCGATCCAGCCGGTCTCGGTCCCCGCCGGAAGCCCGGGCTTCGCGCTGCGGGCGCTGGGGTCCGGCTTCGCGTCGGGAGCGGTCGTTCAATGGAACGGGGCCGGACGGCCGACGACCGTCGTCTCGAGCGCGAGCCTTTCGGCCCAGATCGCCGCGGAGGACGTCGCCTCGACCGGCGCCGCCCGCGTATCCGTCCTCAATCCCGGGCCGCAAGGCGGGCCGTCGGCCGCGCGCGCCTTCTCGATCACGGCGAGGGAGCCCGTGGACGTCGGCACCGCGCCCGCGTCGGGCTCGGTCCTGCTGTTCGACTCGTTCGGGGCCCAGGACGGGCTGGTCACGAACGAGTACGCGTACTTCAACCCCTCCGACCCGGCCGCCGTGCAATCCAGCACCTGGCAGGTCGCGTCCGGCTCGCTGTTCGCGAGCGGCGGACAGGCCTGGACCGGGGTCCCGGACGATGGGACGCCCAACCCGGGCTCGACCAACGCCACCGGCTCGTCGACGTTCCGGCTCCTGACGCGGCGTTCCAATTTCGGCGACGTCACCGTGAGCTTCATGCTGCAGAACGTCGGCCTGGGCGCGAGCGCGACCACGCCCGCCGCGGCGGGGGACGGGGTCGGGATCGTCCTGCGCTGGCAGGGCCCGGGCTCCCAATACCGCGTCGCCGCGAACAGGCGCGACGGCACCGTCGCGATACAGAAGGCGGCGCCGAGCGGAACGACGACCGCGTGGACCTCTCTCGCCGCCGCGCGCTACGCCGTGCCGTACGGGAGCCTCCAGGCCGTCCAAGCCTCCGCGCGGAACGATCCCGACGGCTCCGTGATCCTCGAGCTCGCGATCGGGGGCCAGACGATCGTCCGCGCGGTCGACGACGGCGTCGGGGGACCCCCGCTGAGGAACCCGGGCAAGACGGGGCTCGCGGGCGACAACGACGAGCTCAAGTTCGACGCGTTCACGGTGAAGGCCCTCGGCGGATCGCAGAACGCCGTGCCTCCCCCGGCCCAGGCGGGCCCGACGGAGGCGCGCGCCTTCCCGAACCCGTGGCGCGCCGACAGGCACGCGGGGCTGGCTCTCCAGTTCGCGCCGCTGCAAGCGGGCGCGACCGTCAAGATCTTCACCGTCTCCGGGAGGTTCGTGCGCTCGCTGAGTCCCGTGAACGGCGGCGCGGCCTGGGACTTGAACGACGGCTCCGGCGATCCGGTCGCCTCCGGCTACTACCTGTTCCTCGTGATCGCGCCCGACGGCGGCCATAGCCGCGGGACTCTCGTCGTCATCCGCTAAAAACATGGGATATCATCGAACATCCAGCCCGCGCCGTTTCCTTCGCCTCGCCGCCCTCGCGACGGCCGTCCTCTTGCCGGCCCCGCGGCCGGCGCGCGCGGATACGACCCTGGGCGTCGGCCAAACGCTGACCCACCAGGTCTTCCAGTGGGTCTCGACCTACACCTCGCGCGCGGACGGGACGTACGGCGAGTATCAAATCGGGCTGACCGCGGGGCAGACGTACTCCATCTATACGTCCAGCCCCTCGGGAGGCAGCCGGGATACTTATCTTTATCTCTTCAACCCGAGCCTGACCGAGGTCGCCGAGGACGACGACTCGGCGGGAAACTACCTGGCCAAGATCACCTACACCGCGCCGGCCACGGGAACCTACTACGTGCGCCTGCGCGCGTACGCGCAGGGGGCTTCAGGTTTCTGCAACCTTACCGCGTCGGCCCAAGCCGCCTCGCCTCCCCCGAGCTCGACCGCCACGGTGGCCGCGGGCAGCGTGCTGAGCGGCCGGCCCTTCGCCTGGCAAAGCGCCTACGCGAACCGCTGGGACGGGAACTACGACACCTACGCGATCCGCATGAGCACCGGGATGACCTACACGCTCAAGACCTCCAACGCCTCGGGCGGCACGACCGACACCTTCCTTTACCTGATGAACTCCGACGGCACGGTGGCCGCGCAGAACGACAACGGGAACGGGAACCTCGCCTCGCTGATCGAGTTTCCCCCGCCCGCGGCGGGGACGTACTACATACGCCTGCGCGCGGCCCCGATAGGAGGCTCCGGGACCTGCACGCTGTCGGTCTCGGCCGCCGCCTACCGCGCCGGGACGCAGCAGCCTCCGGACTTCATCGTCTGGAAAAGCAGCTCCTCCTCCTCGCCCTCGATGTACGACGCCAGGATCACGCAAAGCGGCGGCCGCAAGCTCCTGACGTTCACGAACGTCACCGTCAACGTCGGCCCCGGCCCGCTGGAGCTGTTCGGCGTGCTCAGACCCGACGGCACCGAGCTCGCGTATCAGCGCGTTTACAACTCGGACAAGACCTTCACGGACGTCGGCATCGCGACCTTCACGTTCCCGCCCAGCGCGGGCTACGACAGCCTGCACTTCAACGAGTTCCTGGACTACAACCTGCGCCAGGTGACCTCGGGCGGGGGCGTGGGGTCTCCGGTCGCGACCGCGCAAAAGACCGTGTACGGGCTGGCCGACGACGTCGCCTACAACAAGAGCCTGCCCGGCGCGCCGCCGTTCGGGGTCTACGCCAACGTCAACATGGGCATCTCCACCGGCTGGGGAGACATCTACGAGGCGAACACGCGCGGGCAGTTCATCGACGTCACCACGGTCGCCGACGGCATATACTGGCTGGAGTCCGTCTCCGATCCGAAGGCCGTCATGCGGAAAGCGGGGGCCGCGAACAACGTCTCCCGGCTGAAGGTCGGCCTCAGCGGCACGACGCTGACGATCCTCGCCGACGACTCCGGCGCCGGCGGCGGAGGCGGAGGCGGCGGGAGCACCGGGACGGCCGCGGGCGCGACGCTGTTCTACCAACCGTTCGGCGTCCCGGACGGGCTGATCACGAACGAGTACGCCTACTACAACCCGGGCGATCCGGCCTCGGTCCAATCGAGCACGTGGCTGGTCACGAGCGGCTCCTTGTTCGCGAGCGGCAGCCAGGGCTGGACCGGCACGCCCGACGGCGCGAACCCCAACGCGACGTCCTCGAACGGCACCGACTCGGCGACCTTCCGCCTTCTGACCCGCCGCTCGGATTTCGGGGACGTCGCGGTGACCTTCTCTCTCTCGAACCAGGGGCTCGTCTCGACCACCAAGACGCCCTCGGAGGCCTGGGACGGCGTCGGCATCGTGCTGCGGTATCAAAGCGCCAACTCGCAATACCGGCTGGCGGTCAACCGCCGGGACAACACGACGGTGATCCAGAAGGTCGTCCCAAGCGGGACGTCGAGAGCGTATTACACCTTGGCCTCGGCGGCGCACGCCGTCCCCTACGGGACCGTGCAGCAGGTCGGCGCCTCGGCGCAAAACAACGCGGACGGCTCGGTGAGCCTGGGCCTGACGGTCGGCGGCGCGGCGGTGGCGAGCGCGATTGACGCCGGGACCGGGGGAGCCGCGATACGCGCGGCCGGGAAGGTGGGACTCTCGGGCGACAACGACAACTTCAAGTTCGACGACTTCACGGTCAAGGCCCTCGGAGGCGCGGCGCCGGCGGCGGCCGTCCCCCCCGCGCAAGCCCCCGCGGCGGAGCCCCGCGCCTTCCCGAACCCGTGGCGGGCGGACAGGCACGCGGGCCTGCCGCTTAAGTTCGACTCCATCCTGCCCGGGGCGACGATCAAGATCTACACGCTGTCGGGGCGCTTCGTCCGAGCGTTGGGCGCGCCGACCGGGACCGCCGCCTGGGATCTGACGGACGGCGCCGGAGTCCCCGTCGCCTCCGGCTACTACTTCTACCTGGTGCTCGAGCCCGACGGCGGCCGCAGCCGCGGCAAGCTCGTCGTCATCCGCTGAGCCCGGAGACCGGCCTCGACGACGGCGAGATCGTGCGCCGCGGTCGCCGAGCCGGGGTCCGACTCCAGCGCGCGGCGGAAATAGACCGCCGACTCCTCCAGCCTTCCGAGATCGGCGAGCAGGGCGCCCAGGCCCAGCAGCGTCTTTTCTTCGATCGCCGGCGGCTTCCCTTCGGACAGCCGGAGAGCGCGCGCGAGCCGCGCCTCGGCCTCGCCGGTCCTTCCCGAGCGGGCCAGCACGCGGCCGAGAAGCAGCGCCGCCTCCGGATCATCGGGCGCCTCGGCGGCGACGCGCCGGAGATGCGGCTCGGCGGAAGCCGACAGCCCCAGCCGCAGCTTGAGGCCCGCGAGCTGCCTCTCGAGGCGCAGCGGATGCAGCAGGCCCCAGCGATGCGCCTTCTCCAAATGGTCGAGCGCCTCGCGCAGAGCCGCGGGCGAGGGGCGGCGCCCCGCCTCCTCCAGCCAGGCCTGGCCCCGCCAGTCCTGATAGCGGACATAGCCTCCGTGCGCGACCGCCGCCCCGAGCAGCAGACCGGCCGCGGCCAAACCGAAACCCTCGCGCGTCAGGCCGCGCGGCGTTCTCAAACGACGGCCGCGCCAGGACGCGTCGCGGCGCCGCGCCAATCTGAGAGACAGGACCCAGACGAAGGCCGACGTCGCGGCGGCCGCCGCCGACAACAGGACCGGGAGCTCGTCGTAGAGCCCGCGCAGCGCGAGGAACGCCGCGGCCGACAGCCCGGCGAGCGCGGCCTCCTCGGCGAACGTGAACGCCGAGGGCCGCAGGGAGCGCTCGGGCCGCGGCAGTCCCCGCAGCAGCGGCGGCGTCGCGAAGCCGAAGCTTATCGCCCGCTCGGGGCAGCGGCCGACGCAATCCAGGCAGCGGACGCATTGCGGGTCGACGACCGCGCCGTGAAGGCGCAGCTCCTGGGAGACCTGGACCCCGGAGAGGCAGCCGGCCGTGCACAGCCCGCAGCTCGTGCAGCCGCCCGCGAGCACGATGCGCCCGGGAGCGGCCCGGTCGGCGACCCGAAACAGCGCGCCGTACGGGCAGACGATCGAACAGAAGCTGCGCGAGCCTAGGACCCAGACGATCACGAAGCCGCAGACCGCGAGCGTCGCGAGCGAGAGCCAGGGACCGGGCATGCGGCGAAGGACGTCGTCGGTGACGAACGAGCCCCAACCCGTCGTTTGGACGCTGAAGCCCGGCCAGGCCTCGCCGCGCGCCAGCCGCTCGACCTGCGGCCAGGCGAAAAGATAAAGCGCCAGCGCCGCCGGCCCCCAGACCAAGGCCTTCGAGCGCGGCGGGCCGGGGCGTATCCCGGCGCGGGCCAGAAGCGCGACGCACAGGTCCTCGAGCGCGAGGATGTGGCAGGCCCACCCGCAGAAGAAGCGTCCGAAGACCGCGGTGCCGACCGTCGCCGCGACGAGGAAGACGGCCCCCGCCGTGACGATGCCGAGGTGGAGCGTGTGCAGGGCCTCGCTGAACTCCAGCGGGGCCAAGGTCCGCCCCGCGATCCGCCCGTGGACGACGTGAAGGCCCATCAGCAGGTAGACGGCGCAAAGACAAGCGGCGCGGCGGCGGGAATATCGCGACGGCACGGCGGACGTCATGGCGGCCCCCTCGTTGCGGTCGTGGGTCGGGTCGGGGCGGGGCTCGGTCGCGGGCGGGCCGGTGTTGACGAGACCCGGCGTCTTTAATAAATTAGGAAAGATGCTGAAGTCGCGTCTAGGGGCGCTCGCGCTGGCCGCCGCTCTGGTCGTCAATCTCGCGTACCAGGCGGCGAGCCTCCGCGCCGGTTTCGCTTGGCCCGCGAAGCGGGGCGAGGCCGTCCTCTCTCCGTCATCGGGCGGGCCGGCCGCGGCCCTTCAACGCGCGCGAACCGCCCGCCGGCGGCTCTCGCCCGACTTCATGGTCTCGGCCGCGCCGTCCCGCTCCGCGCTGATCGCGCCGCCGGCTTCGCCGTTCCTGCTGGAAGAAAAATCCGAGCCTTGGATTCCGGGCCATCTGGCCTGCCCGGATCATCCCCCCGCCTAGCCCCGCCCCGCCTTCCATCCGTCGCTCGTCCCGTCCATCCATGGACCAAGCCGTTTGACGGCGTCGCCGTTCAACCATCATCATGAAGCCAACCTGCCGCGCCGTTACGATTTTCTTGATCGGCTTGATCCTCGCGCCGCGCGCCTCGGCCGCCGACCTTTCCTTGGGCGAGGCCTTGGCCGCGGCCGAGACATACAGCCCCCGCCTCGATGCCGGGCGCTTGCTCGAGCAAGCGGCTCACGAGGGCGTGAGAGCGGCGCAATCCTATTATTACCCCTCCATCGCGGCGGACGCGGTGGACAGCTGGGGCTTCCCCGGCTCCAGCGGCTATCTCGGCCTCGGGGGCCCCATGGGCTCGCCGTTCCGTTCCGGCCCGGCGGCCGGGCTCACGGCGCGTCAGACGCTGTACGACTTCGGACGCACGTCGTCCGGAGTCCGAGGCGCGCGCTACGTGGAGCGGGAACGGCGCGAGCAGAGCGAGGCCGAGCGCTACGCGCTCGACCAGGACGTCCTGCGGACCTTTTACGAGTGCGCCCGCTTCCGCAGCGAGCGCGAGGCCTGGGACTCCCTGCACGACGAGCTCGAGCTGGTCGCGCGGGAGGTGTCGCGCTTCGTCGACACGGGCCAGCGCTCGATCGTCGACCGCTACCTGGCCGACGCGCAGGTCGAGGAGGCGCGCACCAACCGCAGCTTCTTCAAGTCGCGCATGGGCTCCACGTTGAGCCGCCTGGGCTTGCTGATGGGCGCCCCGGCGGTCAACTTCGCCTGTCCGGCGCTGCCCCCCTTGAACGAAAGCGTGCCGCTTTATCCGGACGGCTCGACGAATCCCTATCTGCTGCAGGCCCGGACGCGCATCGAGTCGGCGGAGAACCGGCTCTCGGCGGCGAAGGACGATTATCTGCCGCTCGTCTTGGGCGTGGCCGGCGTCGGGGCGATGGACAAGTCGCGGCTCGTCGACCGGAAGGACTACTCGGCGGGTTTGGCCGTCATCCTGCCGGTGTTCGACGGCCTCGGCACGACGCATCGCGTCGCGGAAGCCCGCCGGGAGGTGGGCGCCGGGAACAGGCTGCTCGAGGACGCGCGCCTCAAGATAGCCGAGCTGAACGCCGGCTATGACGAGCTCATCGACGCCTCCAAGGCGAGGCTCGAGCATCTCGAGCACGAGCGGACGCTGGCGCGCGAGGGCTACAAGGTCGCCAAGAGCCGCTACTCGCGCTTTCAAGGCACCCTCGTCGACCTCCGGGACGCCTTGCGCAATCTCGGGCGCATCGAGACCGACATGGCCGACACGCAGGCGAACCTGCTGGAGGCGATGGGAGGCAAGCTGCTTCTCAACGGCAGCTCGCCGACGCGGCGCGCGGAGCCGCGACAGGAGAAACCATGAGCGACGTCCACATCGTGCGCGAGGCCGAGGACATCGGGGTCGAGATCGGCGAACCCCGCGAGCAGGACGAGCGTAAGCGGGGCCTGCCGGGCTTCGCCGTCGCCAATCCGCACGTCGTCGTCGTGGCCTGCCTGATCGTCGCCTTGTTGGGCGGCCTGGCGCTGCGGCTGATGCCCAAGGATCTGCTGCCGTCCGGGAATTTCCCGGCCGTGCAGATCATCTCCTTCTATCCGGGCATGTCGGTCGCCAACGTCGCGGAGGACCTGACGACGCGCTTCGAGCTGTACACCGGCCAGGCGGTGGGGATCGAGCGCCAGGAGTCGAAGTCGATCGTCGGCGTCAGCATCACGCGGAACTTCTTCAACTCCTCGGTCAGTCTGGACTCGGCGATCGCGCAGTGCGCGTCGCTCGTCATGTCGGTGCTGCGCCAGCTTCCGCCGGGAACCCAGCCCCCGCTGATCCTGCCCTTCGATCCCACGGCCTCGGTGCCCTTGGCCTTGGTCGCCGTCGGCGGAGACCACTCCGAGAAGGAGCTTTACGACGTCGCCCGCTACCAGGCGCGCAACGTCGTGCAAGCCGTCCCGGGGGCCATGGCCCCGACGGTCATGGGCGGCGCGGTGAGGCAGGCGATCGCGTACCTCGACGCCGAGAAGCTGAACCGCTACAACCTATCCCCGGTGGAGGTCGTCGGCCGGCTCGCGACCCTGAACACCTTCCTGCCGGCCGGCGACGCGAAGATCGGCAAGCTCGACTACCAGATCACGACCAACGGCATGGTCGAGAAAATCGACGACATGAACGCCTTCCCGCTGCGCGCGTTCAACGGCGTCAACGTCCCCTTGAGCGCCGTGGCCAAGGCGCGCGACGCGAGCGCCATCCAGACCAACGTGGTCATGGTCGACGGCAGGCGGCAGGTCTACGTCCCGATCTATCGGCAGCCGGGCGCCAACTCGCTGGCCGTCGTCGACGAGGTGCGGCGGGCGCTCGAGGGGCTGCACGAGCGCTTCAAGGACTACTCGTTCACTTTGGTCGCCGACCAATCCGTGTTCATCCGGCGCGCGATCGACAGCATCACCGAGGAAACCATTATCGGCGGCGGGCTCGCGGCCCTGCTCGTGTTCCTCTTCCTCGGCAATCCCACCGCGACCTTCGCGATCCTGCTCTCGCTGCCGCTGGCCATCCTCTCCGCGTTCCTGGGGCTGCAGGCGACCGGCCAGACGATCAACGCGATGACGCTGGGCGGGCTCGCGCTTTCCATCGGCGTGCTCGTCGACAACTCGATCGTCGTCATCGAGAACATCTCGCGGAAGCTGGAGGCGGGCCGGGCCTCCGACCGCGCGGCGATCGAGGGCGGCGCGGAGGTCGCGATGCCGGTCCTGACCTCCACGGTCTCGACCTTGATCGTATTCTTCCCGGTCGTCTTCCTGCAGGGCATCGTCAAGGTCCTATTCCTCGCGCTGGCGAAGGCCGTGATCTTCGCGATGGTCGGCTCCTACTTCGCGGCGATGACCGTGATGCCGCTGTTCGCGTCGCGATTCCTCAAGCCGACGTCCAAGGCCGAGCTGCCGCGCTTCCTGACCGCGCTGCAGGTTCTCGTCGACCGCCTGACCGACGCCTACGGGCGGGCGCTCGAAAGGGCTCTGGCCCGGCGCAAGGCGATCCTTGCGGGCGTCGTCGCCGTCTTGGCGGCCGCGGCGGCCGTCTGCGTCCCGCGGATCGGCACCGAGCTGTTCCCGAAGGCGGACGCCGGCGGCTTCCAGCTCGACGTCCGCCTTCCGACCGGCACGCGGATCGAGCTGACCGAGGCCTTCGCCGAGAGATACACGGCCAAGCTCAAGGAATGGATCCCGGCCTCGGACCTGCGGATGATCATCTCGAACGCGGGCGTCTACTACGGCTTTCCCGCGGCCTACACGCCGAACAGCGGCCCGCAGGACGTCTACTTCATCGTCGATCTCAAGGACGACCGGGCGCGCACGTCGCAGTACTACGCGCGCCTGATCCGCGAGCGGACCAAGCGGGAGTTCCCGGAGGCCGAGCTCGGCGTCGAGCTGGGAGGGCTTTTGACCTCCGCGCTCAACGGAGGCCAGCGCGCGCCGATCGACGTGCAGATCTCGGGACCGGAGACGACCGTCGCCCGCTCCGCGGCCGCGGCGCTGGCCTCCAGGATCGCGGCCCTTCGAGGCGCGACCGACGTCCGCGTCCAGCAGCGGCTGGATGCCCCTCAGATCAAGCTGAACATCGACCGCCAGCGCGCGGAGGAGCTCGGGCTGACGACCAAAGGGGTCATCGAGAACGTGCTCAGCGCGGTGGCCGGAAGCTCGACGTTCAGCCCGCTGATCTGGATCGACCCCAAGTCGGGGATCGACTACTTCCTCGGCGTCCAGTTCGCCGAGTCGGCGGTCTCCACGTTGAGCGACCTGGAGCGCATCCCGATACGCGGGCCGGAGCAAAGCCGCGCGGTCCCGCTGAAAAGCATCGCCACGATCGAAAGCGCGCTCGGGCCCAGCGAGATCAACCACGTCAACCTCGATCCGGTGGTGGACGTCTACCTCGACGCCCAGGACCGCGACGTCGGGGGCTTGTCCGCGGAGATCCAGTCGGCTCTCAAGACGACGCCCCTGCCCAAGAACTACTCGGCCCGGATACGCGGGGAGTTCTCCCAGATGCAGCGCGCCGTCGGCTCCCTCGGGGGCGGGTTCCTGCTGGCCGTCGCGCTGGTCTACCTGGTGCTCGTGATCCAGTTCCGGTCCTGGCTTTTGCCCGGCATCATCATGACGACGATACCGCTGGGCCTGGTGGGCATCGCCGCGATGCTCGCCGCGACCGGGACCTACTTCAGCATCCAGGCGGCGATCGGCGCGATCTTCATGATCGGCATCGCGGTGGCCAACGGCGTGCTGCTGATCGAGTTCATCGTCCACCACCGCGGCGAGGGCGGAGACGTCGACGCCGCGATCGTCCAAGGCTCGCGGGCGCGGCTGCGCCCGATCTTGATGACCTCGTTGGCGTCGATCTTCGGATTGATCCCGATGGCGATCGGCTACGGGCGCGGCTCGGAGGCCAACATCCCGCTGGGGCGGGCCGTCATCGGAGGCCAGCTCGTCTCGGTGACGCTGACGCTGTTCCTGGTGCCGATCCTCTACCGCATGCTGGCCGGCGAAAAGAAGGGCTAGCGGTCAGAGAGCGACGAGGTCGGCCGAAATCGGCGTCTCGTTGATCACGAGGTTCAGCGAGCGGCCCTCGACGTCGCCGATCACGTGAGTATCCTCGCGCAGCGCGGCGCGCCAAAGCGCGAAGTCGCTCTTGCGCCAGGCGAGTATCTGGAGCAACCCGTGGCGGTCGAGCTTGTGGCCGACCTCCTCGCGCAGGCGGACGCCCTCGGCCTCCGAGGCCTTCAGCACGACCAGCTTCGCGGACGGGTAGCGGCGCGTGAGCTTGTCGAGCTTGTGCAAAGCCACCTTCCCGCAGTCCAGCCACAACGCGACGCGTCCCGTATCGTCGAAGGCGACCAGGTCCGGCTTGAACTCCTGATCCGCGAGCGCCGGATGCTTCAGCGACACCCCGACCTGGGGCTGGCTGTCCCAGAACAGCAAGTAGCCGGACAGCTTCAAGGCGAGGGTCTCGAGGGTCTCATTCTCCTGCGCCGCGAGAATCAGCCGGCGGTGGCCCTGGTTGAGGTTCAAATCGCAGCGTATCTTCACGGGGGGCTGGAGGGGGTGATTTTAGGCGGGCTTGACAACCCCGCGCGGTCGTGCTAAAACAGGCGCCGTATCGTACCAATCGTACCGGCTTGCGACAAGCCGGATGACTCCCGCCCCGACCCGCCCGCGCCCGCGCACGTCCGCATAAACCAATCGTCGGAGGACAACATCATGGCAGACGAGACCCGCACCGGAGCGTGGATGAGCGGAGGCTTTTTGCTGGGCGCCGTCGTCGGCGCCGCCGCGGCCCTCTTGTTCGCGCCGCAGCCCGGCATCGAGACGCGCGAGAACGTGAAGAACGCCTGGCAGAAGCTGCGCCGCAAGGCCAACGTCGGCGAAGCGATCGAAGTCTCCTGAACCGGCCCGTCAACACGCATCAAGGGGCACCACAATGGCAATGGAAGAACAGATTCGCACCGGATCGTACGCCGGCGGCGGGTTCCTGACCGGGGCGCTGGTCGGCGTCGTGATCGGCGTGCTGTTCGCGCCGAAGTCCGGCAGCGAGACCCGTGAGAACGTCCGCGACTGGCTGCAGAAGGCGCGCGAGCGCAGCCAGGAGATGATGGCCCGGGGGCAGGAAGGGATTCGCAAGTCCGGCTCTTACCAGGCCGGTCAGCAAAGCTGATCCCGCGACGGAAGGCGGACCAAGGGGCGCCGCTCTCGGGCGGCGCCCCTTCTTATTCTAGGCCCCCGCCTTGACCGCGACGGCCATCCCCTCGCCGGTGGGGATCATCGCGCAGGAGGAGAACTCCGACTCGTCGGACAAAAGCCGCAGGAAGTCGCGCATCGCGCGCACGGCCGGCCCGTCCTCGCCCGCGTCCTCGGGCCGCAGATGGAGCTTGCCGAAAAGATAGGCGTTGTCGGCGACGACGATGCCCCCGGGGCGAAGGTTCCGCGCGGCCCAGCGCAGGTACTTCGGGTAGCCGACCTTGTCGGCGTCGATGAAGCAGAAGTCGAACGGACCGAGCTTCTCGAGCTTCTTCAGGCTGTCCTGGGCGTCCCCCAGCATCACGTTGACCTTCTTGGACAAGCCGGCGTCCGCGAGGCAGGTCTCCGCGACCTCCGCGTGCTTGGGGTCGATCTCGAGGGTATAGAGCCGGCCGTGGGCCGGCAGGCCTCGGGAGATCCACATCGCCGAGTAGCCGCCGAGGGTGCCGATCTCGACGGCCTTGCGGGCGCCGCAGGAGCGCGCGAGAAACTCCAGGAGCCGGCCCTCCAGCGGGCCGATGTTGATCGGCGGCAGGCCCTGCGAGCGCATCTCGGCGATCACGCGCGCCTGATGCTTGTCCTCGACCGCGAGGCGCTCGCGCACGAAGGCCTCGAGCTCCGGCGAACGATAGTCCGTCTCCCCGTGCGTCCCGTGATGCGCCATGCGTGCCTCCTCGAAACCAGGAAGGCCGATTCTAGCAAAAGGTCCGCCGCTTATCGTCAGCCGTAGGCAGAAGATGGCGCTCGATGGACGACGCTTCGACGAGGCTGGGCCCAACGTCCCAAGATTTTTGGGACCTTTGCCGACGAGTTGAGGGCCGGAGGACCCACGAGGCTCGGCGACTGAAGTGATAGATTGGCCGCGCCTTCTCGCCGAGGCGATCCGAGAACGATCCGGAGGCTTTCATGCGCTGGTTGCTCGTCCTGTCGTTGGTCCGCCCCCTTTACTCCCAGCAGTCGGTCGAAACGGCCCGTCCCGTCGCGCCGCTTTCGGCGCCGGTCGTCGCGCCGCTCGCCGCCGCCTCGCTTCTCGGCCCGGGCCTTCCTGGGCTGAGCCCTCAGGAAAGAGTCCAGGTCGCCGTCGA
>CAZMIB010000046.1:0-19039 GCA_964566245.1 uncultured Elusimicrobia bacterium | reverse complement strand
CCCAGTCCCACCCCGCCGGTTTGCCGGCCGCGCTTTTCGGCGGCGGGATACCGGGACAGCGCCAAGGGCCGGGGGCGCCCCCCGCCGCGGCCACCAGTCTTTTCGGGCCCGCCGGGCCGGCGCCGCAAAGCGGAGGAAGCGGCGGCAACAATCCATGAATCGAGGCCTGAACGCCGAAGCACGGAGACTCCCATGAAGCGACTCGCGGCGGTGACTCTGCTGTCGGTGGGCGCGGCGGCGATTTCATCGGTGGCGAGGCCGGCCGCGGCTCAGTTGTTAAACTGCCACTACAACAACGACGGGCTTGGTATCCACCTGAACGGAAGCGACGACCTGACCTGCCAACTCGCGGTCGCGGCCAAAACGGGCGACAGAGCGCGGGAGGCGCAGTTACTCCAACAGGGTGGGTTCCTGCATTCTCCGCCCTCGCCGCCTCCTCAAGCGGCGCCGGCGCCCGCTCCGAGCCTCGCCGGACCGACCTGCGCGCAGATGGCCGCCAACTTGGCTCAATTGAACCCCTTCGACCCCGCGACCCAAACTATCCGGGCCGAGTTTCAAGCGCAATGCCCCGGCGTTCCGATCCCCTCGGGTACGGCCAACCCCTCCCTTTTCGGAGGGGCGCCTCCGGCGGGATTAAATCAGGCCTTGGGCGGCGGCGGACTGGGCCGACCGGCCTCCGGCCTGGGGGGAGGCCTTGGCGTTCCCAACCCCTTTGGCGGAGGCGGCTTGACGGGCCAAGCCGGCCTGGGAGGCGGCTCCGCCCTGGGGGGCCAGCCAGGCCTCTTCGGAGCCGGGGGCTTTCCAAGCCAATCTGGAACAGGCTTGCCCCCCGCGCTGGGCGGCGGGGGAGTCGTCGTGCCGGGCTTCGGGCTCGTCGGCTCGGGAGGCGGAGGCCTCGGGGGCGGCGGGGGTTTCCCGGCCAACAATCCCGGCTTTCCGCCCGCCCTTCAGCAAAACCTAGGCGGTCTCTTCGGTCAGCCCCCCCCCTTCGCGCAGAGCTTGAACGGGACACCGGGCCTGCAGCAACGCACCGGTCTGGGCGGCAACCCGCGTCCCGGCGGTCTCTTCGGCCCCGCTCAAGGCGCCTTGGGCTCGGGCAACCCCAATCCGTCGAACCCGAACGGCGACTAAGGCGCGGTGGGCGCGGTGTCATACTTTGACTTGTTGAGTTTTGAATGGTATCCGCGCTTTCAGGGCGCTCCCGCGCCGGAAAACCGACCGAGATCGCCGCGACGCTGCTGGATACGGTCGCCCGCCTGCTGAACGAACGGCTGCTCCCCAAGGGCGTGCGGCGCTTCAAAAGCTTCGAGGAGGCGGATCGATGGGCGCTTCGGGAGATGGCGCGTACTCGCGGCCGCCGCGCCTAGAGGATCTCATCTTCGTGTGCCGCGCCCTCAATGAAGCCGGGGCGCGATACGTCATCATCGGCGGTTTCGCTCGGAGAAGCATCCTAGCCCCTCACCCCGACCCTCTCCCCCCTGCGGGGGCGAGGGAGTCCCCCATCAATTGCCTTTCGGGCTCTTCGGAGTCGGCGGGCGGGTCTTCAGGAGGCGGTGAAGCACCATCGTGAGCTGCTGGGGCTTGATCGGCTTCTCGATGAACTCGACAACGTTGGACTCCTGGCGGATCATCTCGGAGGTCGAACGGTCGGTATAGCGGCCGGTGATAACGACGATCGGGATGCGGGCGGTCTCCCCGCCCTGAAGGTGGCGCAGGACCTCGAAGCCCCCGTAGCGCGGAAGCATCAGATCGAGCAGGACCAAGTCCGGCATCGCCTGGCCGATGCGCTTCATCGCCTGCTCGCCGTCGAGCGCCGTCTCGACGCGGAAGCCGTCCTTCTTGACGATGAACTCGAGCAGCTCGCGGACGGCGTCGTCGTCGTCGACGATGAAGACCAGCGTGTCGCCGGGGGAAGCAAGGGGCTTGGCGTCGTCCACGCGGCCTCGCTCGGGGGCTAGAACTTCTTGTAGAGCATCTCTTTCTTGACGACGGCGATCGCCTTCGTCACGTCGATGCCGCGCGGGCAGGCCTCGACGCAGTTGAACACGGTCCGGCATCGCCACACGCCTTCCTTGCCGTCCAGCGCGTCGAGCCGCTCGTCCGCCCCGCGGTCGCGGCTGTCGAAGATGAAGCGGTGGGCCTGCACGATCGCGGCCGGGCCCACGTAGTTAGGGTCGGTCCAGAACGAGGGGCAGCTCGTCGTGCAGCACGCGCACAGGATGCACTTCGTGGTGTCGTCGAAGCATGCGCGCTGCTCGGGGGACTGGCGGCGCTCCTTTTCCGGCGCCGGCTCGTCGTTGATCAGGAACGGCTTCACCGAGCGGTACTTCTCGAAGAAGGCGTCCATGTCGACGATGAGGTCCTTCTTCACCGCGAAGCTCTTCATCGGCTCGATGACGATCGGCTGCTCGAGGCTCCGGATCAGCACCTTGCAGGCGAGCTGGTTGCGGCCGTTGATCCGCATCCCGTCCGAGCCGCAGACGCCGTGCGCGCACGAGCGCCGGTAGGCGAGGCCCCCGTCGAGCTTGCCTCGCACGGCCTCCAGCGCGTCCAGCACGCGGTCGGTCGGCTCGGCCTCGACGACGTACTCCCCCCACCACGGGGCCTTGTCCGTCTCGGGGTTGAACCTGAGGATCTTTAGTCGAACCTGCATGTCTCGTGCCCCTCACCCTGCCCCTCTCCCGCGAGCGGGAGAGGGCATATTTAATCCTAGTATTTTCTTTCCTGCGGCTGAAACTTCGTGATCACGACCGGCTTGTAGCGCAGCTCGACGCCGCCGTCGCGCCGGAAAGCCAAGGTGTGCTTCATCCAGCCCGCGTCGTCGCGCTTCGGGTAGTCCTCGCGCGCGTGCGCGCCGCGGCTTTCCTTGCGCGCGTGCGCGCTCTCCACGGTGACCTGGGCGAGCTCGAGCAGGTTGCCCAGCTCGATCGCCTCGAGCAGCTCCATGTTGTAGCCGGCGGACTTGTCGGTCAGCGAGACGTTCGCGTAGCGCGCCTTCAGCTCCCTCACGGCGCCCCGCGCGTGCGCGAGGCCGGCCTCGGTGCGGAAGATGCCGCAGTCGCGCATCATCATCTCCTGCAGGTCGCGCCGCAGGTCGTAAAGCCGTTCCTTCCCGCTCGCGGCCTTCAGGCCGTCGATCATCGACCGCGCGCCGTCCGCGGCGCCGGCCGGAAGCGGGACGAAGTCGTTCTTGGCCGCGTGATCGGCCATCGACAGGCCGGCGCGCCGCCCGAAGACGAGGATGTCGACCAAGGAGTTCGTGCCCAGCCGGTTCGCGCCGTGCACCGAGACGCAGGCGGTCTCGCCGGCCGCGTACAGCCCGGGCAGGACCTTGCCGGACTCGTCGACGACGACCTCGGAGCGCGAGTTCGTCGGCACGCCGCCCATCGCGTAGTGCGCGGTCGGCTGGATCGGAATCAGGTCCTTCACCGGGTCCAGGCCCATGTAGGTGCGGACGAAGTCGGTGATGTCGGGAAGCTTCTTCTCGATGACGTCGTGCCCGAGGTGCGTGAGGTCGAGGTGCACGAAGTCCTTGCCGGCGACCCCGCGGCCCTCCCGGATCTCGATCGCGATCGAGCGCGACACCATGTCGCGCGGCGCGAGGTCCTTGATCGTCGGGGCGTAGCGCTCCATGAAGCGCTCGCCCTTGCCGTTGCGCAGGATGCCCCCCTCGCCGCGGCAGGCCTCGGAGAGCAGGATGCCCATCTTGTAGATGCCGGTCGGGTGGATCTGGAAGAACTCCATGTCCTCCAGCGGCACCCCGCGCCGGTACGCGACCGCCATGCCGTCGCCGGTCAGCGCGTGCGCGTTCGAGGTGATCTTGAACATCCGTCCCGAGCCGCCGGTCGCGAGCAGCACGGACTTGGCCTGGAAAAGATGCAGCTCCTGCGTCGCGATGCGCATCGCGATGAGCCCCGCGACCTTGCCCTCGCTCATGACCAGGTCGACCAGATGGAACTCGTCGAAGAACTTGACCTCGCGCTTGACGCACTGCTGGTAGAGCGTCTGCAGGATCATGTGGCCGGTCCGGTCGGCCGCGAAGCAGGAGCGGCGCACCGGGGCCTTGCCGTGCTCGCGCGTGTGCCCGCCGAAGCGGCGCTGGTCGATGCGGCCGTCCGCGGTGCGGTTGAACGGCAGGCCGAGGCGCTCCAGCTCGTAGACGGTATCGACGGCCTCGCGGCACATGATCTCGACGGCGTCCTGGTCGGCGAGGTAGTCGCCGCCCTTGACCGTGTCGAACATGTGCCACTCGGGGCTGTCGTCCTCGAGGTTGCCGAGCGCGGCTCCGATGCCGCCCTGCGCGGCCCCGGTGTGCGAGCGCGTGGGGTAGAGTTTCGAGATGACGGCGCAGTTCACGCCGCGCTGCGAGAGCGCGAGGGCCGCGTACAAGCCGGCGCCCCCGGCCCCGACGACGACGGCGTCGTAGCGATGGATTTCCATGTCAGATATTGGGCTGGAAGGTGAAAATGACGAGAGCGCCCAGGCTGAGGAACATGAAGGTCAGCACGTAGACCGCCGACAGCGAGACCAGCCTCCAGCCCGGGCTGCGCACGTAATCCTGCACGATGGTCCGGCCGCCGTTGAAGCCGTGCACGACGGCCAGCGCCAGCATCAGGAAATCGTAAGTCCGCCAGAACGGCGTCGCGTAGCGCGCGGCAACGAAGGCGTAGTCGATGTTCTCGATCGAGTTGACGATGTGCATCACGACCAGGTGGCCGAGCGCGAGCAGGACCAGCAGCAGTCCCGAGACGCGCATGAAGAACCACATGAAGAGCTCGAACCCGCCCTTCGGGGCGACGTGGGAGCCGGAGGAGGAAATCTCGGAGGAATAGCCGTTCATCGAAACGCTCCGTTCAGATTCGGCGCAGCATGATGAAGCTGGTGATCGCCATCAGCACGACGAACAGCGCCATCATCCCGTTCCAGATGCGGCGCTGGTAAACGGTGCCCATCGGCCAGAAGTCGACGATCATCACGCGTATGCCGTTCAGCGCGTGGTACAGGACCGCCGCGACCAAGCCGACCTCGGACACCTTGAAAAAGGGATGCCGGTACAGCGCCATCGCGCGGTTGTACGTCGCCGGCCCGAAGCCGATCAAGGCCGTGTCGACGATGTGCAGCATCAGGAAGACGAGCACGCCCAGGCCGGTGACGCGATGAAGGTAGAACGCCCACTGCCCGGTGCCGCCGCGATACACGCTCATGGGAAGGAACTCCGTAGGTTATCGAACTTATGTCGCCGGCATCCTATCATAAGGAAAACGGCCCCCGCAATTTAATCGCGGGGGCCGTGGGTCCCTTCTAACGACCGCTTACGGCGCGGTGTAGACCTCGAGCGCGTCGCCCGAGAGGCGGTAGCCGATCCGCGACGAGCCCATGCGCGCCCAGCCGATCGAGCCCGAGGGGACGTCCTCCAGGACCGCGACGTGGGCGCCGGGATAGAAGCCGTCGTCCGGCAGGAAGGAAACCAAGGTCCGGGCCTGGACCGATAGAGGATCGGAGTAAACCAGCACGGTCCCGAGCCGCCTCTCTCCGTCCATGACCGCGACGCCGGCTCCGCGGGCGTCCCAGTAGAGGTCCGAGAGCTCGATCGGGTAGACGACGCCGGCCCCTTCCGTGTCCGCGCCCGAGACCACGAGCACGCTGCGCCACGGATGGCCCGCCCCGCGCAGCGACAGGCGCCACGCGCGGCCGCCGGTCCTATAGATGACCCCGTTCTCGAGCTCGGAGATCGAGTACATCGGCGACGGCTCGCCCGCGCGCGTCAGCGCCACTCCCAACTTGCGGCCGATGCCGAAGTAGAGGGCGACGTGGGTCTTCGCGCCCGAGGCCAGCGGAAGATTGATCGGCTTGGAAAAATGGACGTTCCGCTCGCGCGAGACGCCGACGTCCGCGAGGCGGCGAGCCCCCTCGACAGGAGCGTCGTCGAGGGACACGCGCACCACGCCGGCGCCCAGGTCCTGCTCGAGCGAGGCGGCGGCGACCGGAGGAATCGGCGCCCGGAGCAAGGTCACGCGCCCCGAGTCGTTGGAGTCCGGAAACTGCGCGGCGGCGGGCAAGGCCAGAGCCAGCAGCAAGGACAACGCCATACGATCCTCCCGGGGCGAAGGCGCCCTCTATGAGCGCGCCGATTCTAGCATACCGGAAGGCCCGTCAAGCGGGTACTTTCGCCCCCTACCGCCTCCTGGCGTGGAGCTTCTCGACCCGGGCGTTCACCGACTCCTTGCGCGGCAGGCTGACATGGAAGCTGGTCCCCTGGTCCTCCCAGCTCGAGATCGAAACGCCCCCGCCGTGCGCCTCGGCGATCCGCTTGACGACCGCCAGGCCAAGGCCGAATCCCCCCACGCGCCGCGTCATGTAGTCCGCGGCCTGGTAGAACGCGTCGAAGACGTGCACGCGCGCGTCCTCGGGGATCACCGCCCCGGTGTTGGAGACGGTGAAGGTCTGGAAGCGGTCGTCGAAGTGGCCCCGGATCGACACGCGCCCACCCTTTTCGCCGAACTGGATCGCGTTGACGATCAGGTTCTGCAGCAGCTCCTTGAGCCTCCGAGAGTCGCCCCACAGCGGCGGGAAGTCCTCGGGAAGCTCGATGGAGACGGCCAGTTCCTTCGCGCGCCACGATTCCTCGCGCTCCTCCAGGATGCCGCCCGCGAGCGCGCGCAGGTCGACTTCCAACGGCGCGATCTTGAAGTCGCCGCGCTTCAGCCGCTGGAAGTCCAGCAGGGCCTGGATGGCCTCCTCGAGGCGGCTCGCGCCGCGCCGGACGTTGCCCAGCAGCCTCTCGAACTGCTCCGGCGGCAGGCCGTGGTTCAAGCAGTCCAGCCCGCCCATCACGATCGACAGCGGCGTGCGCAGCTCGTGGCTGACCGTGGACAGGAAGGCGTCCTTCACGCGCTCGGCCTCGCGCAGCGAGGCGTACGCCGCCTCCAGCTCGCGCCTGAGCGCCCGCTCCCCGCCCAGCTCGTCCTCGAGGCGGCGCCGCTCCACGCAGCGGTCCAGCGAGCGGCACAGGGCCTCCAGGTCGACCGGCTTCATCAGGAAGTCGGTCGCCCCCTCGCGCAGCGAGGCGATCGCCGTCTCGAGCGTGGCGTAGCCGGTCGCCATGATCACGTCCAGGCGAGGCTGCAGGGCCTTGAGCGCCGAGAGCACGGCCGGGCCGTCCATGCGCGCCATCTTGACGTCGCAGACGCACAGGTCGAAGGTCTGGCGGCGCGCGGCCTCGGTCGCCTTCTCGCCCCCGTCCACCGCGGTCACGCGGTAGCCGCGCGAGCCCAGCTCGTAGGTCAGCAGGTCCCGGAAGCCGGCCTCGTCGTCGACGACCAGCAGCCTCGCCCCGTTCGCGCTCATGACGTCCTCCTGGCCTCGGAGAGCCGCTTGCGGACGACTCTCAGGATATCCTCCGCGTTGGCGGAGCCTTTCGTGAGCACGTCCTCGGCGCGCGCCCGCAGCGCGTCGATGTCCCGCGGCGACAGGTAGCGCGCGGTCAGCACGATGAAGCGCACGCCCGACAGCCCCGGCTCCTTGCGCGCCTCGTCCAGGATGTCGAAGCCCCCCACGCCGGGCATCATGAGGTCGAGGAGCACCAGGTCCGGCCTCTCGCGCCGAATCGCCTCCAGGGCCTCGGCGGGCCCGGCCGACGCCACCTCGTAGCCGTCGGCCCGCAAGCCCAGCGAGAACACCTCCACGAGCTCCATGTCGTCGTCGACGATCAGCAGCTTCTTGGGGGGCGCGCGGTGCCGGCCCGCGGCCGGCGCCGCCTTGCGGCTCAAGGCTTCCTCGGCGACGCGGCACAGCTCGTCGATCGAGTACGGCTTCAGGATATAGGCGCTCGCCCCGCGGCGCATGCTGTCGAGGGCGGTCTCCAAGGTCGAGTAGCCGGTCGTCATCACGACCACCGTCCCCGGGCGTATAACCAGCATCCTCTCGAGCACCTCGGGACCCTCCATCCGCGGCATCTTGACGTCGCAGATGCACAGGTCGAACGGCTCCCGCCGCGCGCACTCCAGCGCCGCGGGCCCGTCGCCCGCCGCGACCACGCGATAGCCGCGCAGACCGAGCTCGAAACCCAGCAGATCGCGATAGCCCGGCTCGTCGTCGACGACCAGGACGTTCCTCATTCGTGCCTCCCGTCAGGCGGCAGCCGGACGGTAAACGTGGTCCCGCGCCCCACCTCCGAGCGCAGGTCGATCTCGCCGCCGTGCTTCGCGACGATCTCGTGCACCAAGGACAGCCCGAGCCCGGTGCCGCGCCCGGGCTCCTTCGTCGTGAAGAACGGCTCGAAAATCTTCGTGCGCAGCTCAAGGGGAATCCCGGAGCCGTTGTCCTCGATCTCCAGGATCACCTGCCCGGAGGCGCCGCGGCGCGTGCGCACCGTAAGCGTCCCTCCCTCCGGCATCGCGTCGATCGCGTTGCTGCACAGGTTGATCACGACCTGCTGGATCTGGTTCCGGTCGCCGCGCATCCGCCCGGTCAGCCCCGCGTCCTTGCGAAGCTCGACCGAGCGCACGCGGGCCTGCGCCTGGACCAGGCTCAACGCGCTCTCGACGGCCTCGTTGACGTCGAACTCCTCGGTCCTCGTACGCGCCTGGCGCGAGAACACCAACAGGTCCTGCACGAGGTTCTTGCAGCGCAGGGCCTCGCGCTCGATCGAGCGCACCGGCAGCTCCCAGGCGTGCCCGGACTTCACGCGCCGCGCGAGGCTCTGCGCGAAGCCGAGGATCACGCCCAGGGGGTTGTTGATCTCGTGCGCGACGCCGCCCGCGAGCTGGCCGACCGCCGAGAGCTTCTCCGACTGCAAAAGCCTCGCCTCGAGCTGCTTGTGCTCGGCCATGTCCTTCGCGGTCACGATGAAGCCGCCCAGGCGCCCGTCCGCGGTCTTGAACGACGAGGCGCTCAGCAGGATCGGCACGCGCGCGCCGGACGCGGAGACCAGCCCGACCTCGCGGCTCGGGATCGAGCCCTCGCGCGCGAGGCGCTCCAGCCCCGCGGCGTCGAACAGGCTCCCCGCCTCGTCGAACAGCTCGGCCGCGGGGCGGCCCAGCAGCTCGGCCTCGGGCCGGCCCAGCGCGGCGACCGCGGGACGGTTCACCATCCGCACCTCGCCGTTCGGCGCCAGCACGATCAGAGCGTCGGCCATGTGGTCGGTGACGCTCTTGAGGAAATCCTTCGAGACGGTCGTCTCCGCGAGGCTCCCGCTCATGCGGTTGAAGCTTCGCGCCAGCGAGCCGAGCTCGTCGTCCGAGAGCACCGGGACCAGCGCCCCGTAGGTGCCGCGGCTGATCCTCTCGGTCGCGGCCTCCAGCAGCCTTACCGGGGCCAGGATGCTGCGCGTGACCAGCAGGGCCAGCGCGAGCGCGAGCCCGCCGATCACGATCACGATGCCGACGACCTGGCGCAGGATCCCCTGCTCGGTCCTCACCGCGTCCTCGAGCGGCATGCCGAGGATCACGGCCCCGATGCGGTTCTCGCGGCCCGCCTTCGGCCCGGAAAGGAGGAAGGCCTCGCCCGGATCGCCGCGCGGGGCGCTCCACACCGGGTACCAGACGTCGAGCATCGGACGCTCGCCGGCCTCGCGCTGCCGGTAGCCGGGCTTCGCGATGGCCAGCTCGTCGGCGGCCGCGTACACGCCGCCCTTCTGGGCGACGTCGGTGTGCGCGAGGATGACGCCCTGCGCGTCCACCGCCAAGGCGTAGGACGCGCCGGCGCTCTCGAGGCTGGCCTGCAGGCGCGGCAGCAGCTTTAGCTCGCTGCGGGCCTCGAAAGCCGGGATCAGCTCCTGCGCCAGGTCGTTCTCGGCGTTCCAGCCCCGGTCGGCGACCTCTCGGGTGACGATCGAGCGGACCACGCCGCGCGACAGCATGATGATCGCCCAGCCCGCCGCCGCCGCGAGCGGCAGGAAGATCAATGCGATCTTGCTCTGGAGCCTCATGGGAGCACCTTGGACGCCCGGCGCAGGGCCTCGGCCGGCACCTCGAGCCCGGAGCGGCGCGCCGAAGACTGGTTCACGACGATCTCATCGAGCTCGGGATAAAGGCTCGCCCCCGCGGCGTCCCCGCGCAAGGCCGAGCGGGCGGCCTTGGCGGCCGCGCGCCCGATCGAGCGGAAGCTCGCCGAGATCGAGGCCGCCGCCCCCTCCTCCGCGAGGCCCGCGGTCGGCGCGTAGAACGGCACATGGTTCGCCCACGCGAACTCCCTCAGCACGCCGAAGCTTTCGGGATTGACCAGGGCCGGATCGGGCGCGAGCCAGAGCGCGTCGACCTTGCCCTTGAGGCCGCGCAGGCGGTCGGGCAAGGCGTTGGGGCCGGAAAGGCGGTCGATCTCCAGTTCGAGCCCCGCCTGCGCGGCCGCGCGGCGCAGTTCCCTCGCGTAGTCGGCGAAGCCCTCCGAGGCCCAGAACGCCGCCAACCGCTTGGCGCGCGGCTGCAGCGCCTTGATGCCCGAGAGCAGAGACTCGGCCGGAGGCTGCATCGGCACGCGCAGTATCGTCCCTTCGGCCGGCGCCGACGTCCCGACCCCGGGGGCCAGGCAGCGGATCACCGCGACGTCGGCCGGATAGCGCTGCTGCGCGGCTCGGCCGCCGAAGGTCACGACCACGCGGACTCCCTCGTCCAAGGCGGTCTCCCCCTGCGAGGCGGTCAGCGCGTCGACGCGCCCGAACGACTCCTCGAAGGCCTGATAGGCCTCGAGGTAAGGCCCCGACCGCGCGCTGAGGACGGCAACGACCTCCTCGGCGCGCGCCGGCGCGGCCAGGCAGGCGCCCAAGGCGCCCGCCCATGCCGCGATCCAGGTCCGTCGCGAGACCCGCATATCTCCCGTTCTCTTCGCCCCTTTAGAACCGGTACGACGCCGTCCCCAGCCAGCGCGAGCCCACGATCTCCCCGTTCTCGCCCGGCAAGGACGGACCCATCGACGGCAGCGTCTCGTAATGCCGGTTATTCGTCAAATTGAACGCGCTCAGGCCGAGCTCCAAGCCCCTCCAGGCCCCGGAGAAGCGGTACGCGACGCGCGCGTTGAGGATCGCGTACGCGGGGAGGCGCACCAGGCTGGCCGAGGACTGGCCCGGCGGCAGGCTGTCCCAGGACGTCGCGTCGACGTAGTCGGCGATCAGGCTCGCGTTCCAGCCCGCGCTCGCGTAGCGGACTCCGGCGTTCAGCTTGTTGCGCGGCGCCGTCGGCGCGACCGCCACGGAGGACAAGGTGTCGGTGAGGCTCTGATAGGACCAGTTGCCGAACACCGACAAGCTCCCCCGCACCGCGTACTCGGCGCCCAGCTCGCCGCCCCAGGCGGTCGTCTCGCCCTGGTTGATGAAGGAGGACCGCGCGGACAAGGTGTTCGGCGAGGCCGGCGTCACCGTGGCCGGGGACGCGGACAGGATGTCCTTGAGCTTGTAATGGAAGGCGACCGCGGTCGTCTTCAGCCTGCCGAAGCGCCCCTCGTGCGCAAGCTCCACCATCGTCATCTTCTCCGGCGACAGGTCCGGGTTGCCGGTCGTCGTCGCGCGGATGAAGGCGAACGGCGGGTTGGTCGACGTGTTGGGGTTCGGGAACGTCTGGCTGAACTGCACGTAGTTCTCCAGCAAGGTCGGGTTCCGGAACGAGGTCCCGGCCGAGAGCCTGAAGAGATGACGGGGGCTCGGGTCGTAGATCACGGCCGCGCGCGGCGAGAACACCGTGCCGGCGAGCGGGTGCCGGTCGGCGCGGCCGCTCGCGACGACGGTCCACCGCTCGGCCGCCTTCCACTGATCCTCGAAGAACAGCGCCCACAGGTCCTGCTGCAGCAGGCCGGGGGCGAAGATGCTCGAGCGTATGGCGTTCTTGCGGTAGTTGCCGCCGACGACGAGGCTGTTGTCCCGCGGCAGGTCGATCGAGCGCTCGATCGTCGCGTCGTAGGTGTCGTAGTCCAGATTCGGGTTCTGCAAGGCAAGCAGGTCCCTCGCGACCAGGCGGCTGCTGTTCCAGAACGCCCGCACGCGCGTGTCGCCCTGGACGTAGTCGGCGCGCGCGTAGCCCGAGGGGCCGTGCCCGTACGCGATGCCGTTCTTGCCGACCGTGATGTTCGTGTCGATCACGGAGCCGCCTCCGGACAGCCCCAGCTTGGAGTCCGGGCCGAGATCGATGTCCACCGCCGCGTTGACCTTGGCGGCCTCGGAGGCCTCCTTGCTCGAATCCTCGAAACGGTCCGTCGACCTCCAGCCCGCGTCCACCTTGTACCCGACCTTTCCCTTTTTCGCGCCGTAGAGCGCGCTGCCGAACTGCGTGCCGTCCTGGCCGGCCCAATAGCTGACGACGCCCCCGTCGAGCTGCTCGGGGCGCTTCGTGATGATATTGATGACGCCGGAGGTCGCGTTCGCCCCGTACAGCGCCGAGGCCGGCCCCTCGACGACCTCGATGCGGTCGATCTCGTCGAGCGAGACCGGAATCACCTCCCAGATGACGAAGTCGAAGTAGCCGTTCAGCACCGTGCGCCCGTCCAGCAGGACGAGGGTGCGGTTGTTCAGCGGCATGTTCAAGCCGCGGATGCCGACGTCGCCCTGCATCGTGCGCGAGGTCATGACCTCGACGCCGGGAACCCCGCGCAGCGCGTCCCAAAGGGTCTGCGCGCCGGGGACCTTGATGTCCTCGGCGGTCACCACGTAGACCGTCGCCGGCGCGGCGCGCAGCGGCGACGGGCGGCGCGACGCCGTGACGACCTGGGCCTCGTCCTTGAAGAACTGGAACGCGTCCTGGGCCGCGGCCGGCAGCGCGCCGGCGAGCGCCGCGGCCGCCGCAGGAAGCCATCCCCGGAAGACTCTCATGCCGTCACCCCCGTCATCAGGCGCTTGAGGCAGCTCGAAAGCGGCTCCCATTCCACCGGCTTGCCGAGGAAGGCGTCCGCCCCGGCGTCCAGGGACAGCTCTCTCATTTTTTCCGTCGCCAACCCGGTGATCGCGAGGACCTTGATTCCCTTCAGGGCCGGGTCGCCGCGTATCGCGCGCAGGATTTGCAGGCCGTCGATGCCCGGCAGGTTCAAGTCCAGGATCACCAGGCTCGGGCGAAGCTCCGCGGCCTTCCGCCCCGCCTCGAAGCCGTTCTCGGCCTCGTGCAGCTCGGCCCCTGGAAAAAGCTCCTTGCAGGAGAAGGAGAGAAAGTCCCGCAGCCCCTTCTCGTCGTCCACGATCAGGATGCGCGGCGCCTCGGCCAGCTCCGGCGGCACCGGCATGCCGAGCCGCCGGACCAGCTCGGCCGCGTCCTTCCTCCACACGCGGCGCCGTCGGCCGAGCGTCATGAAGGAGGGCAAGCGGCCGTCCTCGATCCAACGGCCGACCGTGCTCGGCGAGACGCGCAGCAAGCGCGCCAGCTCGTAGGTGCCGTAAGCGTCCTTGGCTCCTCTCATTCCTTTATAAGAGACGGCCCCGGCATCGAGACGTGTTTGCGTTGTTTGAATTGTCTGAGCTGCGTTATGTCTATAGCCTCCGTATATTGCACTGTCAAGAGCAAGCTTTGCGAATTTTACACAGGAAACAAAGCCGGGCGCGCGGAAATATCCGCGCGCCCGGCTTTATCACTGTCCCCTCACCCGCCCTTCGGGCTCCCTCTCCCCGCGCGAGCGGGGAGAGGGCCGGGGTGAGGGGCGTCGATCGTCAGTTCAAAGGTTCGTCGTAACCAACGTCTCGGTCGACTGCACGCCGTGGATGCCGCGGATCTCGCGGACCACCAACCCCGAAAGTTTATCCAGCGTGTCGGCCTCGGCGCTCAAAATCGCGTCCCAACCGCCGAAGGTCAGGTACACATCCCTCACCCCGCGGACCGCCCGGATCTGGCTCAGCGCCTTCTGCTCAAGACCGGCCACCAGCTTGCACAAGACGAACGCGATCATGTGTCACCTCTTATGGTTCCATTCTTTGGTCCGGTAGCGGTCGGCGGCGAGGGAGTCGGCGCGCGCCAAAAGCTCGCCCGAAACCTCCCGCTCGGTCCACTTAAGCTCCCATTCCTGGGCCAGACCTTCCGTGATCGCCTCGCGAACGAGATCCTTGTCCCAATCCGGAGGCGGCAGAAACGTGCCCTGGTACAACCCGCGCCCGCGCCGCTTGCGCAGCGCCCCGCCCAGCACCTTCGCGCCCGGCGGCCCCGGAAACGGGACGTCCAGGACGAGGTCGCACGCCGACGGCTGCGCGAAGCAGTCCTGCGGCGTCCCCTGGAACGCGGCGGCGGGGGTCAGCAGGCGCGTGCGCGGCCCGCGCGCCTTGAGCGACAAATGCACGCCGCGGTGGATGTTCTTGTAGATCGCCTGCGGGGTCAGGCTCGAGGTCCAGGGAAAGATGAAGGAGAAGGTGACGTCGCCGCGGTGCACGACGACGCCCCCCGCGGTCGGCCGCCGTATCGGCCCGGAAACTCCGGCGCGCGCCGCGGCGGCCTCGGCCTCGGCCCACGTCTGGAAGTAGCCGAAGGTCAGCGACGGAACGGCCCAATGGAAGAAGCGCAACGCGGGCGGTCCGTTCTGGTCCAGGACGGACTCGTCCAACGCCATCTGAAGGGCGGCCTCGAGCGGACCGGAGGTTAGAAGGGAAGCCGGGGTTATGGCTTTTCCGACGGGGAACGCCAGCGCAGGTCAGGCTCGCGCGCGGCCCGCACCTCGTCCAAGCGGCGGACCGGAGTCGTGTGCGGGGCCTGCTTGACCGCGTCCGGCGTCTCGCGCGCCTCGCGCGCGATCTCCCGCATCGCCTCGATGAAGCCGTCGAGCGTCCGCTTGGACTCCGTCTCGGTCGGCTCGATCATCATCGCCTCGGGGACGATCAGCGGAAAATAGATGGTCGGCGCGTAGTAGCCGTGGTCCAGCAGGCGCTTCGCGACGTCGAGCGTCTTGACCCCGTTCATCTTGGCCGGGGCGGTTTGCAGCACGCACTCGTGCATGCAGGGCTCGTCGACGTACGGGGCGAAGACGTCCTTCAGCCGCGCCTGCACGTAGTTCGCGTGCACGATCGCCGTCTCGGCGATGTGCCGGAACTCGGCCGGCCCGTGCCGCCGGAAGTAGGCATAGGCCCGTATCAGCACGCCGGTGTTGCCGAAGAAGGCGCGCACGCGGCCGATCGAGTCCGGGTAATCGGTGCGCAGCCTGAATGCCCCTTCCTCGCGGACCACGCGCGGCGACGGCAAGAACGGCTCGAGGTGCGCGCGCACGCCGAGCGGACCCGCGCCGGGCCCGCCGCCGCCGTGCGGGATCGAGAAAGTTTTGTGCAGGTTCAGGTGCAGCATGTCGACGCCGAGATCGCCGGGCTTCACCAGCCCGATCAGCGCGTTGAAGTTCGCGCCGTCCATATACAACAGCGCCCCGGCCTCGTGCACCGCGCGCGAGATCTCGAGAATCTCCTCCTCGAAGAGCCCGAGCGTGTTCGGGACGGTCATCATCACGAGCGCCGTCTTGGACGACAGCCGCGCCTTGAGCGCGGCCACGTCCACGCGCCCGCGCTTGTTCGACGGCAAATTGACGACCGAGAACGAGCCCAGCGCCGCCGAGGCGGGGTTGGTCCCGTGCGCCGAGTCGGGGATCAGCACCTCGGTGCGGCCCTTGTCGCCGCGCTTCAAATGGTAAGCCCGGGCGGCCAAGATGCCGACCAGCTCGCCCTGAGCGCCGGCCGAGGGCTGCAAGGTGAAGGCGTCCATCCCGCACAGCTCCGAGAGGCTCCGCTCCAAGTTATACAGCAGCTCGAGCATCCCCTGCGCCGCCTCGTCGGGGGCCATCGGGTGCAGGCGCGCGAAGCCGGGCAAGGCGGCCGCGGCCTCGTTCACGCGCGGGTTGTGCTTCATCGTGCACGAGCCCAGCGGGTAGAAGTTGGTGTCGACCGAGTAGTTGACCTGCGAGAGCCGCGTGTAGTGGCGCACCACCTCGGGCTCCGAGAGCTCGGGCAGGCGCGGCGGCGCGGCGCGCAGGTACTTGCGGTCGAAGGCCGGGGCCTTCGCCTCAGGGAAGCGCACCCCGCGCCGCCCGGCGACCGACTTGTCGAAAACGGTCTCGGTGACCCCGATCATTTGAGCCTCGCGAGGGACCGCGCCAGCCGGCGCAGCTCCTCCTCCGTCTTCGTCTCGGTCGCGCAGATCAGCAAGGTGTCGCTCAGCTCGGGATAATAGTCGCCGAGCGGCAGGCCGGCCAGCAGGCCCTCCGCGAGCAAGGCCTTCCGAACCTCGCGCGCGTCGCGCGGAGTCTGAAGCGCGAACTCCTGGAAGAAGGGACCGGCAAAGCGCAGTTTGTAGCCCGGGACCGCCGCCAGCAGCTCGGCCAAGAGATGCGCGTTAGCCGACGACAGCTCGGCGACCTCGCGCAGGCCCCGCGGGCCGAGCAGCGAAAGATGTATCGTCGTCGCGAGCGCGAGCAGGGCCTGGTTCGTGCAGACGTTGGAGGAAGCCTTCTCGCGGCGTATGTGCTGCTCGCGCGCCTGCAAGGTCAGCACGTAGGCCCCGCGCCCATCGCGGTCCACGGTGCGCCCGCACATGCGCCCCGGCACGCGGCGCAGCAGCTCGTTCGTCGTCGCGTACAGGCCGACGTACGGCCCGCCGAAGGACAGCGGCAGGCCGAGCCCCTGGCCCTCGCCGACCGCGATGTCCGCGCCGCACTCGCCGGGCGACTTCAGCATCGCCAAGCTGACCGGCTCGAACACCACGATGAACACCGCGCCCTTCGCCTTCGCGATCTTGCCGACCGCCTCGACGTCCTCGAGGCCGCCGAAAAAGTTGGGGTTCTGCACGACGACGCAGGCCGCGTCCTCGGCCTGGGCCTCCAACGCCGCGAGGTCGAGCGTCCCCTCGGGAGCGGCGGCCTCGACGATCTTGTAGTCGGGATGCGACTCGAAATAGGTCCGGACCGTCTTGCGGTAGTGCGGGTGCAGGCTGCGCGGCAGCACGACCTTCGTGCGCCCGGTGTGTCTCAGCGCCGCGTTCACCGCCTCGGCGAGCGAGGAGGCGCCGTCGTAAAGGGAGGCGTTGGCGACCGGCAGGCCGGTGAGCTCGCAGACCATGGTCTGGAACTCGTAGATCGCCTGCAAGGTGCCCTGGCTGGCCTCGGGCTGGTACGGCGTGTACGCGGTCGCGTACTCGCCGCGCAGCACGAGAGGCCACACCGCGGCCGGGATATAGCGCTCGTAAGCCCCCGCTCCCAGGAACGACAACAGCGGAGTGTTCTTCTTGGCGAGGTCCTCGACGTGCCGCGACAGCTCCATCTCGGTCATGCCGGGGCCGAGGCGGTACGACGGCCGGCGGACCGACTCGGGGATCGCCTTCAGCAGCTCGTCGACCGAGGACACCCCGATCGCGCGCAGCATCTCGGCGCGCTCGGCCTCGGTAGTCGGGGAAAAAGGAGGGCGCGCGTCGCCCAGCGGCGCGGCCTTGGTCTTTTCGGGCGGCATGGCTCCGGCGCTAGTGGGCGCCATTCTTCGCGAACGCCTGGTACTCCGTATGCGACATCAGCGACTTGGCCTCGCCCGGGTCGGAGGCCTTCAGCTTGAAAAACCATCCCTTCTCGTACGGCGACTGGTTCACGAGCCCCGGCTCGCCGCCGAGGGCCGGGTTCACCTCGACGATCTCGCCGGAGATCGGCGCGTAGATGTCGAACGCGGCCTTCACCGACTCGACCACCGCGCACGACTCGCCTTGCTTCACCGCGCGGCCCACCTTCGGCAGCTCGACGAACACCACGTCGGTGATCTCGTGCTGGGCGTGGTCGGAGATGCCCACCGTCGCGCTCGAGCCCTCCAGCGCGACCCACTCGTGGGATTTCATGAACCGGCAGCCGTCGGGATTGGCCATGATGTCACCCCTGGGAACTTCTGAAGAACGGCAGCTCCGTCACGACGGCGGGAACGCGGCGCCCGTGCAGCTCGACTTCCAAATCGGCCTTCGCGGCCAGCGGCGCGGCGTAGCCGACGCCGATGCCGGTCTTAAGCGACGGCGAGAAGGTCGCGCTGGTGAACGTCCCCAGCGGTGCGGCCTCGCCCTTGCGGAAGAAGGCGGTCCCGGAGCGCGGCACGCCGCCGGCCGTCAGCTTCACCGCCGCGAGGCGGCGCTTCAAGCCCGCGCGCTTCTGGGCCTCCAGCGCGGCCTTGCCCTGGAAGTCCCCCTTATCGAAGCGGACCACCCAATCGTAGGCGGCCTCGAGCGGCGTATGGTCGTCGTCGATGTCTTGCCCGTAAAGCAGATAGCCGGCCTCCAGGCGCAGCGTGTCCCGCGCGCCCAGCCCGCACGGCAGCAGGCCGTACGGCCGCCCCTTCGCGAGCAGGTTCTCCCAGACGCGCACCGCGATCTCGTTGGGGCACTGGATCTCGAAGCCGTCCTCGCCGGTGTAGCCGGTCCGCGAGAACAGGCAGCGCTGGCCGTAAAGCTCGCGTTCCACGATGCCGAAGCGCGGCAGGCGGACGGCGTCCGCGCAGAAGTCCGCCATCAGCCTCTCAGCCGAAGGCCCCTGCAAGGCCAGCATCGAGTAGGCGTCGCTGTGATTCGTCACCTTGACGTCGAAGCGCGCCGCCTGCCCCTTCAGGAACTCGAAATCCTTGTCGGCCGTCGCCGCGTTGACGACCACCCAATAGCGCTGGGGCCCGAGCTGGAAGAAAATGACGTCGTCGACCACGCCGCCCCGCTCGTTGAGCAGGTGCGAATAAACGCCCTTGCCCGGCGTAGCCCGCTTGGCGTCGTTGGAGTTGACCCACTGCAAAAGATCGAACGCCCCCGGCCCCTCGACCGCCACCTGCCCCATGTGCGAGACATCAAAAAGCCCCGCGTGAGCGCGAACCGCTTCGTGCTCTTTTAGGATGCCGAAAAACTGGATCGGCAGCTCCCACCCATGAAAATCCACCAACCGAGCCCCGCCCTGCCGCTGGACCTGGTTCAAAGCCGTCCGCCTCAACTCAATCGCCGCATTCATGGATTCCTCGCGATTCTACTACATATAAGGAACGGGTGTCATACTTTGAATAATTGAATATTCGTCCTCGTCCCCCGCAACAATCGGACTTTTCAATTATTGGCGCTTCGGGGTTTCGCGTGGGTGACTTGATGGGGTACGATGGTGGTCTCGG
>CAZMIB010000045.1:0-19169 GCA_964566245.1 uncultured Elusimicrobia bacterium | reverse complement strand
GACGACGGAGTCGGGGCTATGGGAATGGGGGCTCCGGGACCAAGTCCCAACCATAAAACTTTAAGCCAAGGCCTGCGGTTCTTTCAGAAGGTTCTTAACTTTTTGCGGCAGCTTGTCGGGGGGGAAGGGTTTGATCAGGATCGCGCTGGCGCCCAGCGTTAGGGCGCGGCTGGCGCCGTCAGGGAAGGCGGTCAAAATCAGGACGGGGATCCCTCTTGTTTGGGGGGATTTCTTCAGGACTTCGAGCACTTCCAGGCCGTCCATGCCGCCGAGCATCACGTCCAGGACGATCAGCTTCGGGTGCTCGGCCGCCGCCATTTGAAGGGCTTTCTCGCCGCTGGGGGCGGTCAGAAGATCCAGCGGGCCTTCGGGGTTGTGGCGCAGCAGGAACTTCAAAAGCTCCAGCACGTCGCGGTTGTCGTCCACCAGCAGGACCTTCTTCGCGCCGACGGGGGCGGCGGCTTTCTCCTGCTCCGGGCAGGGGAGGATCACGCTGACTCTCGCCCCTTGACCTTTTCCCGGCGAGTCCACGCGCATGCGGCCGTGGTGCGCCTCGACCACCTCGCGGCAAAAGACCAGCCCTAGGCCCAGACCCGAGGGCGTCGGCCCGGAGGCGACATCGGGAAGATTGAAGCGGTCGAAAAGATGGTCCAAATCCTCTTTCTCCATGCCTTGGCCGCTGTCCTCGATCGCGATCTCGACCTCGCCGGGGCCCAGGCGCTGGGCCTTCACCTTGATCGTTCCGTTCGAGGGCGTGAACTTGATCGCGTTGGCCAGGATTTGGATGATCATCTCGGACAGCTTGCCGGCGTCGCCGTCCATGTAATACGGCTCGGCGAACGGTTCCAGCTCCACGTTCAGGCCCTTGCCGCGCCAGTAGCGTTCCATCGTCCCGATCGTTTCCTTAATAAGATCCCCGAGCGACAGGGCTTTCGGGTTCAGCCAGCGCGAGCCGAGCGTCCGGGCCTTCAGCTCCAGCAAGTCCTCGATCAAACGGGAAAGTCCTTGCCCTTGCTGAAGAATTTGAGTCGCGCAGCGCTTTTGCTCGTCATTGAGCGGGCCGAGGGAGCCCGAAAGCAGCATGTTCGCCATCCCGACGACCACGGTCATCGGAGTCTTCAGCTCCTGGGAGACGATACCCAGGAACTCGTTCTTCATGACGTTCAGCCGCTCGAGCTCGTAGGTCGCCTGCTTCAGGCGCATCAGCTCGAAAGCCCGGTCGATCATGCGCTGAAGGTCGATCCGGGGCAGGTCTTCCTTTAATATGTAGTCCAGGGCGCCACGTTTAAGGTACTCCGGCGCGCTGCGGTCCTCCTTGCGCGCCAGCATCACGACGTGCGCCAGGTTTTCCTCGCGGAAGGTCTGCAGCAGTTCCAGGCCGTCGGTGCCGGGTAAAGCCGAGTCCAGCAGGATCAGGTCGTAGCGCGTCCGCCGCGCTTTTTCGAGGCCCTCTTGGCCGGTCGAGGAGGACTCGATCACCAAGGAATGGAAGGGGAGGCGCGACAGGGCTTCAGAGAACAACTCGACGTCCTTGGGGACGCTGTCGATAATAAGGACTCTGACCGTGCCTTCTCCAACCATGAGAGTCGCGGGGCGGTGTGCGAATAGAGGTATTCGGGCCCGTTATGCCCAGTATAACCCCCGGCTCTAGACATGTCAAGAGAATGTCAGTTCGGTTGACGGGGGTGCCGTCATAATTTACAATGACAAACCGTGAGCGTCCGAGTTTCCTCCGCCGAAAAGCTGAAAACGCTGCTTTCCACCCGCCGGGCGCGGGTGGGCGTGATCGGCCTGGGCTACGTCGGCCTGCCGCTGGCTTTCGAGTTCGCGAAGAACGGCTACTCGGTCACCGGCTTCGACGTGTCGAAGAGCCGGGTCAAGGGCGTGGCCTCCGGCCGCTCGCACATTCCCGATGTTCCGACCGAGGCCGTGGCCGAGCTGGTGAAGGCCGGCAAGCTCACCGCCTCCGAGCCTTCCAAGATCATGCGCGACATGGACGCGCTGATCCTATGCGTCCCCACGCCTTTAAGAAAGACCAAGGACCCCGACGTCTCTCATATCCTGTCGGCGGTGGAGTCGGTGGTCGGCAATCTGCGCGCGGGCCAGCTGATTGTCTTGGAGTCAACGACCTATCCCGGCACCACCAGGGAACTGGTGCTGCCGCGGCTGGAGGCCTCGGGGCTGAAGGAAGGGAAAGATTTCTTCCTGGCCTTCTCGCCGGAGCGCGTGGACCCGGGCAACCAGCGCTTTAAGATCCCGAACACGCCGAAGGTCACGGGGGGCATCAGCCCCATTTCGGGCGAGCTGGCGGCGGAGCTGTACCGGGCGATCGTGCAGCAGGTGGTTCCGGTGAGCTCGGCCGAGTCGGCGGAGATGGTGAAGCTCTTGGAGAACACCTTCCGCGCGGTCAACATCGGGCTGATCAACGAGGTGGCGCTCATGTGCCACCGTCTTGGCCTGGACGTCTGGGAGATCGTCGACGCGGCGAAGACCAAGCCGTTCGGCTACATGCCGTTTTACCCGGGGCCGGGCTTGGGCGGGCACTGTATCCCCGTCGACCCGCATTACCTCGCCTGGAAGATGAAGTCGTTGAACTTCGAGCCGCGGTTCATCGAGCTGGCGGGCGTGATCAACGGCAACATGCCGGAGCACGTGGTGCACCGGTCGATGGAACTGCTCAACGAGCAGGGGAAAGCCTTGAAGGGCTCGAAGGTGCTGGTGCTCGGCGTGGCGTACAAGGAGAACGTATCGGACGTGCGCGAGTCGCCGGCCTTGGACGTGATCGCGTTGCTGCAGCGCGCGGGGGCGGAGGTGAGCTACCACGACCCGTACGTGCCGAGCCTCGAGATCGAGGGCGGCAAGCCGCGGACGCTGTCCTCGGAGCCGTTCGACGCGGGGCGGCTCAAGAGGGCCGACCTCGTCGTGATCTTGACCGGCCACCGCGACGTGGACTACGCGGCGGTGGTGAAGGCGGCGAAGCTGGTCTTCGACACGCGCAACGTCACGCGCGGGCTGAAGGCCGCGAGCCTGTTCAGGATTTGAGCGCTTAGAGATGGATACCCTCGAGAAGGCGTGCCGGGAGTTGTTGCGCGCGCTGGGCAAGGCGCTCAACGACACCTTCATGTACAAGCCCGGCCATCCGACCGCCAAGGAGTCGGCCGAGGGGCTGCGGCGCCAGATCTTGGCGACGATCCAGTCCTCGGGCGAGGTCGAGGTCGTCCTGGCGCTCGACAAGGACAACCTGCTCGCGAACGGCAAGGTGGTCGCGAAGACGGCCGAGGTTCCGCCGGCCACCGCCAACTTCTTCCAGCGCCTGCGGCTTCACAGCATCTCCTTCGCGGACGGCCTGACCTTCGAGGAGTGCGAGACCTTCCTGGAGCTGGCGCGCGTCAAGAACGAGGACCTCAAGGATTTCGACGCGGCCGCCTGGCTGCAAGGCGAGGGCGTCGCGCGCGTGCGCGCGAACACCGCGAAGTACGCGATCGTCGACTCCGAGGCGCCGCCCGTCGCTCTGCCGGACGCCCCCGGCGAGGAGGTCCCGACCGAGTGGCTCCAGAGCCTCAACGGGATGACGCTCGAGAACCAGATCCTCGCGATCATCAAGCGCGCGATCAAGGACCCGGAGCTTCAGCGGCAGGTCTTCGAGGCCGTCATGAAGTCGCTGCAGTCCGAGATCGAGGATAAGGTCAAGCGCGCGACCGCCGAGCTCGAGAAGCAGAAGCAGGTTTCCGTCAACGAGGCGGCCCGCTCGGAGTCGGTGTTCGACCAGATATCATCCGGGGTCGTCACCGTCGACGACGCCGGCAACATCCTGCACGCCACGCCCGAGGCCGAGGAGCTGGCCGGCAAGTCGCTGAAGGACCTGGCCGGCAAGGACGTCGCGAGCGCCGCCCAGGGCGAGCACTACGTCGCGATCGCGAAGGACCTCGGCAACCCGGCGGACCGCGACATCTCGCGCGACGTTTCCACGGTCGGCAACGACAACATCGCGCGCACGCTTAAGGCCTCGACCGCGGTGCTGAAGAACACCGAGGGCAAGGTCGTCGGCATCATGGCCACGATGCCGGAGCTCACGAAGTTCAAGGAGCTGGACCGGATGCAGCAGGAGTTCGTGGCCTCGATCACGCACGAGATACGGGCCCCCCTGACCTCGATCATCAGCGCGCTGTCGATCCTGGAGGGCCAGCTCTCCGGCAGGCTCGACAAGGAGCAGGACCGGGTCCTGCTGCTGGCCTCGAAGAACGCGAACCGACTCAGCGATCTCGTGACCGAGATCCTCGATTTCCAGCGCATCCAGTCCGGCCACATGAGCGTCCATGTCGCGACCGCCGAGGCCGAGTACCTCGTGCAGGAGGCGACCGAGGGGATGAGCGCCTGGGCGAAGGTCAAGGGCATCGACCTCGTCCCGCGCTGCGCCCCCGGCCTGCCTCCGGCCCTCGCCGACCACAAGCGGACCGTCCAGGTGCTGACGAACCTGCTCTCGAACGCGCTCAAGTTCACGCCGTCCGGCGGCAGAATCTGGGTGAACGCCGAGAAGGGGCAGGGCGACCTGCAGGGCTTCATCGTGTTCTCGGTGAAGGACACCGGCCGCGGGATCGCGAAGGAAGACCAGGAAAAGATCTTCGAGAAGTTCGTCCAGATCGCCGCGGCGCAAAAGAAGATACAGGGCACCGGGCTCGGGCTGTCGATCTCGAAGTACCTCGTCTACCTGCAGAAGGGAAAGATGTGGGTCGAGTCCGAGATGGGAAAGGGCGCCACGTTCTTCTTCACCTTGCCGATGGACATCCCGCCGCTGACGCTGAACCCCTCGACGACCGCCAAGCGCTCGCCGACGTCCTCCAAGCAGACGGACAAGCCTGCCTCCCCGAAAGGGGAGAAGAAGGGTTTTCTCGGCAAGCTGTTCGGAAGCTGAGCTACAGGCTCTGTCGCGCCAGCACGAAGGCGCCGACGTCCTCGGCGCCCGCGTCCCGAAGCGCCGCCGCGCAGGCCTTGAGCGTCGCCCCGGTCGTGCAGACGTCGTCGATCAGCAGGTAGCGCCCGCCCTCCAGCAGGCCCGCGAAAGCCGCGCCCGCGGCGAACGCCCCGTCCAGGTTGGCCTCGCGCGCGGCCCGATCCTCGATCCTGGCTTGGGGCGAGGTGCGCCGCGCGCGCACGAGGGGCTGCTCGACCGGAAGGTCCAGCCGCGCTCCAAGCTCGCGCGCCAGCAGCTCCGATTGGTTGAAGCCCCGCTCCTTCAGCCTCTCGGCGTGGAGCGGAACCGGCACCAGCACGTCGAAGGCCTTCAGCTCCGGGCGCTCGGCCCAGGCCGCGGCCATCCAGCCCGCCAGCGGCGCCGCGAGACGGCGCCGGCCGCGGTACTTGAAGGCGTGCACCAAAGCCGGCACCGGGGACTCATAGGCGACCGCGGCGCGTATCAGGTTCAGCGCCCCGAGGCTTTTCGTCCGGCAGCGGAAGCAGCGCGCGCCGCCGTCCACCGCCACCCCGCATAGGACGCAGGCCCGCTCGATCGGGCGCGCCGCCCCCCGGCAGGCGGGGCAGAGCGGCTCCGCGTCGCCGGGCCGCAGGTCGACGCGGCATCCCGGGCAGGCGTCCGGCAGCATCAGGTGCAGCGCCCATCGTAATGCGACGTTCACGGCCCGATTGTACGACGCGGCGCGGGTCCGCGCCGCGCTCGCGGCCCGGTAAAACGCGGCCCTCCCCGTCTCTAAATGCGCGCGCTTGGAAGCGAGAATCTTACGCCCCTCACCCCCTCCCTCTCCCCGCTCCGCGGGGCGAGGGAGGGGGTGAGGGGTTAGAACTGGAACGTCAGCGTCGTTCCGAGTTGGTAGGCGAAGAAGTTCTCCTCGGGCAGGAACAGGTGATGCAGGCTCTGCGCGCTTCCGTTGATCGTCATGCGCAGGTTCTTCGCGAGCTCGTAGTCCGCGGAGGTCGTGAAGTTCAGCAGGTTGTTGTTGTCGGTCTGCGCGACGTCGGAGCGGCGGATCGCGAAGCTCAGCGTGTTGGTCCAGATGATGCGGTTCGTGAAGATGATCAGCTTGCCTAGCGGCAGCTTGAGCCCGCGGGGCAAGGTCAGGTCCGCGCGCGCCAGCACGCTCGGCGTGATCACCTTCGTGTCCTGGGTGAGCAGTCCGTCGCCTTGCTTCGCCACGTCGCGCGAGAAGTCCACCTTCGGGGTAAAGCGCCAGGCCTTCACGTCGAAGGTCGTCTGGATGCTGCCGTCCTCGTGCTCGGTCGTCTGCGTCACGACCAGGCTGCGGAGGTCCTCGCTGTCGCTGGTCCGATAGTTGCCGCTCATCGAGGTGTCGAACTTGCTCTTGAAGATGAACCGCAGGTCGGCGCCGAAGGCCTGGTCGTGCGCCAAGCTCACGTCGAAGTTCTCGGTCTTGTGGAACGACGACTTGAGGTTCAGCACGGTGTTGGACATCCAGCGCTGCGTGCCGATCAGAGCCTCGAGCTGGGACATGGACGCGACGACGTCCGGCAGCGTGGTTGTCCGCGTCCGGCTGGGCGTTCCCGTCACCACGCTCTTTTGGAGGCTGAGGACGTAGTTGTTCGTCAGCGAGAGCGTCTTGAACGGGGCCCACCGCCCCGCGAGTCCGTACGCCTCGAGCGGGGACCAGCGCTGGGTGCTCGTGATGGTGTCGCGCAGCGTGAGGTTCGTCTCCTGGGCGACCGGGCTGTTCGGCCGCAGCGGCGAGCGGATCCAGAGCGAGCTGCGCGTGTCGAGGCCCCGCTCGACGTTCTGCCACACGTCGCCGTCCTGGAGCTGGTAGCTCGTCTGCACGTTCAGCGACCGCAGCGGCTTTACCTTCGGGAGAATCTCCGCGAAGTTCAGCGGCAAGGTGACGCCGCCGTTCGCGTTCCGGTTGACCGTCTTGAGGTCGCCGACGTCGAACGTCGCGGACGTCCCGTTCACGAGGAACGAGGTCGACGAGAGGTTGTTGTTCTCGATCGTCGTGACCTGGTAGTTCATCGTCGGGGAGAGCCATTTAGCGAGCTTGAGATTGAGGTTCGCCCCGGCGACCTGGGTCATCGCCTTGGGGTAGCGGCTGAAGACCGGGGACCCCGAGGTGTAGTCGATGCGCTTCTCGTTCACCTCGGTCAGGCTGTAGCTCGGGGCGAAGGTCGTCTGCGCCCACGGCGTGAACGAGAGCTTGGCCGTGTAGTTGTTCGTGAACTCGTCGGTGTTGAAGTTGCCCGGGAGGGCCAGGACCTCCGGCCTCTGGAAGTCGACCATGTAGCGCGTCAGCGAGTAGCCGAGGTCGACCGTTTTCGGCAGGACGCGCACGTCGCCCGGGACGGCGTAGCCGAGCGCCGAGGCGTACGTGTTGCGGTCGTCCTTGCGCTCGAGCAGGTCGTAATCGGTCAGGTCGCGCGTGTAGTTCAGGCTGAGCTTGGGCCATGCGCCGTAGGAGAAGGCGCCCGACCCGGTGCCGTTCCAATGCGCGACGCGCCCCTGCTGGAGCTGGTTCACGAGGTTCGACAAATTGCCGGTCCCCGCCACGTTCGGGGTGTCGGTAATGGTGCGGTTGACGTTGAACGACATCGGGAAGACGCCGATGCGCTTGAAGTTCAGGTACCCGGAGTCCTGCTGGTTGTCCTGGTTCGTGACGACCGAGACCGGGGTCTGGAAGTTGCGGTCGAGGTAGCGGTGCTTGCCGCCGAACGACATCCAGCCCGGGACGTCGAAGTCGGCCTGGGCCTTCTGCGCGTTGCCGACGCGCGTCTGGGATTGGGAGACGTGGATCTCGTCGAGCCACATCGCTCCGCTGACGTTGCCTCCGCTCGTGTTGTAGAGGCCGGCCGAGAGCTGGCCGATCGACTGCAGGTTGGGGCTCCCGTTGGACGAGACGGCCACCGCGTACGGGCTGCCGTTCGTGATCGTGTCGGCGACGCCGTTGCCGAGGCTGGAGGCCAGGTTCAGCGTGATGAGCTGCCAGCCCGGGAAGCCGGCGGGCACGTGGACCTCCCAGTTGTTAACGTCGTCGCCGATCCTCAGGAAGAAGGTCGAGCCCGTAAGCGAGGGGCTCGCGGGCGGGGCGTTGCCGTACAGCAGGAAGCGCAGCTGCTTGTGCTGGCTGATGTCGATCGGGCTCGCGAAATGGCGCTGCGTGAACGAGGTGCTGCCCGGGGTCAGGCCGTCGAAGCGCAGCTCCAGCGACTGTTCGGTGATCTTGCTGGTGTTGGCGAGCTGCTCTTGCTGCTGCACCGAGCCGTAGAGGTCCGTGAAGACGCTTTGCGCGTCGCCTCCGGCGCTGAAGATCGGGATGTAGCTCGGGTTGTCCGCGTTGTTGACCGCCCCGACGCTCATCCCGCCCGCGCCCTGGACCTGGGGCTGCTGCCAGGTGTTGCCGACCACCGCGAGCCGGGCGATCTGGATGTAGCCCGAGGTCGCCCCGCCGGGGAACTGCTTCATCGAGAGGCGGATCTGGTGTATCGCGGCCCAGTTCTGGGCGGTCGCCGAGGAGATGTTCAGCGGGATCTGGAACGTGTGCCAGCCGGTGAAGTTCGGCGCGGTGATCGACGAGGCCTGGGTCGTGTCGAACAGGGCGGTCGGGCAGCCCGCGCTGGCCGCGTAGCCGACCGAGCATCCCGAGAAATCCTCGGCGTCGAGGCGCCCGTTGTGGTTGAGGTCCTCGGTGTCGATGCGCCCGTTGTTTCCGCCCACGCGGCCCGAGGCGAGGCCCGGCGGAGCGTAGAGCCAGCCGATGTCCTCGCTCGGCTGGAGCACCCCGTCGCAGTTGATGTCCTCGGTCTTGGGGGCGTTGACCAAGGTGGTCCCGTTCGAGCAGAACAAGGTCGTCCCGCCGGTGCCGTCGGCGTCCTCGTTGATCTGGCCGAGGTGGAAGTTGAGCTGGGGGCCGGGCAGCGAGGGGCTGTTCGGCGCGAACATCACGACCTCGAGGAACGTCTTCTGCGAGAAATCGAGGCCGGAGTTGGAGAACGGGAACACCACCGAGACCTCGCTTGAGCCGTACGACGCGAAGTCGTACCCGACCTGCAGCACGAGCTGCACGTCCCCGGCGTTGGCCTGCGCGTTGGGGTTGATGTCCAGCGTCCGCACGTTCGCGTTCGCCAGGTTGACCGCGCGCGGGTCGGCCGGGGGCGAGCCCGCGGGGTTGGCCGCGATCGACCAAAGGTTCTTGTCGAGCGCGGCCCCGTCGGACTGCTTGACGCCCTCCATGTTGTCGACCAACGCGAAGCCCGCGAGGTTCGGGTTGGCGCGGCTCTGCGCGGCCTCCAGCGAGAAGCTTCCGGTCAAAAACGGCAGCAGGCGCAGGTTCTTGAGCTGGGAGTCCCCCTCGTAGACCAGCAGGCTGCGGGGCAGGTCGTTGATGTTGGGCGTCGTCGGCGGGCGCGCCCCGGCCTGGTACAGCAGGGTCGAGCCCAGGGCCCAGTGGCTGTTCACGTCGTAGCCGACCCTGGCCCCGAGGAGGCTTTCGGTGCCGACGCCGCCGAACGGCGCGACCTCGTAGGTCACGTCGATCTCGCTGTTCGGGCCGATGCGCTCGGGGTTGAAGAACGACAGGAAGCCGACGTCGTAGTCGATGAAGTAGTCGACGTTGCGCGTCAATTTGACGCCGTCGACGATGACCGTCTCCGAGTTGAGGACCAGGCTGGGATCGAGCGTGAAGGTCTTGAAGCGGAAGTGGTACTCGACGTGGATCAGGCGCCGCGAGAGCGGCGTCGGGGCGTAGATCTGGGTGTCCGGCGTCGCGGGGTTGCTCGGGTCCCCGAACGGCCTGAGCAGGCGGAACGTCCCGTTCTCGAAGTCGACCTCGATGCCGTCCGGGTATTTCTGCGCGGGGTTCAAGCCCGAGCCGACCTCGTTGTGGTTCTGATCGACGACGCGCAGGATGAAGTTGCCTCGTCCATCGTCGCGGACGAGCTGGTTGCGTCCGACCGAGTAGTGGGTCTTAAGCTCCTGCTGCCAGCCGACCTGGCCCGGGGCCGGGTCGGTGGCCCCCGGAAGGACGATCGGCAGGTCGCTGGTGGTCTTGATCAGCTTGGGCCGCCCGGTCCCGGCCGCGTCGATCGAGGCGGGCGAGCTGTTCGAGGCGAGGCGGGTCCCGTTCGCGTTAGTGAAGTCCGCGATCAGCACGTGCTGCGGCTGCGCCGCGACGCGCAGCGTCAGCACGCCCTTCGCGTAGTCGACCGTGTAGTCCTGTCCCGGGGCCAGGCGCCTGAAGTTTCCGGTATAGGTCACGGCCGAGTTGCCGAGGTCGTCGGCCGTGATCGAGCTGGTGTTCACCAGCGTCGCGACGTTCGGATTCTGCTCGTCCAGGAATATCTGCTCCGAGCCGACGGGGATCGGCAGGCGCGCCGGGTTGCCGAAGGTCAGGTCGTAGTATTGGCGGCGGAGGTAGGCGGTGTCCTGGATGTCCTTCGCCTCGAACTGGGTGTTGCCGAAGAACTGCTTGGTCCGCGTCGTGCCTTTCGTGCGGCTGCCGATCAGGATCGCGCTCAGGCTCTTGTACTTCAAGTTGGCGCGTATGCCGAAGAGCTGCTTGTTGTAGCTGACGAACTCGGTCGCGGGCAGCGACAGGTCGATGTCGCCGAAGGAGGCGTACTGCACGACCTCCTCCGGATCGCCTTGGTAGACGACCGAGATGTCCTGCTTGTTCTCCTTCGTATCGTCGTAGTCGACGTTGACCGTGATCTTCGGACCGACCTTGCCCTGCATGCGGATTTGGAGCTGCTGCTGGATGTCGAAGAGGTGCGTGTCCTGGGGGCGGTTGACCGTCGTCTGCTGGTTCGTGAAGCGCTTCTCGGAGACGTTGAAGCCGATGACCTTGCGGCCGGTGACCGACAGGCTCGCGCCGTACTGCGGGGCCTCGACCTCGGCCGGCGGCAAGGATGGGGCCGCGGTCGTGAGCAGGATTTGGGACGTCGAGCCCGACGCGAGGGTCGACTCCTTCGGGCCCTCCTCGACCTCCTGACGCGCCGCGTTCCAGTCCCGCTGCGACCACTCGACGTCGCCGCGCTCGGGGGAAAGCTCCTCGACCGGCGGACTGGACTCCTCGACCTCGAAGATGGCGCCGGACGGCTGGCGGGGGATGAGCTCGAATTGTCCGTACGCGCGCGCGCACGCGATGGACAATATAGTTATGATGAGGCTCGCTCGGCTCAATTCGCGTCCTTGCTTGCGTGGACAAACGCCGTCGACCAGGGTCGGCGGCCCCGGACGCGTTCATCAGTCTAACAGTGACCTGTTACACCGTCAAGTCCTCGCGGCTCGACGGTGAAACGGGCCTATTTGGTAAAATCGAGCTGCTCCATTGAGACTTCTGCCCCGGTACCTCCTGCGCGGTTTCCTGCCCAGCTTCGCGATGGCCGCGGTCGTCATGACCTCGGTCTTGATGATGGGCTACTTCATCCGGCTCTTCAACCTGGCCATCTTGAAGGGCATACCGATGACCTGGATTCTGCGGTGTTTCTCGCTGCTTTTGCCGTACCTTCTGAGCTTGTCGCTGCCGATGGCCTATCTGGTCGGACTGATGCTCTGCCTCGGCCACTTGAGCGAGGACGGCGAGCTGCTCGCCCTGCGCGCCTCGGGCTTCGGTTACCGAGAGGTCCTCGCGCCGTTCTTCGTCGTCTCCCTGGCGTTGTGCGCGTCGCTCTTGGCTTTGAACCACCGCGTCAGCCCGGACGGCCTCAGGAGTTTCAAGAACCGCTTCTCGGCGGCTCTCGCCCAGGTCTCCGAGCTGGACCCGGAGCCGCGCGCCTTCATGGAGCTCGGGGACTGGAAGCTGTTCGCCGAGGACGTCGACAAGAGCCGCGCGGCCTTGCGCGGGGTGCGCCTGTTCCGCCAGGGGCCGAACGCGCTCCAGGTCAGCGCCCGCGGCGGGCGCTACTCGGTCAAGCGCGGCGAGGGGATCACTTTGGAGCTCGAGGACGGAGAGCTCTCGCGCGCGAACCCGAAGGATCCGGCGCGCGCGATGGTCGCGCAGTTTCGCCGCTACCGCGTGCTGATCCCGACCGGCGCGCAGGCGGCGATGCGCCGCAGCCCGGACATCCAGGAACGCAACACCCCCGAGCTGCGCCGCATGCTCGCGTCCGGCGCTCTCGCGGACCGCGACGTCCGCGAGACGCGGACCGAGATCGCCCTGCGGTCGGCGATCGCGGTCTCGCCGTTCGTGTTCTTCTGGATCGGCTGCCCGCTCGGCATGCGCTTTGAGAAGCGCGGGCGCGCGCGCGGCTTCACGGCCAGCCTGATGATCCTTTTCGGCTATTACGGCCTGACGATGCTCGGCATGGGGCTCGGGCGGCGCTACGACGCGCTGGCCGGGGCCCCGTGGGGGGCGGACCTCGCCTGCCTGACGGCAGGCGTCGTCCTCGTCCGACGGAGGCTGGCACGGTGAGGCTTCTCGGCCGCTACGTCGCGCTGGAGTTCCTGCGTCCGTTCGGCTTCGGCATGGGGCTGTTCCTCGTGCTGATCTTCCTGGGCCACGTCTTCGACCGCGCGACGATACTGTCGCGCAGCCAAGCCTCGCTCGGGACGATCCTTCTGTACCTCTGGCTCGAGGTGCCGTTCTACGCGGTCAAGATCATGCCGGTCGCGACGATGCTCGCGACGCTGTTCGCGATCGGCTCCCTGCGCCGCACCGGGGAATGGGTCGCGGCTCAGGCCGCCGGCTACGCCCCGTTGCAGCTCGCGCGCCCGCTGTTCGCCTGCGCGCTGCTGGTCGCGGGGCTGACCTTCGCGGCGCAGGAGACCTTGCTGCCGTGGTGCACCGCGCGCGCGAACGAGCTGTACCGCGACGAGATCAAGCGTCAGCCCGAGAAGGCGGGGGTCTGGACGAACGTGGTCCTGATCGGCCGCCCCGGCGACTTCCTGACCGCGGCGGCCTTCGACGCGCGCGCGGGCCTGATGGAGCGCGTGGTGCTCGACGAGTACCGGGAACTCGACCTCGCGCGCCAGCTCGACGCACGCTCGGCCACGTGGGATGCGGGGCGCGGGCGCTGGGTTTTCCTCGACGGTGTCTCGAGGCTGTACGAGCCGGGCAAGCTGCTCCCGAGCTCGGAGACGCCGTTCACTAGCCTCGAGAGCGACCTCGACACGCCGCCCGGCGTGCTGGTCCCGCAGGACGTCGACCCGGACGAGATGAGCCTGGTGCAGACGTGGCGGCATATCCGCCGGCTCACGGCGGTCGGTTCCTCGGCGCGCGCCGCGTGGGTCGCGTTCCACGAGAAGATCGCCTTTCCGTTCAGCAACCTCATCGTCTGCGCGTGCGGGCTGTGGTTCGGCCTGGCCGCCGGCCGCACCAGCCGCAGCCTGCACTTCGCCGGCGCGCTCGGCGTGGCGTTCGTCTACTGGTGGTTCCTGTCGCTCGGCGAGGCGTTGGGGCAGGCCGGCCGCCTCGGCCCGGTCGCGGCCGCCTGGCTCGGCAACGCGGTGTTCGGGACGCTCGGGGTCGTCGGCCTCCGCCGCCTGTGGCGCTGACGTTATCCCAGGAGGCCCTCTCCCGTAGGGAGAGGGTGGGGGTGAGGGGCAGTCGTCGCTTTACCAGCGCGCTGACAGTTTGAAGCCGAAAGTCCAGGCGGCGTTAAACTCCGCGTCCGGGACGCCGAGCCCCCGGGCGCGCGTGTCCTCGTACATCCGCCGGCCGAACTCGTAGCCCGTGCCCAAGTCCCCGCGCAGGCCCCACGCCAACGGAAAGCGCGCGCCGAGGCTCCAGCGCTTCGCGTCATAGAACAGCCGCAGCTCGTCGTCGGTCCGGCTCGTAGGCAGCCAGGACCGCTCGCCCCAGTCGAACCCCGCGTAGGCTTGCAGCGAGCGCCACAGCCGGTACGCTCCCTCCGCCGAGACGTTGCGCGGGCCGAAGATCGAGAAACGCGCGCTCGCGTCGGGCGTCGGTCTCCAGAATGCCGCCAAGAAGGGAAGTCCGAGCGCCGCATGCAGGCCGCGCTCCGGATCGTTCACGATATACGCCACCCCGGGGATCGGGACGTTGTTGCCGAAGTGGCGGTTGTTCGAGTAGAAAAGCGAGAACAGCCAGGCGTTCCGCTCTCCCGAAGGGACGCGGTAGCTTCCCGAGACGCGCAGGATGTCCTCGTGCAGGCTGTGGAACGGCTCGTCGCTGGCTGAGCCCGCGCCGATGGAAAACCCCACGTCCCTGCGGTCTCCCAATTTATGCCTGTACCCTACCCCGGTCTCGAGGCTCCATAGGTCGCGCGGGATCGTCACGCCGGTCGCGGCGATCGTCGGCGACCGGCTCAAATGGAACTGGTCCGCGGTCTGCTGCAGGGTCCAGGCGTCCGTCGCCGTCGTCGACAGAACGATCGAGACGCGCAGCCGGCTCTCGGAGATGTCCGGATCCTCCGAACGCGCGGCCGGAGCCGCCCGAAACTGCGCCTCGGCGGCGTTGGAAGGCTGAAACAGCACGCCGGACAAAAGCCCCGACGCCGGCCCGGCGTAAGGATCGGCGGGCTCCGCGGCGCGGACCCGCGAGCTTAGAACGAGTAGGCTCAGGATGAAGAGTCTCTGCATTGATGCGGAAAAATCTCAAGCGCTGGGCCCTCTCCCAACGGGAGAGGGTGCGGGTGAGGGGTTGTCCGTTATTGTATTCATTTGGACGCCAACGTGCCCCCAGAAGTGCCCCGTCCGCTGCCGCAAGGAATGCCCCTGGGAACTGATCCCGCATCCCTGCCGTACAGAATGGGCCCTCTCCCAAGGGGAGAGGGTGGGGGTGAGGGGTACGATCCGTGATGATTCTGTCGCGTTTGCCCGGCGCTTGCGCCGGGAGCAGACCGAGGCCGAGCGCCGTCTGTGGTTCGCGCTTCGGCGGCGCGACTTGGCCGGTTTTCGTTTCCGACGGCAGCAGCCGATCGGTCCCTACATTGTAGACTTCGTTTGTCTTGGGCGCTCGCTGGTCGTCGAGCTGGATGGGGGACAGCATGCGGAAAGGACCGGAGAGGACGAACGGAGGACGGACTTTTTAAAACGAAGAGGCTTCCGCGTCTTGCGCTTTTGGGATAACCAGGCGCTGACGGAGTTCGAGGAAATTCTGCGAGTGATCTTGGCGGAACTGCAACGGCGTGGAAATACGTCGAACCCCTCACCCGTCCCCTCTCCCAAGGGGAGAGGGGACTAAGAAAAGGCGAAGGTTAAGTTCCGAAACGGCCTAGCGGGGAGGCGACCTCGAAGGGGGCGCCGGTCGCGGCGCTGACTTGCTCGACGGTCGCGCCGGGGCCGAGCTCCTTCAGGATCAAGCCTTTCGGGCCGACCTCGAAGACGCCCAGCTCGGTGACGATCAGGTCCACGACGCCCTTCCCGGTCAGCGGCAGCGAGCACTCCTTCACGATCTTCGGCTTGCCGTTGTTGTCGTGCTCCATCGCGACGATGACCTTCTTCGTCCCCGCCACGATGTCCATCGCGCCGCCCATGCCCTTCACCTTTTTGCCCGGGATCATCCAGTTCGCGAGGTCGCCCGAGGCCGAGACCTCGAAGGCGCCGAGCACGGTCACGTCGAGGTGCCCGCCGCGGACCATGGCGAAGCTGTCGTGGGAACCGAAGTAGGCGCAGCCGGGAAGCTCGGTGATCGTCTCCTTGCCGGCGTTCACGAGGTCCGCGTCCTCCCCGCCCTCGACCGGGTAGGGGCCGTAGCCCAGCATCCCGTTCTCGGTGTGCAAGGTGATGTGCACGCCGGACGGAAGGAGGTTGGGAATCAAGGTCGGCAGGCCGATGCCGAGGTTCACGTAGTCGCCGTCCTTGAGCTCCTTGGCGACGCGCCGTGCGATCAGCTCGCGCTTGTCCACGCTCACCTGACGGCCTCCTCTTTCTTGCGGACGGTGCGCTTCTCGATCGGCTTTTGGTAGCGCGTCCCCTGGAAGAGGCGCTTCACGAAGATGCCCGGGGTGTGGACGTGGTCGGGCTCCAAGGCGCCCGCGTCCCCCAGTTGCTCCACCTCGGCGAGCGTGACCTTGGCCGCGGTCGCCATGATCTGGTTGAAATTCCGCGCGGTCTTCCGGTAGAGCAGGTTGCCGAGCGCGTCGCCCTTCCAGGCCTTCACGAACGCGAAGTCGCCGCGCAGAGGGCGCTCGAAGACGTACATCCGGCCGTCGAGCTCGCGCGTCTCCTTGCCCTTCGCGACGTCGGTGCCGTAGCCGGTCGGCGTGTAGAAGCCGCCGATGCCGGCTCCTCCGGCGCGCAGCCGCTCGGCCAAGGTGCCCTGCGGGGTCCACTCCACCTCGAGCTTGCCTTGCAGGACGAGCTCCTCGAAGATCTTGCACTCGCCGCCGTACGACATGATCATCTTGCGGACCTGCCCGCTCTTGAGCAGCAGGCCGATGCCGTGCAGGTCGGTGCCGGCGTTGTTCGAGACGAGCGTGAGGTTCTTGGCGCCCTTGCGCAGCAAGGCCTGGATAAGGTTCTCGGGCAGGCCGCAGAGGCCGAAGCCGCCCAGGAGAATGGTCGCCCCGTCGAAGACGTCGGCGACCGCCTCGTCCGCGCTGTTGACGAGCTTGTTCAAGTCCCTTCCTGCCAGCTCGACAGGTACTTCTGCTGCTCGGGGGTCAGGGCGTCGATCTTGATGCCCATCGCGGCCAGCTTCAGCCGCGCGATCTCCTCGTCGATCGCCTGCGGCACGCCGTGCACGCGCTTCGCGAGGTCGCGGCCCTGCTTGGCGAGGTACTCCGCGGACAGGGCTTGGTTCGCGAACGACATGTCCATCACCGACGGGGGATGCCCCTCGGCCGCGGCCAGGTTGATCAGGCGGCCGTCGGCCAGCAGGCAGATCTTCCGGCCGTTCTTGAGCTGGTACTCCTCGACGTACTCGCGGACGGTCCGCGTCCGCTTGGACATCGCCTTCAGCGCCGGGATGTTGATCTCGACGTTGAAGTGGCCCGAGTTGGCCAGGATCGCGCCGTCCTTCATCAGCGCGAAGTGCCCCTTGTCGAGCACGTTGACGTCGCCGGTCAAGGTGATGAACAGGTCGCCGACCTTCGCGGCCTCGGCCATCGGCAGCACGTCGTAGCCGTCCAGGGCCGCCTCGAGCGCTTTCAGCGGGCTGATCTCGGTGACGACCACGCGCGCGCCCATGCCGGCGGCGCGCATCGCGACGCCGCGCCCGCACCAGCCGTAGCCGGCGACGACGACGACCTTGCCGGCCAGGAGCAGGTTCGTGCAGCGCAGGATGCCGTCCAGCGTGGACTGGCCGGTGCCGTAGCGGTTGTCGAAGAAGTGCTTGGTCTGCGCGTCGTTGACCGCGATAATCGGGTAGCGCAGCGCCTGGTCGCGCTCCATCGCGCGCAGGCGGATGACGCCGGTCGTCGTCTCCTCGGTGCCGCCGAGGATCTGGTTGTAGGCCGGAGTCCAGTGTCCGTGGATCTCGCTGACCGTGTCCGCGCCGTCGTCCATCGTGATGTTGGGCGCGATCGACAGGGCCTGCTGGATGTGCTGGTAGTAGGTCTTGCGGTCCTCGCCCTTGATCGCGAACACCGACAGGCCGTGGTGCTTGACCAGGCTGGCCGCGACGTCGTCCTGCGTCGAGAGCGGGTTCGAGGCGCAGAGCGCGAGCCGCGCGCCGCCGGCCTTGAGGGCCAGCATCAGGTTGCCGGTCTCGGCGGTCACGTGCAGGCAGGCGGTGATGCTCAGCCCGCGCAGCGGCTTCTCCTTCGCGAACCGCTCCGTGATCTGGCGGACGACCGGCATCTCGCGCGCGGCCCACTCGAGCCGCTGCTTGCCGGCCTCGGCCAGCGAAAGGTCCTTCACGTCGTGCGAGGCGTTCCGGGCGCGGGGCTTTTCCAAGGTGAGGGTCATAGGTTTATCGGCTCCGTTGATGTTTAAGGGGCGGCTCAGGCTTTCGCCGCCGCCGGTTCCTTCGTCTTGCGGCCGGCCGTGCCGGACGCCTCGGCCTTGAGCGCGTCGGCCTTGTCGGTCCGCTCCCACTCGAAGCCCGCCTCGTTGCGGCCGAAGTGGCCGTAGGCCGCGGTCTGGCGGTACACCGGGCGGCGCAGCTTCAGGTGCTGGATGATGCCCTTCGGGGTCAGTTGGAAATGCTTGCGCACGAGCTTGGCCAGCTCCTCGTCCGGGATAAGGCCGGTGCCGTGCGTGTCCGCGTACAGGCCGACCGGCTCCGCGACGCCGATCGCGTACGCGAGCTGGACCGTGCACTCGTCGGCCAGGCCGGAGGCGACGATGTTCTTCGCGATGTAGCGGGCCATGTAGGCCGCCGAGCGGTCGACCTTCGTCGGGTCCTTGCCCGAGAAGGCGCCGCCGCCGTGCGGGGCGCGCCCGCCGTAGGTGTCGACGATGATCTTGCGCCCGGTCATGCCGGTGTCGGACTGCGGGCCGCCGATCACGAACTTGCCGGTCGGGTTGATGAAGAACTTGGTGCGGTCGTCGATCAGGCGCTTGCCGATCACCGGCTTCACCACCGTCTCGATCAGCTCGTTGCGGGCCTTGTCGGTGATCTGGCGCCCGGTCTTGTCGAGGATGTCGTCGGTGTGCTGGGCGCTGAGCACGATCGTCTCGGCGCGCAGCGGGCGGCCGTCGAGGTACTCGATCGTGACCTGGCTCTTGCCGTCCGGGCCGAGGTAAGGCAGCACCTTCTCGCGGCGGACCTCGGCGAGGCGGCGCGTCAGCCGGTGCGCGAGCGAGAGCGGCAGCGGCATCAGCTCCTCGGTCTCGCGGCACGCGTAGCCGATCATCATGCCCTGGTCGCCGGCGCCGCCGGTGTCCACGCCCTGCGCGATGTCCGGGGACTGCCGGCCGATCGCGTTCAGGACCGCGCAGGTCTCGTAGTTGAAGCCGTACTTGGCGTCGGTGTAGCCGATCTCCTTGACGATCGTGCGGACCAGCTCATCGACGTCGACGAAGGCGCGCGTCGTGATCTCGCCGCCCACGATGACCAGCCCGCGCGTGACGAAGGTCTCGCAGGCGACCCGGGCCTCGGGGTCCGTCTGGAAGATCGCGTCGAGTACGGAGTCCGAGATCTGGTCGCAAACCTTGTCCGGGTGACCCTCGGTCACCGACTCGGAGGTCTGAAGCATCCTTCCCATGTGGGCCATACGTTCTCCTGGAAAAAAGAAACGGTAATGAAGGCGGGCGTTCCGCCGACGATGAAGAAGTATACTACTTTTCGAGGCGGCGCTGCCGACGGGCCGGAGCGAGCCCTTCGCGGCGGGTCGGGGCTCGGACTTCGTCCGCGGGCACGCTATCTGCGCCT
>CAZMIB010000044.1:0-19180 GCA_964566245.1 uncultured Elusimicrobia bacterium | reverse complement strand
CGATCGAGCTGCGCGACGGCGTGGCCGCGGTCGTCCAGGGCGCGGTCACGGGGCTGCTCGTCCTGGAGCTCGACCTGCCGCGCGGGGCCCTCGCCACCTTGGGGGCGGTCCGCGGCGCGGCCGGAGTGCTCGGCGTCGACGCGGGCCAGCTTCTGGAGTGGGCCGTCCTCGGCTTCGTGCGCGCGCGGCGCCTGCTAGGGGCCGACGGCCTGCGGCGCATCAAGGTCGAGCTTCTAAGGGAGGCTCCGAGCCTGGCCCGCCTCTTCGACGAGGAGCTCGCGCGGGCCGAGATCGCCCCTACCGCCTGAGGCTACGCCGCCGCGGCGGCGTCGGCGCCCACCGAGAAGTAGCGGGCCTGGGGGTGGTGGAACACCAGCGCGCTCACCGAGGCCTCCGGCTCCATCATGAAGCCCTCGGTCAGCTCGACGCCGATGTGCTTCGTCGGCTCGAGCAGGGCGAACAGCCCGGCCTGATCCTCCAGGCGCGGGCAGGCCGGATAGCCGAAGCTGACGCGCAGGCCGCGGTATCTGGCCTGGAACTTCTCGCGCACGGTCATCGAGGCCGGGTCCGGGAAGCCCCACATCGCGCGCAGCCGCTCGTGCAGCAGCTCGGCGAAGCCCTCCGCGCTCTCGATCGCGAGGGCCTGCAGCGCGTGGCTCTTCAGGTACTCGCCGCTTTCCCTCAGCCGCTCCGCTTCCTCGCGCACGCCCTGGCCGCAGGTCACGACGAACAACGCCGCGTAGTCGGGGCCGTTCGCGGCGGGCCGCGCGAAGTCCGCGAGGCACAGCCGCTCCCCCGAGGGCTGCCGCGGGAACGTGAAGGCGTGGAGCTCTCGGCCTCCCGGGGCGTCCAGCAGGCGCAGCGTCTCGCCCTCGGACTTGACCGCGAAGAAGCGCCATGCCGCGCGGGCCTTGATCAAGCCGCGCGCGAGAACCTCCTCCTTCAGCGCCTCGATCCGGCGATGGAGCTCGACCGCTTTCGGGTGGCCTTCCTTGAGCAGCGTCTCCGGCGAGCCGCGCAGCCCGAGGTGCTTGCCGTACAGCATGATCGGGTTCACGTACCGGAAGATCGCCTCGACGTCGAAGTCCTGAGCGACGTGCAGCTTCAGGTCCGGCGGGACCGGGGCCGTCCCGTCATGCGCGACGGCGGGCGCGGCCGCCGTCGGCGCGGCGGGCGCCGCCTCGGGCGCCGGCGCGGTCTGGCATGAAAGGAACTCCTGGATCTCCTTGTTCTTGGCAAGGAACGCCGAACGGCGCCCGGGGTCCAGGAGCTGCTTGGCGGCGTCGAGGCCGGTCATCGCGTCCTTGCAGTAGACCACGGTCCCGTCGTAGCGCGGCGCGATGCGCGCGGCCGTGAACTTCGCGGACAGCGCCGCGCCGCCGACCAGCACCGGCAGGCCCATGCCGGAGGCGGAGAGGTCGTCGGCGGTGACCACCATCTGCTGCGCCGACTTGACCAGCAGGCCGGACAGGCCGACCAGGTCCGGCCGCTCCTTCTTGATCGCCTCGATGAGCTGCTCGGGCGCGACCTTGATGCCCAGGTCCACGACCCGGTAGCCGTTGTTCTTCAGGATGATGTGCACGAGGTTCTTGCCGATGTCGTGCACGTCGCCCTTCACGGTCGCGAGGATCACGGTGCCGCGCGCGCCGGCCTCGACCTTGTCCATGCGCGGCTCGAGATGCGCGACCGCGGCCTTCATCACCTCGGCCGACTGAAGCACCTCGGCGACGATCATCTCGTTGGCCGCGAACAGGCGGCCGACCTCGTCCATGCCCTTCATCAGCGGGCCGTTGATGATCGCGAGCGGCTTGAGCTCCCGGCCGACCTCGTCGAGATCCTCGATGAGTCCGTCCTTCGAGCCCTCGACGACGGCGCGGGCCAGGCGCTCGCCGACCGGCAGGGACTTGCGCGCGTCCGGGCGCTCCTGCGCGGCGCGCTCGCGGAAATGCGCGGCGAAGTCGGCGATCGGGTCCGAGCCGCCGTCCGCGGGCCCCTTCCAGAACAGGAGCCGCTCCGCGAGCCGCTTCTCGTCCTCCGGGATCGTCGCGTAGCGCGCGAGTTTCTCCGTGTTGACGATCGCCAGGTCGAGCCCCGCTTTGACGCAGTGATTCAGGAACACCGCGTTCAGCACCTCGCGCCCCGCGGCGGGCAGGCCGAACGAGACGTTCGAGACCCCCAGGATCGTCTTGCAGCGCGGCAGGGCCTCCTTGATCCGGCGCACGCCCTCGATCGTCTCGGCCGCCGAGCCGACGTAGTTCTTGTCGCCGGTCGCGCACGGGAAGACCAGCGGGTCGAAGATCAGGTCCTCGGGGCGCAGGCCGTATTTCTCGGTCAGCAGCTTGAAGCTGCGCAGCGCGACCGCGAGCTTGCGCTCCGCGGTCACCGCCATGCCCTGAGCCTTGTCCTCGTCGATCGTGCCGACGACGACGGCCGCGCCGTAGCGGCGGATCAGCGGCACGATCGTCTCGAAGCGCTCCTCGCCGTCCTCGAGGTTGATCGAGTTGATCACGCACTTGCCCGGGGTCTTGCGCAGCGCGGCCTCGATCACCGCCGCGTCGGTCGAGTCGATCATCACCGGGGCCTTGATCTTCCGGACGAGCTGGTCGAGGAAGGCCTCCATGTCGGCTTTCTCCTCGCGGTCCGGGTTGGCGAGGCAGACGTCGACGATATGCGCGCCGTTGCGCACCTGCCGTCGTCCGATCTCGGCGCCCTCCTCCCATTTTCCCTGGACGACCAGGTCCTTGAATATCCGGCTGCCGATGACGTTCGTGCGCTCGCCGACCAAAATCGGCCGCCGCTCCTCGATCAGCTCGAACGGGTCCAGGCCCGAGACGTGGCTGCGCCGCGTCTTCGCGTGCGGGCGCGGCCGCTTGCCGGCGGCCATGCCCGCGATCAGACGGATGTGCTCCGGGGTCGTGCCGCAGCAGCCGCCCACGATATTGAGCCAACCCTCGGCCGCGAAGCGCTCGAGCTTGCGCGCGATCATCTCGGGCGTCTCGTTGTAGCGCCCGTTCTCGTCGGGCAGCCCCGCGTTCGGGATGCAGGATACCGCGAAGCGCGAGAGCCCGGCCAAGGTCCGTATATGGTCGGTCATGAAGTCCGGCCCGGTCGCGCAGTTGAGGCCGATCGAGAGCAGGTCGCGGTGCTCCAGCGAGATGTACAGCGCCTCGGCGCCTTGGCCGCCGAGCATCGTGCCCATGACCTCGATCGTCGCCGAGATCATCACCGGGGCCGAGCGGCCGAGAGCGGCGAAGGCCTGGTCGATGCCGTTCAGCCCGGCCTTGAGGTTCAAGGTGTCCTGGGCGGTCTCGAGAAGCAGGACGTCCGCCCCTCCATCCAAGAGCCCGCGCGCCTGCTCGGCGTAGGCGTTCTCCAACTCCTCGAACGTCACGTTCCGAGTGACGAGGATCGACTTCGTGGTCGGGCCCATCGAGCCGGCGACGAAGCGCGGCTTGGCCGATGTGGAAAGCTTGTCCGCCGCCTCGCGCGCGAGCCGGGCCGCGGCGCGGTTGAGCTCCAAGGTCTTGGCCTGTAGGCCGTACTCCTTCAGCACGATGGATGTCGAGCCGAAGCTGTTGGTCTCGACGATGTCGGCGCCGGCCTCGAGGTAGGCCTCGTGGATGGAGCGGACGACGTCCGGCCGGGTCAGGCAGAGATTCTCGTTGCAGCCCTCGAGCTCCGCGCCGCCGAAGTCCGCGGCCGAGAGGTTCCGGGCCTGGAGCATCGTCCCCATCGCCCCATCGACGACCAAGAGGCGCTCATGCAGCAGCGCGCGCAGCTCGTCCTCGCGCCCGCGGTCCTTGTAAGCCGCCCTATGATCGCTCATGAAATAAAAATCCCGCGCCTAGACGGACGCGGGAACTTCGATTTCCGCTTTAGGCTCCCTGTTAATGGCCGGGGCCAATTTGGAGAAAATTCCTCGCCCGTCCTCGGGATTTTAACATAGGAGGCCCCGACTTTCAATGCCCTCTCCCAAGGGGAGAGGGGGAGGGTGAGGGGATCATCTCCTGTCCATAAAGCCGTTACCCCGATTCCATAGGATGCCGCATTCCAAAGCGCGATGCTCTGCATCGCGCCATGAATCCTAGACGCTTCCTTGCGGGGCTGGCGACGGCTTTGGTCGCTTCCCTTGCCGCCGTCCCGGCCCGCGCCGCCTCTATTTGGTGGACCGGGGACGCCGGCGATCACAACTGGTACACCGCGGGCAACTGGAGCCTGTCCAAGGTTCCCGGCGCCGCCGACGACGTCGAGATCGACGCCGATGACGTCGCCGCCGTGGACGCCAGCTCGCCCACCGTTGCTTTCGCCTCGCTGACGGTCGGCGACCCGGAGGGGGTCTTTTGTCCGACCTTGCGCGTGCCGGGAGATCTTAGGATTGGCTCGGGCGTCGTGGCCGCCTTGAATGGATTGGAATGCGGCCCCGGCGCGGCGGCGGCGTTGAACGTCGCCGGGCGCTTGATTGCCGACGGGCGCCTCTCCGCGAGCGGGAGCGGAGAGGATGCCGCGGGCGCGGCGAGCGCCATGGCGGGCGCCGATTTCTCGACGGGAACCATAGGCGTCCCCGCGTCTCCATTCAGCGCGGTCGGCTCCAGCGGCGTCGCGGTGAGTTGGCTCTCCAGCTATCCGCCCGGGGCCGTTTACCTCGCGCAGCTTTCGACCGGGGCCTGGCCCAACGCGTTCGCCGGCAACCGGAGCGCGAGCACGGCGGCCCTAGGCGCCTCGTTCACGGGCCTCGCCCCGCGGACCACGTATTACGCCCAGGTCTCGGCGCCTTCGGTCGGAGCCCCGCTCGTGCTCGGCTCGACGATGACGCTCGCCGCGCCGCCCGTGTTCACGGCGATGCGCCTAGGCGCGCTCGCCTCGCCCGGCGCGTCCCTCGTTCCGGCGGCCGTTTCCACCGGGCTGTTCATCTACCCCAACCCGTTCCGGCCGAGCCAAGGCCACGTCGCGGTCACCTTCGCGGGGCTCTCGCCCGGGGCTCGCGTGAGAATCTACACCCTGGACGGGGAGTTGGTGAATGATCTGACCGGCTCGCCCGCCGGCGTCGCGGTCTGGAACGGCTCGAACGAGCACGGCTCCGCTGCGGCGAGCGGCGTCTACTTCGCGCTGATCGAGGCCGCCGCGGGCCGGACCGTCGCGCGGGTGGCGGTGCAACGATGATGAATTTTTCGATGTTCCTTCTCGCGGCGTTGCTCGTCGGTCTCGCGCCGGGTCGCGCTTTCGCCGCTTCGTCCCAGGCCGGCACGACGACGGCCGGGTTCCTCAAGCTCGGCGCCGGCGCCCGGGCCGAGGGCTTGGGCGGGGCCTTCGTGGCCGCGGCCGACGACGCCTCGGCCGTGTATTGGAACCCGGCGGCCTTGACGAGCGTCGAGAACCGCTCCGCCTTGTTCATGCACGCGCCGTACGTGGGCGCGGCGTTCCTCGACTACGCGGCCTACGCGGAGCGGTTCGGCTACGGCTTGTCGGTCGGGGGCGCGATCGAGTACTTCACCCCCGGCTCCATCGATCAGACCGACGCGGCCGGGGCCGGTTTGGGCGGGCTTCGGCCGTACGACGCGGCGTTGTCCGTCGCCGCGGCGGAGGCTCTTCCGCATGGCTTCTCGATAGGCGGGACGATCAAGGCGGTCGAGTCGCGGATCGTCAACGCGGCCTCGACGGTCGCGGCCGACTTCGGCGTCCTGTCGACCGGCTACCTCGACGGCCGCTTCGCCTGGGGCGCGGCGCTGTCCAACGTCGGGCCGGGGCTGAAGCTGGAGTCGGAGAGGGATCCGCTTCCGCTCACCGGACGGGTCGGGACGGCCTATCGCCCCCGGCCCGAGGCGCTGCTCGCGCTGGACGCGATCGTCCCGCGGGACAACGCGACTTACCTGGCGTTCGGGGCGGAGTACCGCCTTGTGAGCGGCCGGCGGCTGACCGTCGCGGCGCGCGCGGGCCTGAACACCTTGACCTGGAGCGACGTTCCCGGCTTCAACGGCGTCGCGTTCGGTTTGGGCGTCGGCTCGGGGCCGCTGACCGTGGACTACGCCTTCCTGCCGATGGGCCTTTTGGGCGACACCCACCGCGTTTCCCTCTCCGCCAAATTTTAGAAATCCGGGAATACAATGTGTCTCTGCATCAGGAAACTGAAAATGAACAAAATTAAATCAGCGAGCACCTTGGAGAACAGAACGCCCAGTCCGAGACGCGAATGCAGACCGAGGAAGAGCGCGCAGGATAGAGCCCCGACCGTCGCCAGCAGTGCGTAATATTCCATGAGCGCCGGCAGAGTCCGCTTCTTGCTTCGAAAAACGGGCCCCCTATTCAGAATAAAGTTGATGTTCCCCGAGATGAAGCGCGAGAAGGCGAAGCTGGCGAACAGGTTCCCCGTCGCTTTCGAGGCCGCGATGAACAGGCCTAGGTCGATCAGAAACGACGCCGCGGAAGAGAGCGCGAATCTAAAGAGAAGGAAATAGATTCGCATCGAGTCGATCAATGGGTTGAAGTGCGACGATTTGTTGCCGTCGATATAAATTGTTTGGATGGCGTTCTCTACGACCTTGAGACCGTGCGACTCTGCGGCGAGCAGCATATTGAGCTCGTACTCGTAACGCTCGCCGTCCAAGGGAAGGATTTTCTTCAAGAACTCTCTCGGTATGCCGCGGAGCCCCGACTGCGTATCCGAGATATTTGTTCCGACGATCGCTCTGAATAAGTAGCGGGTCAGGAAGTTGCCCAGGAAGCTTCTGAACGGGACCTCGCCGGTGAAGGACCTCGATCCGACGATCAGGCGTTCCTCGGCTTGCTCCAAGTTGCTCGCGATCTTTAGTATGTCTGGGATCGAGTGTTGTCCATCCGCGTCCGCCGTTACGACTCCGCGCATTTCATCGGGACAACGGAGCAGGAAGTGATTGAACGCGGTCTTTAGGGCGCGGCCCTTCCCTAGGTTCGTCGCGTGCTTCAGTACGATGACGTTCTGCGACCGTGGCAATTCATCGAAGACTCGCTTGGACGCACCGCTGGAACCGTCGTCCACCACGATCACGAACTGGCCCGATTCATGGAGTCTGTTTACCAGAGAGACCAGGTTTTCTCCCGGCTCGTAGGCTGGAATAACGATGGCGGTCTTGCTTATGAGTTGGTCCATATTGCTGTTTGGGGGACGCGGATCAATCTTGGCGGCGCTTCGCCCCGTTTGTCGACCATGAAAATATTCGCGTTTTGGATATTCGCGGCGCCTCCGAAAACACGCCCGTACTTTCGCCGAAACTCATCATCCACGTCGCCCAGGACCAAGTACGAGTAAGCCGAAAGCATTCGTTGGAACTCATCAGGGCTTGGATCGCACGCCCCTGGCGAGTTCGATCTCGCCAGCGTCCAGCAGCTGCGATTGATTCTCCTGGGGAGCATTTCGTAGTTCGACAGATAAACCTCAAAACCGGAATTGGCCTGCCAAACGACGAAAACTCTTTGTCCTGGGTCATTGGGGATTACCTGCAGAGCCGGATGGAGCCTTTCCATGGCCAATCGTTGCGCGGCTCCCTGGTCGTGAAGTTGATTGCGAGCGAAGTACCTGAATATCGGCCAGCAGGAAATGAAAAACAAGGCCACGACGGCGGCCAGTGCTTGCGCGAACGATTTTTGCCGCTTCAGCAAGTGCAACCTCGAAATCACCATCCCTCCGAGAATCATGCACCAGGCATAAAGGAACACCGCGAAGTACCTCTCGAAGGAGGCAAAGGCTCGGCCGGTCGTTTCGTTAAAAATGCAAAGATAGATGTAAAGCAGGCCCAGTGTATACAGCAAGAAGAAAAAGACAATGACTGCGCTAATCAAGGCTATCTTCTGTCTTTGAGCCGCCCTTTGTTGAGCCGCCGTCCATCCAGCGGTCAAGCAAATCAGAAGAGCGACCAAAGCCGCGACGGAATGGCCTTCAGCGCGAGCGTCCGGCGAGAAATAGTGATTGTTCTTGGCTAACGCGGGTTTTAGGAAAAGAGCCTTCGCGAAGTTTTTGACGGTCAGGCTTTTCCGCGGGTCATGAGCGATATCCTGGATGACGGTCGTCAGCGGAGTCTTTGCGGAGTAGGTCGCCGAGGACGCCGTTTGTTCCATGTGTTTTTTCCATAGTCGGCTGGACGCTAAAGGGGCTAGGAAAAGAAGAGCCAGCAAGAGAGGGGTGCGCCGCGTTCTTGACGACAATAGGTCGACGGCGATGGCTGAGGCCGCGCCGAGAGCGAGCAGCAACCCCGCGCCTTTCAGCAGCGGCAGAATGAAAATGGTCGGCAGGATAAGCAGTACCTTGGCAGCACGATTCCGTCTTGCCAACAGATAAGCCGCGACGGAGGTCCCGAATGCGGCTGACAAGGCTTGATCCACATACATCGACTGGTAGACGAAAGTATCGAAACAAAAGGGCAGAGCGAACGCTGTTGCCGATGTGACCGCTATTGCGGGCAACCGGCGCCAATTGAATCGGTGCAAAAATACGGCCAATGGAGTTAGAAGCAGAATGGTTCGCGCGGCATAGGCGTTCGACTCGGAGTAGCCGGTGGCGTTCAGAATGAAGTTGTCGAAGAGCGCCGCTCCAGGAGGGTAGTCCTTGTAGAAAAGCGCGGTATCGGCCTTGGGGAGAGCGCGGGTCCAGAACATTTCCTTTGTCGCCGTTCCCCAGTGGGAAAACTCGTCCCAATACACGTAGGTCGCGTGTCGAAACTTGAACCACAGCGCCATGGAAAACAGCAAAAATACGACGATGCTTGGCTCGCCGAGGCGCGCGAGCGGCGCATTCCCTCGCCGGTGTCCGAGAAATAGTCCGTTTACGAGGGCGACTAGGCCGCCGTATAGCAGGAGTTGCTGCGCCAGCCACAGATTGGAGAACAGGCCCGTGATGAAAAGTCCGGCGATAAGCATGGAAGCCGTCCAGAAAGGCATGAGCCCAATGGGAACGCCGAGGAGCACTGACATAAGCAGCGAGTAGCCCACTATAGAGAAGAGGGGGAGCAAGATCATTGGATCTGAATCTGTGCCGTTCCGCCCGCCGCGCGAGTCGGCGCGGGATGGCCGGGGCTTCCGGTCGGGAGCGGATGACGGCATTATATCCCAATTTAGGATAAAACGGATGGGTCCTTCGGCCCGAGTCGGTCTGGGTATTACGTCCCGAGGGGGGAGTGCCAAACGCCTTTGACTCCGACGGTACATTCTGGTAAAATCCCCCGGCTGCCGTTTACACGGTCCCGGCCCGATACGCTCGATTCCGATGGCGCTTTGGTTGCGGTAAGATAATGAATCCTATAACGACCACGCTGTCCCGAGAGCAGGAGCTGCGCGAGGCCGTCTTCCAGGCCGTCCGCGAGTTCTACGCGTTCAAGCACGCCCCCAAGCCCTTCATTCCCGGGGTGACCCCGGTCCCGGTCTCGGGGAAGGTGTTCGACGAGCGGGAAATGACGCTGTTGGCCGACTCCGGCCTCGATTTTTGGCTCACGACCGGCCGCTTCGCCGAGTCCTTCGAGAAGCGCTTCGCGAAGCGCCTGGGCCTGGCCCACGCGATACTGACGAACTCCGGCTCCTCGGCCAATCTGCTGGCCGTCTCGGCGTTGACCTCGCCCTTCCTGGGCGACAAGCGCCTTAAGCCCGGCGACGAGGTCGTGACGGTCGCGGCCTCGTTCCCGACGACGGTCAACCCGATGCTCCAGAACCGGCTCGTGCCGGTGTTCGTGGACGTCGAGCTGGGCACCTACGGCCCGACCGCCGAGAGCCTGGAGCGGGCGGTCACGGACAAGACGCGCGCGATCATGATCGCGCACACCTTGGGCAACCCGTTCGAGCTGGACGCGGCGGTCCGGCTGGCCGAGAAGCGCGGGCTGTGGCTGATCGAGGACTCCTGCGACGCTTTGGGCTCGACCTACAACGGCCGGACGGTCGGCACCTTCGGCGACCTCGCGACGTACTCTTTTTATCCGGCGCACCACATCACGATGGGCGAGGGCGGCGCGGTCGCGACCGCGAACGGGCGCCTGCACAAGCTCTTGGAGTCGTTCCGGGACTGGGGCCGCGACTGCTGGTGCGCCCCGGGCAAGGACAACACCTGCGGCAAGCGCTTCGACTGGCAGCTCGGCGAGCTGCCCTGCGGCTACGACCACAAGTACACCTACTCGCACGTCGGCTACAACCTGAAGGCGACCGACATGCAGGCCGCGGTCGGCGTGGCCCAGCTCGACAAGCTGGACGGCTTCATCGCCGCGCGCAAGCGCAACTTCAAGCTTTTGCACGACGGCCTGTCGCGCTTCGAGGAGCACCTGATCTTGCCGCGCGCGACGCCGGGCTCCGACCCGTCCTGGTTCGGCTTCCCGATCACGGTCAAGGCGGGCGCGCCGTTCAAGCGCGAGAAGCTCACTTTGTTCCTCGAGAGCCGGAAGATCGCGACGCGGCTGTTGTTCGGCGGCAACATCCTTCGCCAGCCCTACTTCAAGGACGTTCCGCACCGGGTCGTGGGGAGCCTCGCGAACACCGACGCGGTGATGAACGGGACCTTCTGGATCGGGGTCTTCCCGGGGATCACCGAGGAGATGGTCGCGTACGTGCTCGAGCAGTTCGAGGCTTTTTTCATGGAGCAGGGAGGCCGCCGATGAAGGTCGTGATCTTGGCGGGCGGCCACGGCACGCGTCTCCGGGAGGAGACCGAGTACCGCCCGAAGCCGATGGTCCACGTCGGCCCTCGGCCGATTTTGTGGCACATCATGAAGACGTACAGCCACTACGGCCTGAACGAGTTCGTGGTCTGCCTCGGCTACAAGGGCGAGGTGATCAAGGACTACTTCCTGCGCTACCGGATCATGGCCAACGATTTCACGATCGAGCTCGGCAAGCGCAAGCTCACCTTGCACAGCGACTCTCACGAGTCGCGCTGGAAGGTGACCTTGGCCGACACCGGCGCGAAGGCGATGACCGGCGCGCGGGTCAAGCGCGTGGAGCCGCACGTGAAGGGCGACGTTTTCATGCTGACCTACGGCGACGGTGTCGCGAACGTCGACATCCGCGCCTTGCTCAAGTTCCACAAGGCTCACGGAAAGATCGCGACCGTGACCGGGGTCGCCCCGGCCTCGCGTTTCGGCGAGCTGCTGTTGGACGGCGGCCACCGCGTCCGGGAGTTCAGCGAGAAACCGCAGACCCACGCCGGGGTCATCAACGGCGGCTATTTCGTCTTCGACCGCCGCGTCTTCGACTATCTCAGCGACGACGACGGCTGCGTGCTGGAGCGCGAGCCGCTCGAGCGCCTCGCGAAGGACGGCGAGCTGATGATGTACCGGCACGCCGGCTTCTGGCAGTGCATGGACACGCTGCGCGACATGCAGCTTTTGAACTCGCTCTGGGAGAGCGGGGAGGCCCCGTGGAAGGTATGGTGAAGCCCTCGTTTTGGCGGGACCGCGCGGTCCTCGTGACCGGCTGCACGGGCCTGCTCGGGACCTTCCTGACCGAGCGCCTGGTCGAGCTAGGCGCCTCGGTCACCGGGCTGATCCGCGACCACGTGCCGAAGAGCCGCCTGCGCTCGGCCGGCGTCGTCGACAAGATCAACGTCGTGCGCGGCGCCGTCGAGGACCACGCGATCGTCGAGCGCGCGCTGAACGAGTACGAGATAGACACCGTCTTCCATCTGGCGGCCCAGACCATCGTCGGCACGGCCAACCGCAACCCGCTGTCGACCTTCGAGAGCAACGTCCAGGGCACCTGGTCGGTGCTCGAGGCCTGCCGCCGCGGCCCGCTGATCCGCCGCGTCGTCGTCGCGTCCAGCGACAAGGCCTACGGGGACTGCCCGGACCTGCCGTACAACGAGGACACGCCGCTGCGCGGCCGCCATCCGTACGACGTCTCGAAGAGCTGCTCCGACCTCATCGCGCAGTCGTACCATACGACCTACGGCCTGCCGGTCACGATCACGCGCTGCGGCAACTTCTACGGCGCCGGCGACCTCAACTTCAACCGGCTGATCCCGGGGACGATACGCTCGATCGTCCGCGGCGAGAGGCCGATCATCCGCAGCGACGGCAGCTACATCCGCGACTACATCTACGCGAAGGACGGCGCGGAGGCGTACCTGCTGCTCGCCCAGCTCCAGGAGGAGCTCGGCTTGGGCGGCCAGGCCTTCAACTTCAGCTACGAGATCCAGCTTTCGGTGCTCGACCTCACGCGCAAGCTCCTTTCCCTGATGGGGCGCGAGGATCTGGAGCCGGTGATCCTGAACGAGGCGAAGCACGAGATACGCCACCAGTTCCTGTCGGCCGAGAAGGCCAAGCGCGTGCTGGGCTGGAAGCCCGTCTACGCGCTGGAGCCCGGCCTGCGCGAGACGATCGACTGGTACCGGCGTTTCCTTTCCGAAGAGGCCCCCCAACCGACCCGGACGCCGGCCGCCGCGCGCTGACTCATGCGCGCGGCTTTCGTGCACGATTGGCTGGTCACGTACGCCGGGGCCGAGAAGGTCCTGGAGTCGCTGCTCGACCTTTACCCGGCCCCGGTCTACACGCTGTTCCACGACCCGGCCGGCTTGAAGGGAAGCCGGCTCGCGTCGGCGGACGTGCGCCCGTCGATTTTGCAGGGCCTGCCGTTCTCGAAGCGGCTGTACCGCAACTATTTGCCGCTTTACCCGATGGCCGCCGAGCATCTGGACGTCTCGGAGTTCGACCTTCTGATCTCCAACTCGCACGCGGCCGCGAAGGGCATCCTGACGCGCCCGGATCAGCTGCATCTGAGCTACTGCCTGACGCCGTTCCGCTACGCTTGGGACCTCTACCACCTCTACCTGCGCGAGGCCAAGCTCGAGACCGGCTTAAAGGGCTGGAGCGCGCGCGCGATCCTGCATTACATCCGCCTGTGGGACCAGCAGACCGCCGCGCGCGTCGACCATTTCGCGACGCTGTCCCACTACGTCGCGCGGCGGATCAAGCGGATCTACGGGCGCGACGCCGAGGTGATCTACCCGCCGGTCGACGTGCGGCGCTTTACCCCGGCCGCGCGCCGGGGCGATCATTTCATCACCGTCTCGCGCCTGGTGCCGTACAAGCGCGTGCCGCTGATCGCGCGCGCTTTCAGGGAGAAGGGACTTAAGCTTTTGGTCGTCGGCGACGGCCCGGACCGCGAGAGAGTCAAGGCGGAGTGCGGCGGGGCGGTGGAGTACCTGGGGCGGCTGGACGACAAGCGGCTCGTGACCGCGCTCTCGGAGGCTCGGGCGTTCGTGTTCGCGGCCGAGGAGGACTTCGGCATCGCGCCCGTCGAGGCGATGGCCTGCGGCGTGCCGGTGATCGCGCTCGGCCAGGGCGCGGCGTGCGAGACGGTCGTCCACGGGCGGACCGGGGTGCTGTTTCCCGAGGCCACGACGCGAGGGCTGTCGGACGGCATCGACGCCTTCCTTGAGATCGAGGACCGCCTCGATCCCGCGGCGATACGCGCGCACGCCGAGCGGTTTTCCGAGGAGCGCTTTAAGATCGAGTTCCGAGCGTTCGTCGAGAAACACCGCGAGGCGCGCCTCGGACGCGAACGTCGTCCGGCGGGCGCCCGCGAAATCATGGAGGCCGCGGCATGAGCCTGCCCCTTGAGACGACCGGAGAGGAAGCCGCCCCGTTCCCCGAGCTGGTCGCGCGCCTGAGCGGCTTGGGCCGTTCCAGGCTTCAGGCCTTCGCGGCCGTCCTTCTGCCGCTGCTGCGGCTGACGATGGATATCGCGGCGGTCGGCGCGTCGCTGGTGACCGCGTTCTATCTGCGCTACAAGTTCGGGCCCGTGCTCAGGGCGATGCCTCTTCCCGCCCACGCCCCGGACCCCTCGGCCTTCATACGGAACCTCGGGCCGTGCCTGCTGCTGTGGACCGTCGTCTTCGTCTCGACGCCCGAGCTGCAGCGCGGCGAGCCGACGGCCTTCGAGGAGGATTTCGCTCAGGCGATCAAGGCCTCGGGGCTCGGCAGCCTGGGGACCTTGGCGCTGAGCTTCCTGCTGCATCAGTTCCATATTTCCCGGCTGATGATCCTGATGCTTCCGCCCGTCAGCTTCGTCTACCTGCTGAGCGGCCGCCAGATCCAGAAGCGCCTGTACTCCTGGCTCGTGCAGTCGATCCGCGGGGAGCGGCGGGTGCTGATCCTCGGCAAGGGCAAGGCCGCGGCCTTCTTGAAGCGCCGCCTGTCGCGCATGCCGCACGTGGTCGGCCGCTTCGGGGAGTCGATGGCCGTCGGCGAGGCGCTGCGCCTCGTGGAAGAGGAGCGCCTCACCGACATCATCCTGACCCAGGTCGACTGGGACAGGAAGGACATCTTCCGCCTCGCGGACATCTGCGAGGGCGCGGGGATCGAGATGAAGCTCGTGCCGAACTTCCTCGAGGAGCGCATGGGCGAGCTGCAGATCGACCGCTCGATGGCGCTGCCGATGTTCCGCTTCCATCACTTGTCGCTCTCGGGGGCGGACGCCTTCCTCAAGCGCTGCTTCGACGTGCTCTGCTGCGCGCTGCTGCTGGCGGTCCTCTCGGTCCCGGTGCTGCTGATCTGCCTGTTGATCAAGCTCGACAGCGCGGGGCCGGTCTTCTTCAAGCAGCGCCGCGTCGGCTACAAGGGCCGGGCCTTCGACCTCTACAAGTTCCGGACGATGGTCATCAATGCCCAGGACATGCTCGACAAGGTGCGGCACCTGAACCAGCGCCAGGGCCCGGTGTTCAAGATCAAGCACGACCCGCGCGTGACCCGCGTCGGGCGCTGGCTGAGGCGGCTGAGCTTGGACGAGCTGCCGCAGCTTTTCAACGTCCTCCGGGGAGAGATGAGCCTGGTCGGGCCGCGGCCGCCGTTGTTGAGCGAGGTGCGGCTCTACGACGCCGGGGCTCTCAAGCGCTTGAACGTCCTGCCCGGGATCACGGGGCTGTGGCAGGTCAGCGGGCGCGCGGACCTCGACTTCAACCAGATGATCGCGCTGGACCTGTATTACCTGGAGCATTGGTCGTTCGCGCTCGATTTGAAGATCATCTTGAAGACTCCGGCGGCGGTGCTTTCGTCGAGAGGAGCGTACTGACGTGAAGGTTCTCGTCACCGGGGCGTCCGGCTTCATCGGCGGCCATCTGGTCCGCCGCCTGGCCGCGCGCCCGGGTTTCGAGGTCACGGCCCTCGTCCGCGCGCCGCGCCGTTTCCCGCGGCCGATCAAGACGGCCGTCGTCGACGGCGGCGGCGAGCGCCTCGACGCGATCCTCCGCAAGTCCAAGCCGGACGTCGTCGTGCACCTGGCCTCGCTGTTCCTGAGCGCGCACGCGCCGGAGCAGGTCGAGCCGCTGATCCGCGCCAACATCCTGTTCGGGACGCGCCTGCTCGAGGCGATGACGGCGAACGGCGTGTCGCGGCTCGTGAACACCGGGACGTCCTGGGAGCACATGGACGGGGCCCGGGAGTACCGCCCGGTCTGCCTTTACGCGGCGACGAAGCGCGCCTTCGAGGACATACTCGCTTTCTACGAGGACGCCAAGGGGCTGCGCGCGGTCACGCTTAAGCTGTTCGACACCTACGGGCCGAACGACGCGCGCCCGAAGCTTTTCGCCGCCTTCAAGAAGGCGATGTCGGCCCCCGAGCCCGTTCCGTTCTCGCCCGGCGGGCAGACGCTCGACTTGTGCCACGTCGACGACGTGGTCCGGGCCTACGAGAAGGCGATCGCGCACGTCGTCCGCAAGAAGGACGCGCGCCACGAGAATATACCGATCGGCCTCGGGGCGGGGACGCCGCTGCGCGAGGTCGCGAGCCTGTTCGAGGAGTGCGCCGGGGGGCGGCTCAACATCGCCTGGGGCGCGCGCCCGTACCGGGAGCGAGAGGTCATGAGGTCGGCCGCGGATCTGCGGCCGGCCAGAGAGGTGCTGGGATGGCAACCGCGATTGGATCTAAAGTCGGGACTCAAGTCCATGGTCAAGCGGGACCGCTTATCGACGGCGTCCTGATCACGCCGCTGAGGCAGATCCCGGACGAACGGGGCAAGATCATGCACATGCTCCGCAGCGACGCCCCGCATTTCAAGGGGTTCGGCGAGATGTACTTCTCGGCGGTGCATCCGGGCGCGATCAAGGCCTGGCACCTGCACAAGGAGATGACGCTGAACTACGCCGTCCCGCACGGCAAGATCAAGCTCGTGCTCTACGACGACCGGCCCGGCTCGCCGACGCACGGCCGGCTCATGGAGCTGTTCCCCGGCCCGGACAACTTCGTGCTGGTCACGATCCCGCCGATGGTATGGAACGGCTTCAAGGGCGTCGGCTCCGAGACCTCGATCGTGGCCAACTGCTCGACCGTCCCGCACCGTCCCGACGAGATCGTCAGGAAGGACCCGTTCTCGCCCGACATACCCTACGATTGGGCCCTGCGCCACGGGTAGATGATCAGTCTCGAGAGGGTGCATCCCTCGCTTAGGATATTCCTGAAGATCGGCCTCGGGGAGGTCGGCCGGAACCTGCTGCTGTTCGCGATCGGCATCTACATCGCGAAGATGGCGGGGGACGCCGGCTTCGGGACGATCAACTTCGCGCAGTCGATCGTCGTCTACCTCGGGCTTGTCGTCACGCTGGGGACGAACGTCCTCGGCGTCAAGCACGTCGCGGTCGATCCGCGCCGCGCGGGCGCGGTCGTGTCGAGCATCGTCGCGCTGCGGCTGGCCCTCGCGGCCGTCCTGTTCGTCCCGTACGCGGCGCTTTCGTTCAAGCTGGCCTCCGACCTTCCGACGGCCCTGATCTTCCTGGCGGTCGGCGCGACCCTTTTCTCCCAAGCGCTGAACCTGGAGTTCGCCTTTTTGGGGCTCGAGCGGCCCCTCGCGCTGAACGCGATGCGGCTGACGATCCCGGCGCTGTACCTCGCCCCCCTCGCGGCGATCTCTCCCCCCGGGCCGAGGTTTTGGCAGATCCGTCTCCTCAAAAGCCCTATCAAGGTCGGCGTCCTCCTGGCGGCCCTGAGGACGCTCGCCCCCAAGCGCGAGCGCGGGACGCCGGCGATGGACGCGGCCTACTGGCGGACGTCGGTGCGCGAGGGAGTCCCGATCGCGCTCTCGCTGTTCTTCATCCAAGTCTACTACAACTTCGACACGACCGTGCTCGGCCTCACGCGCCGGGCGGAGGTCATCGGCTGGTACAGCGCGGCGTACCGCCTGGTTCTCGTCTTCCTGCCGGCGGCGGCGATGCTGATCTCGGCCTTCGCCCCGGAGTTCGCGCGCTCCTACGAGCGGGGAGACAAGGAGGCGTTCCGGCGCGCCCACCGCGCGTTCTCTCTGTGCCTGCTGGGGCTCGGCGCCGCGGCGGCCGCGGTTCTGGCGCTCGGCGCCCAGCGCATCGGCGGGCTGCTTTTCGGCGCGCGCTTCGTCGGGACGCCGGAGGCGCTGCGCTACTTGAGCGTCTCGCTGCTGCTGATCTTCGCGTTGACCGCGTTCAACGGCCCGCTGCCGTACGTGGGCCGCGAGAAAGCCTACATGGCCACCCACCTCTGCGGGGCGCTGGTCAACGTCGCGGTGAACCTGCTGCTGACCCCGCGCCTCGGCATTCCCGGCGCGGGCACGGCGTCGATCTGCGGCAACCTCGCGGTGCTCGTCGCCTCCGTCGCGGCGTACCGGCGCTTCTGGTCGGAGTTCGCCGCGCCGGTCGCCGCGCCGCGCGTCGAGGCGGAGCCGGCGCTCGCATGAAAATGCCCCGGGTCAGCGTCTGTATCCCGGCCTACAACAGCGCGGCGCTGGTCGGGGACGCCGTGCGCAGCGTCCTGGCCCAGGATTTCGCGGATTACGAGCTGCTGGTCGTCGACAACGCCTCGTCGGACGCCACCGGCGACGTGATCCGGGGCTTCGCCGATCCGCGCGTGCGTTACTCGCGCAACGACAGGAATCTCGGTTTCGCCGGCAACCTCAACCGCTGCCTGGAGCTCGCCGCCGGCGACTCCGTCGCCTTTCTTTGCGCGGACGACTTCTGGCTTCCGGGCGCCTTGAGGCGCTTGGTGGAGGCCCTCGAGGCCGACGGCCGGACGCTGCTGGCGCACGCCGGCCACAGGATCGTTTCCGCCGACGGCGCGACCTTGGAGACGCGCGTTTATCCGTGGCCCGCGCTGGCCGAGGGCGCGGTCTTCCGCGGCAAGCTCCTTGACTGGAACATTCGCGGCATTTGCCTGTCCTCGGTCCTGTTCCGGCGCGAGGCCGCGGTCCGCCTGGGCGGGTTCGACGAAAGCCTGAAGTTTTGCCCGGACCTCGCGTTCTGGCTCCGGCTGTCCGCCCGCGGGCCGTTCGCGTACGTCGCCGAGCCGCTGGCGGCCTACCGCATCCATGCGGGCAATTTGACCTGGGATTTCCAGAGAGACGGCACGTTCGCGCTGGAGAAGCTCGACATGGTCGAGCGCGCCTTCGCCGATCCCGAGCTCGGCCGTCTGGCGGGCGACGGCATGAAGCGCCGCTATATCGAGAGAATCGCGCGGAAAGCGGCGCTGGGCCTGCCGTTGATGCGGGCGGCCTCGGCCTCGCGCGAGGACGTCGACCGGCTTTACCGGCTCTACGCGGAGCGGTGCCCGGGGCTTGGAGCCTGGCCGGCCGGTTGGCTCGCTTTGAGGGTCGCGCGCTCTCGCCCGCTCTCGCGTCTGGCCCTCAGGCTCGGCCAAGCGAGCGGGATCGTGCCGCGGTGGCGCGCCTGATCCGATGAGACCCAAGGTCAGCGTCTGCATCCCCGCCTTCAACGCCGAGAAGTTCATCGCCCGGGCGATCGAGTCCGCCTTGGGCCAGGAATTTTCGGATCTCGAGATCATCGTCTCGGACAACGCCTCGACCGACGCCACCGCGCGGATCGCGGGGAGCTTCCGCGACCCGCGGCTGCGCGTGTTCACGAATCCGACGAACATCGGCTTCGTGAGAAATCTCAACGCGTGCGCGCGTCGGGCCGGCGGGGACTACGTCGTGTTCCTGTGCGCGGACGATTATTGGAAACCTCGATTCCTGGCCCGCGCGGTGGAGGTCCTCGAAAGGAATCCCGGCCCGGATTTCGCGTTTTCGGGGGCCGAGCTGACCGGCCAGCGCGGCACGCGCCCGATTCCGTACGCTTGGGCCAAGGGCCTGGTCCGGGTCCGGGGCAACCGGCGGCCTGAAGCTACAGGGGCCTCCTTCGGCCGGGTCCCGCGTGGTGCGGGTTCGCTTAACCACGGAGCGCAGCGAGCTGTTCGACGTGGAAGGCGGCGTCGAGACCTTCACCT
>CAZMIB010000043.1:0-19512 GCA_964566245.1 uncultured Elusimicrobia bacterium | reverse complement strand
AACGACCGCCCAGGCCAGACGCCAATGCCCCGATTCGTTCTTCACCCGACCTCCATTTTGTCCGTTCAATTTATTTCTCCCCGCGGTCGCGGAACCACGTCCGCACGAGGCCCAGGAAGTTCTTCCGCTGCGTGTCCGGATCCTTGTCGTCGTCGCCCTGTCCGTTGTCGCCGTAGAGCTTCTTCTTGGCCTGCCGGTACGTGTCCTTGTCGATCCTCAGGCTGTCCGGCACCGTCCGCCCGTCCTCGGTGACGCCCTCGTATCGCTCGTACAGCGAGTAGCGGAAGGCGGGATTATCGCTGATCTCCGCGGCGACCTTGTTGCGGAGCTGGTTGAAGAAGACGCTGTCCGTGAACGCGTCCCTCAGCGCCGCCTGCAGCAGGTTGAAGTACCAGTCCCAGACGTAGGGCTTGTTCGGATCTCCGTCCTTATGCACGTGGTCCAGGTTGGTGGACCAGGCGCGCGTGCTGCTGTTCGTGATGTCGGCGAAGACCATCACCATGTGCCCGTAGGCCACCGCCAGCTTCTCGACCGAGTCCGGCACGCTCTTGTAGAACCCGTTGAACCACGTCTGCTCGCGCGCGATGATCGCGGCGATGAAGGCCCAGGGGGTGTTGTTGAGCGTGTCCGCGGTCAACGTGATCCGCGCCGCGCCGCCCGACGCCGAGGCCTGGCCGTGATAGGCCGCCTCGGGGTTCGGATCGACGCGAAACGAGCCGAAAATGCCCTCGAATTTCTTCCTTAAGTCGGCCGCGAGATCGCTCAACTCCGAGGAACGGCGCAGGGACTCGCGGATCTTCACGGACTCCTCGCCGGTGGGGAAGCGGTCGTTGATCCCGCCCCGCTCGTTCGGCAGGGACTCCGGGGCCGCGGCCTGAACCACGGCGGCCGCGGACGGGGACGCGCCGTTAAGGAGGTGCAGGATAGGCTCGCGCTCGTAGGCCTCGACCAAGCGGGGATGCTCGTTCTGAAGCCGCGCGCCCAGCTCGAGCTCATGGCCCTCGGGCGTCGCGAGCTTGACGATCAGCGACGTCGTCAGATCGATGATGTCGTCCTGGGCGATGGGCGCGACGTTGGCCCCGCGCAAAAAGGCGTTAACCCTCTCCAGCGCGGTTCCGGTCCCCGGCAAAGCGGAAGGATTCAGGATCAGAAGCAGACTGCCGGGGACGAAAACACCTCCCCCTCGGCGTCCACCGCCGCGGCCGTTTCCACGGCCGTTGCCCGAGAAGCCGGCGGGGTCGTTGCCGCCGAGACTCGAGCCGGAGTCGGAGGAATCATCGGTCCCCGCGGCATGCCGTTTTTCCTTGAAGAGACCGTCCAGGCGCTCGGAGGCGCGGCTGAAGTCCCCGTTCGACACGGCTTGGGAGACGGCGGCCGCGCGGTCCTTGAGCGCCCGGCCCAGGACCCGCGACGGCTCCGAGGCCGCCTTAGCGCCCTCATCCGCCCTTCGGGCACCCTCTCCCGCTCGCGGGAGAGGGCCGGGGTGAGGGTTCTCCAAGCGAGGGAAATCCGACAGGCTTACGGCCGGCGCGAGGCCGGTGCCGACCAAGGCCGGCATCGTCAGAGCGGCCCCGGAGACCCTTATAAAGGAAGGGCCGGCGGCCGGAACGGCCTCCTGCGTGACCGACCAGGCGCGCCGCGAGGCGCCGAGGCCGGAGACGAGGAGCGCCGCAAGAACGAGACTACGCTTCCAATGGCGCATTTTCAGTTTTCTCCCAAGATGAGATCTTTGCGAACGGCGTGATTCTAGATATTGACCCACCCCCCCGAATGGGCCGGAGGGTCCCTGCCGCGCGCATCATTAGGCCTGGGTCAATAGGTCAATCGGTCTACCCAAGACCCAGGCCGGGACCCAGAGGGAACACGGACGAGACCCAGCGCGGCTGGGGCTTTTATCGCGTTCCCGCCGCCCCTCGCGGCCCAGGCGGGGCCCGGGGCGGCCTAGGTAGGATGGGCGCGTGAGCTTGCTCCTGCGAAAGACGGCCGCCGCGGCCGCGGCCTTGCTCCTCGCCTTTCCCGCGCCCGGGAGCGCGGCGGCGTGGAGAGAGGCCCTCGCCGCCGGCCCCGAGGTATCGCCGGTCCGGGCGCCGGGTCTCGCGTCGACGCCGGCTCTCCCCGCGCGGCCGGGGCTTCCGGCGATTCCTACCGTCCTTGAGCGCGCGCCGGAGGTCGTGGCCGCGTCCCCTGCGCTTCAGACGGCGGGAAACAACGCGAGAGCGGCGCAAAGCTTGGCCTCCGGTCTCGCGCGAAGCTTGGCCCGCGCGGTTTCCGACGTCAGGCGAGCGATTGAGCGCTCGGGAGCCGCGGGGAAGACGGCGTCCGACGCGGAGTTTGATGAGGGGCGCGTTGCGGAGAGCGGCTTAGCGGCTGACGGCTCATTGGAAAGCGTCCCCCCACCCCTCCCCTTATCCACACAGGGGGGAGGGATTAAACGGACCGGCTCGCATGTGATTCCTGCGCCGCAACGCGCTTCTGTCTCAGCCTCCTTGAGCCCTATGTGGATCGCGCTTGGGGTCGCGGCGGCGGGGGCGCTTTGGGCTTGGCAGGCGGGGCATCCGTGGGCGCTCGGGGTGCCGCTCTTGATCGGGGCGGTCGCGCCCTCCGATGATGAGCCGCCTTATGGCTGGGACGACACGCTCCGGCCCCTCCTCGAGGGCCGGCGCCTTGCTCCGGGACAAACCTTCGAGGTCGGCTCCTCGCTTGGCAAAATCGAGTCGGACACCTTGGCCTCCGCGCAGGAGGCGGGAGCGCTGCTCAAGCTCGACGACCGGACCTACCTGTATGCCGTGCCCGATCGGCCGGCTTCCCCGGGGGAGGAGCGCGCCCTGCGTTCGCTCGCGGGGGCGTTGCGCGCGCGGGCGCGCGGCGAATGGCGCGGCGTCGTCGAGAGGGCGGACGAGGCGGCGCTCGCGTTGGAGGGCGAATCCCTCGTCACCGCGAACCGCTCTCTCATCGCCCGCGCGCGGCGCCGCCTCTCGGCCGCGCTGCTGTCCGCTCTCGCGGAGCAGCTTTACGCGACCTCGGGCTCGATCCCGGCGGCCTTGCGCGCCAAAATCACCGCGGCCCGCTACTACCTGTCCCAGCGCGCCGCGGCCCCGGCCGACGGCCCCTCGGACAAAGGCCCCAGCCCGACCCAGGCGGCCGCCCTGCGCGCGCTGCTCGACGCGCTCGCCGCGGACACCGTGGTCGTCGGCGGACGCTCGCTCGACGAGCCGGAGAAGGCGCGCCTGCTGGGCATCCTCGGGTCGCTGGCCCAAAGAAAGGCGCCCTCGTCCCCGAGGCGTCCGCCTCCCCTCTCCGACGATCTCAAGGAAGGCCTCAAGCGCTTGGCCAAGCACGGGCACTGGAAGAGACGCTTCAAGACCGCCCTCGGCTACCCGCGCGCTTATCCCGGCATGCGCTTTTCGTTTCCCTCCGATAAGGACCAGGAGGTCATGGACAACGCCGCGCGCGGCGCGATACAAAGCCTGCGCATGAACGGGCTGGAATCCGGCTCCCTTCTTCGACTCTCCAACGACTCCTTCTTGTACGCCGCGGGCGACTTTCCCTCGTCGAAAGGGGAGCAGCAGGCCCTGGCGCGTCTGGCCGACGCCGTCCACAGGTTGGGCCAACTCGGCTGGGACGACGTCCTCTTCGGTGCCGATGACGCCGTGCGCGCGCTGGAATCGGCGTCCCCCGCCGCGCCGCGCAATCTCGGCTTCGCGCGCGACCTTCGCCGCCGCATCTCGGCGGCTATACTTCTGGAGCGCATCTGGCGTCAGGACGCGCGGCTCAATGACGCGTCCACGCCGGAGGCCGCCGCGCGCCAACGGACGCTCACCGAGGCCATGCCCTACCTCCGCCGCGCCTACGGCGCGGAAGGCGCGATGACCTTGCCGAGCCCGGCCGAGGCCGCCGCCTTCCGGGCGGCTCTCGACGAGCTGAAGCGCCAAGGCATCGACGTCGACGACCGCAAGCTCGCCCCGGAGCTCGAGGCGCGGGCGATCGAGATATTCGCCTTGCTGGCCGAGCGCCCGGCCGGCGCGCCGGAGGCGACTCCTTCCGGCTCCGAGCCCAAGCTCCCGACCGACGACGCGCCGCCGCAAGCGTCTCCGCGTCACGCGCCCACGGTCCCGGCCGCGCAGCCGTCCCAGGCGAGCCGACTGCCGAGCATCATTCGACAGTCGATGCTCCCCATGTCCTCGCTGGAAACGGCCGAGCCCGCCGGCGCCTTCACGCTGGACGCGCGGCGCTTTCCAAACCTCACCGCGCTCGGCCGGAACCTGACCGCGCTCGCGGCCCAGGGCAAGTTGGACCCGCTGATCGGCCGGCGCACCGAGCTGGAGCAGATCGCGCGCGCGTTGATGCGGCGCCGCAAGCCGAACCCGCTTCTGATCGGCCCTCCGGGCTCCGGCAAGACGGCGATCGTCGAGGGGCTCGCGCAGGCGATCGTCGCCGGCCTGCTCCCCGCGCTCGGGAGCCGCGTCATCGTCCAGCTCGATCTCGCCGAGTTGCTGAGCGACACGAAGCATCTCGGCGAGCTGGAGAAGAAGATCAAGGGCGTGCTCAAGGAGGCGGCGGCCCTCCGGGGCCGGCTCAGCCTGTTCATCGACGAGACGCACATGCTGATCGGGCTCGGCAAGGTCGAGGACGGGGCGTCCGACGTGGCGAACCTCCTTAAGCCGGCGTTGGCCAACGGAGAGCTGTCGGTGATAGGCGGCACGACTCCCGAGGAGCACCGGCGTATGCGCAAGGACGGGGCCCTCGCGCGCCGGTTCAAGACCGTCCCCATTTCCCCGGTCGACGCCGCGCAAACGCTCGAGATACTGCGGGGCCTGCTGCCGGGGCTCGAGCGCCACCATGGCCTCGCCTACGCGCCCGGGACGCCCGAGGCCGCGGTCCGGATCGCGGAGCGCCATTTAAAGCATCTGACCTTCCCGGACAAGGCCATCGACCTGATCGACGAGGCCGGCAGCCGCGCCCGCCTCGCGGGACGCGCGGAGGCCGGCGAGGGCGACGTCGCCGCCGTCGCGGCGGAATGGACCCGGACGCCGGCCGGCGAGCTGACCGCGACGGAGGCGGACCGCCTTCGAACCTTGGCGGCCCGGGTGAAGGCGCGCGTCATCGACCAGGACGGCGCCGTCGACGCCGTGGTCGCGGCGCTGAAGGAGGGCCGCATGGGGCTCCGCGAGGCCAACAAGCTGGCCGGGGCGTTCCTGCTGCTCGGGCCGTGCGGGGTCGGCAAGACCGAGCTCGCGCGCGTCCTCGCGGAGGAGACCGGCATGAACCTCGTGCGCCTCGACGGCTCGGACTACGGCGAGCGCGGCGCGGCCAGCCGCCTCGTCGGCGCCGCTCCGGGCCTGCTCGGGCACGACGAGCCGGGCGCGCTGACCGAGGCCGTCAAGAACCAGCCCCGCTCCTTGGTGCTTTTCGACGAGCTCGAGGAGGCCAACGGGAAGACGCGCAAGCTCCTGCTGCAGGTCATGGACGAGGGCCGCCTGACGGACGCCCACGGCGAGGCGATCGACTTCTCTCACGCGCTGCTGCTGATGACCTCGAACCTCGGCGGCCAGACCGCGCCGCCCCCGGGAGAGGAGGCGCCCGGGCGGCTCGCGCGCCTGCGGCGGGAGACCGAGAAGCGGCTGGAGCCGAAGTTCCTCGAGCGCCTCGACGCCCTCATCGTGATGGACCCGCTGCGCCGCTCCGCGCTGGAGCGGATACTGGACCTGCGGCTCGCCGCGCTGAACGCCGCTCTCGCGCCGCGACGGATCGCGCTGTCGCTGACCGCGGCCGCGCGCGAGCTGCTGCTGAGGCTCGGCTTCAGCGACACGACGGGCGCGCGGCCGCTCAAGCGCGCGCTCGCCGACCACGTCTCCAAGCCCCTCGCGGCCGCGCTCGTCGACGGCGCCTTCGCGCCCGGCGATGCCGTCGAGGCGGACGCCGAGAGCGGCTGGATCGTCCTGAGGCGCCTCGCCCCCGCCTCCCCTCGCTAGGCCCTTCGACCTATCGCCCCACCCGGCCTAAAGCCCTGGGTCATTTGGGCCCGCCGACCCTCGTCGGAAACACCGCCTTGCCGCAGCCTATGGTCGTGATACCGCTCGCGATCGTGGCTCGACTGCAGTTCCTGCCCGAGTCGATCTTGCGCAGCCGTTGGGCGCACGACATGGGGCATGAGCTGCTGTTCGCGCGCCTGGAGGTCCAGCGCGCGCTGGGCATCGAGCCGCGCCACGTGCTGCGCGCGTCGGCCCACGTCTTTTAGAGGAGCCTCCGCCTGGGCCCGCGCCGCTCGCGGGCGACTCCTCGAGCAGAGCCCCGGCCCTCCCCCGGGGCTCTGTGATTTTCATGTAATTTCGCTCGCCCGGCCCTGGAAATCCGCCGGCTCAAGTGCTAGAAATATGACGTGCGCGGCGCCGAGCGTCTCAACGGGATCAGCGCGCTGTGCGGCGCCGTTCTGGCGGCCGCCGGCGTCTCCTTGCTGCTGGGCCTCGCGATCCATAAGGGCGACCCGTGGCGCATCGCGAGCTTCGCTTTCTACGGCGCGGGCCTTCTGGCCGTCTACTCCAGCTCGACGCTCTATCACTCGCTTCAAGGCCGCGCAAAGCGGATTTTCCAGAAGCTGGACCACCTCTCGATCTACCTGCTGATCGCGGGGACCTACGCCCCGTTCATGCTGATCACTTTGCGCGGCAGCTTCGGCTGGACGATCTTCGGCGTCGTTTCCGCGCTGGCCGTGGCCGGCATCATCATCGACCTGTTGCCTCAGGACGAGGCGCGCCTCGTGCCGCTCTTCCTTTATCTGGCGATGGGCTGGCTCGGCGTCTTCACCTTGGGCCGTCTTTTTCGCGCCTTGCCCCCGCGCGGCCTGGCCTGCATCGTCGCCGGCGGGCTGTTCTACACCAGCGGCCTGATCTTCTACCAGCTCGAGCACCGCCTTCCCCACGGCCACGCGATCTGGCACGCCTTCGCGCTGGCCGGCAGCGCCGCCCACTTCATCGCCGTCCTGCTGTACGTCGCCTGAGCGGCGCGCCATGGACGACCCGGCCGAGGCGTTCTTCAGGGCCCACGCGAGGCGGGCTTACAACCTCGCGCTGCGACTGTGCGGCAACCCGGCCGACGCCGAGGATATCTCCCAGGAGGCGCTGCTGCGCGCGCTGCGCTCCCTGTCCGAGTTCCGCGGCGAGGCCGACCCGGGAAGCTGGGTTCATCGAATCACGGTCAACGTCTGGAAGAACAGGCTGCGCGCGGAAAAAAGCCGGCCGCTGTGGCGGGCGGCGCCGCTGGAGCCCCCGTCCGAGGACGGAGACTCCGAGACGAGCCTTCCGGAGCCCGGACCGGGCGTCCAGCAGCGGCTGGAGTCCGCCGAGACCGAGGCGCAGGTGCAAGGAGCGCTGCTGGAGCTTAAGGATGACGACCGCGCGGTCGTCATCCTCAAGGACCTCGAGGGGCTGAGCTACGTGGAGATCGCCGTCAACGACGCGCGGAGAGGCGCGTCGCTCAGGAAAACCCCATCGAAGCCCATGCGCGCGGGCAGGAAGCCTCCGTCGCCTCCAAGGCGGGGCTCCGACCTTGAGTTTTTCAAAGCCTTGCCTTAAGAAACCCATCGATGGATCATCGCAGTTCCTTTGGAAAATCAGGGGAAAGGCACTATTGAGTTTTTTAAAGTCATACTTTATAATACTCATATGCGCTTCATTGCCCGCGGGCTCGAGCCCGAGTTGAGGAGGGCCGCCGGGAGCTTCCCCGCGGTCATACTGACGGGACCCCGCCGCTCGGGAAAGACGACCCTGCTCAAGCGCCTGTTCCCCTCGGCTTCCTACCGGCTGCTGGAGGATCCGGACGTGGTGGCGCGCGTCCGCGCCGACCCCCGGGCCTTCCTGGAGGAGTTGCCGCTTCCCGCGATCTTGGACGAGATACAGAACGTTCCCGAGCTCCTCAACTACGCGCGGGCCGCGATCGACCGGGCGCCCGGGCGCAGGGGGCGCTGGCTCATCACGGGCTCCCAGGAGGCGCCGCTCATGCGGGGCGTGACCGAGTCGATGGCGGGGCGGGCCGCGGTCCTGCAGCTCCTGCCCCTCTCGGTCCAAGAGTCGCCGAAGGTGGACGTCTGGCGAGGCGGCTTCCCCGAGGTGCTGGCGCGGCCCCGCGCCGCGGCTCTTTGGCACCGCTCCTACATCCAGACCTATCTCGAGCGCGACGTGCGCGGCATGCTGGCCGTCCGGGACCTCTCCACGTTCCGGCGCTTTCTTTCGCTCTTGGCGAGCCGCTGCGGGCAGATACTCAATCGCGCCGACATCGCCGCGCCGCTCGGACTGACCGTGCCAACGGTGTCGAGTTGGCTGGGAGTGCTGGAGGCCACCGGCCAGATTCTCCTGATTCCGCCGTTCTACGAGGACTTCGGCAAGCGGCTCATCAAGTCGCCTAAACTGCACTTCATGGACTCCGGCCTCGCCTGCCATCTGCTCGGCGTCGATTCCGCCGCTCAGCTCGGCCGCTCGCTCTTTCTGGGGCCGTTATTCGAGGGCTTCGTCGCCGCGGAGATCGCCAAGCTTCAAGTCAACGCCGGGCGCAGACGCGAGCTGTTTTATTTTCGCGACCAGCAAGGCCTGGAGGTCGACCTTCTCGTCCCGACGGGCCCCGGCCGCCTCGCGCTCATCGAGGCCAAGGCCACGCGCACGCCCCGGCCCGAGTCGGCAACGGCGTTGGGGCGCTTGGCGGGCGCCATACGGGGTTATCAGCTCACCCAGGCCGTCGTCCATGCGGGCCCCCGGCCGCATGAAACATCTATCCTGCGGCCCGGGGCGATCGCCGTGACGGTGCGGGATATCCCGGAGCTGCTGGCCCGCGGCCGCGCACGCGGGATATGAGACAGAAGGAAAGCTAAGCGCGAAACTCGACGGTCCAGCGAACCTCGGCCCGGGGCCGAGGTTCTGCGAAGGGCCGTTTTTCGGTATAATGCCGGCCTCGCGTCGGCCATCGAGCAAAAGTTCAATAAGTCAAAGTATGACACCGGTGTTCGAGGTTCTGAAGGTTTCCTCCAGGGGGAAGGCGCGGACGGGGGTCCTTCGCACGGCTCACGGCGAGGTTAGGACGCCGGTGTTCATGCCGGTCGCGACGCAGGCCACCGTCAAGGCGATGGGGCCCGACGACCTCAAGGCTTGCGAGGCCTCCTGCCTCCTGTCGAACACGTACCATCTCTACCTTCGACCAGGCGCCGAGATCATCCGCAAGGCCGGCGGGCTTCACAAGTTCATGGTCTGGGATCGGCCCATCCTCACCGACTCCGGGGGCTACCAGGTGTTCAGCCTCCCGAACCTCCGGACGATCAACGAAGAGGGCGTCACCTTCAAGTCGCACTTGGACGGCAGCCGCCACCTGCTGACGCCCGAGAAGGTCATCGAGCTCCAGGCCGCCATCGGCTCCGACATCTGGACCGCGCTGGACGTCTGCCCCCCCTATCCCTGCACCGAGGTCGCGGCCGGGGAGGCGCTGAGGCAGACCCAGCGCTGGCTGGAGCGGACGGTCCCCGTCTACCGCCGCCTGTGCGGGGAAGGCGAGAGCCGCCGGCTGTTTTTCCCGATCGTCCAAGGCTCGATGTTCCCGGAGCTGAGGCGCGCCGCCGCCGAGCACCTGCTCTCGACCGAGCCCGACGGAGCCGCGATCGGCGGGTTCCTGGTCGGCGAGCCGCGCGAGAAGACCTACGAGATATTCGACCGGACCACCGACCACTTGCCGGGCCCGATCCCCCGCTATTTAATGGGCGTCGGCAACGCGGACGACCTGTGGGACGCGGTCGCGGCCGGAGCGGACATGATCGACTGCATCTGGCCGACCCGGACGGCCCGCGGCGGCAGCCTGATGACCTTCCACGGGCGACTGAACATAGGAAACGCCCCGTACCGCGCCGACAACGGCCCGGTCGATCCGGACTGCGAGTGCCCGGTGTGCGCGACCTACAGCCGCGCCTACCTTAATCATCTGTACCGCGCGCGCGAGCTTTTGGCCTACAGGCTGCTTTCTTTGCACAACGTATACTTTTTGATACAATTGACTCGGATAATCCAACAGGCGATCACCGAAGACCGATTCGAGGACGCCCGCAGGGAGTTCCTCTCGGCTTGGAGAAACGATGAACCCAGTCCCGCCGTCCCCGCTCGTTAGCCTCGTCCCGATCCTCGTCATTTTCGCGATTTTCTACTTCCTGCTCATCCGTCCCCAGCAGCAGCAGCAGCGGGAGCACGAGAAAATGCTCGCGGACCTCAAGAAGGGCGACCGCGTGCTGCTGAGCGGCGGGCTGTACGGGACGATCACCGGCTTCAAGGGCGCCGACCTCGAGCTCAAGATCGCCGACAATCTGAAGGTGCTGGCGGCCCGCTCCTGCGTCGCCCGCCTGGTCCAAGAGACCGAAACCCCCAAGGAAAAGGAAGCGGCCGCCGCGTAACGGCGCGCCCCGCCCCGACCGATGACACGCCTCCAATGGAAGTGGCTCGCGATATTGCTGCTCGTCGGCTTGTCGGTGTTCTTCATCCAGCCGACCGTCTCCTGGTATCAACTGCCGGTCGAGGAGAGGGATCGGATGGAGAAGAGCCGCGAGAAGCCGACTTGGCTGCTGAACCTGGGGCTTGACCTCAAGGGCGGCACCCACCTGCTGCTCGAGCTGGACACCTCCAAGCTCGACGCGAAGGAGCCGACCGGCGAGGCCGTCAGCCGCGCGATCGAGATCATCCGCAACCGCGTCGACCAGTTCGGCGTCGCCGAGCCGTTCATCGCCCGGCAGGGCCTGAAATGGATCGTCGTCCAGCTCCCCGGCGTCACGAACCCCGAGCAGGCCAAGGAGCTGATCGGCAAGACCGCGCTTCTGGAGTTCAGGCTGGTCGACGACTCGGAGAAGGCTCATCAGGCTCTCGATAAGGCCCGCGACTTGGGCTCGCCCTGGCTGGACGGCAAGGCCGGGGCCGAGCGCGAGTTGCGCCCCGAGGTCGCCAAGCTTCTCCCCCCCGACCGCGACATCATGCCCGGCCGCGAGGACACCTGGTACGTCGTCACCGGCTCCGCGGCGCTGACCGGGGCGTACCTGAAGAACGCGAGGGTCGAGACCGGCGGCACGTTCGGCTACCCGGTCGTCGCGTTCCAGTTCAACCCCGAGGGCGGCAAGCTCTTCGAGCGCCTGACCGGCTCCAACGTCGGCCGCTCTCTGGCGGTCATCCTGGACGGCAAGATCTACAGCGCCCCGACGATCAAGAGCCGCATCCGCGACTCCGGCATCATCGAGGGCAACTTCGACCGCGACGACGCGCGCAACCTCGCGATCGTCCTGCGCGCGGGCGCCCTGCCGGCCCCGGTGCACGTGATCGAGGAGCGGACCGTCGGCCCGACCTTGGGCGAGGACTCCATCCGCGCCGGCGTGCACGCCTCGGTGATCGCGCTGGCGGTGATCATCGGCTTCATGCTGCTCTACTACCGCGGCTCGGGCTTCGTCGCGGTGATCGCGCTGCCGTTGAACCTGCTGTTCCTGCTGGCCGGGATGGCCTACTTCAAATCGACGCTGACCTTGCCGGGCATCGCCGGCATGATCCTGACCTTGGCCATCGCGGTCGACGCGAACGTCCTGATCTACGAGCGCATACGCGAGGAGCTGCGCCACGGCAAGCCGGTGCGCATCGCCGTCGACATGGGCTACGACCGCGCGTTCAGCGCGATCCTCGACTCGCACATGACGAACATCATCTCGTCGGTGTTCCTGTTCCAGTTCGGCACCGGCCCGATCAAGGGCTTCGCGGTCACTCTGACCTTGGGCCTGCTGATCTCCCTCGTGACGGCGATCTTCGTCACGAAGATGATCTTCGACCTGTACCTCTCGCGCAACGTCGTCAAAGAGCTCTCGATCTGAGATAAGCCATGGAATTCTTCCACAACAAAACCCACGTAGACTTCATCGGCTGGCGGTTCCTGCCTATCGGCATGTCCGTCCTCATCATCGTCGGCAGCCTGCTGCTCTTCCTCGCGAAGGGCATCAACTACGGCATCGAGTTCACCGGCGGGGCCCTGGTCCAAGTCACCTTCCAGAAGCCGACCACGCTCGCCGAGGTCCGCAAGTCGCTCGACAAGCAGAACCTCAGCGCGGAGATCCAGAGCGTCGAGGGCCGGCCGACCTTCATCCTGCGCCAAAAAGGCGTCGAGGAGTCGGTCGAGAAGCTCTCCGCCAAGCTCGTCTCGGCGCTTCAGGCCGAGAACCCGGGCAACCCGCTCACGGTCGACCGCAAGGAGTACATCGGTCCGGCCATCGGCCGCGACCTCAAGCAGCGGACTCTGTGGGCCATCGGCCTGAGCCTGCTCGGCATCATCATCTACATCGCGTTCCGCTTCTCGAACCCGGTCTGGGGCGTCGCGGGCGTGATCGCGCTGTTCCACGACGTCATCGGCACCGCGGGCATCTTCGCGCTGACCGGCAAGGAGGTCGACCTCCTGATCGTCTCGGCCCTGCTGACGATCGCCGGCTACTCGATCAGCGACACGATCGTCATCTTCGACCGCATGCGCGAGATGTCGGGCCTGATGCGCAAGGAGCCGCTCGAGAAGGTCATCAACGTCGCGATCAACGACACGCTGTCGCGGACCGTGATCACCGTCTTGGTCGTCCAGCTCGTCTGCTTGATCCTGCTCTTTTTCGGCGGCGAGGTCATCCACAACTTCGCGCTGGCGATGGTCGTCGGGAACTTCCTCGGAAGCTACTCCTCGATCGCGGTCGCGGCCCCGCTGGTCTACGACTGGAACCGCCTCAACAAGAAGCGCTGATCGCAACGAACTTTGCGCAAGATCCGGAACTTCAAGCTGGTCCTCAGGCCCCGCGAGCTCGCGCGGCGGGCCAAGAAGGCCCGTCTTCAGCTTGAGGCCGCGGGGCTCGCGTCCGAGGACATGCTCGCGACCTTTCTCGAGGACTTCGGACGGCGCCTGAAGCCCGCGGTCGTCTACGAGTCCTACCCCGCCACCAAGGACGTGTCCTTGGCCCCGATCCCCGGCGTCGCCTCCAGCCTCGGGATCGCCTCGCTCGGCCGCGAGGCCGAGGCCGCGCTCGAGGCCGTCCTGGCCCAGCCGGAGGGCGCCGCGCGCGTCCCGGCCGCCCGCCTGGCGGCCGAGATGGCTCTCGAGCAGGCGGTCCAGTTCGTGCTGACCTTGCTCGAGGACGAGGCCGCCCAGGAAGGCTGCGCCCTGAGCCCTCTGAGCCCGCTCAGCGAGCCGGACGCCCTCTCCGCCTGCGTCGAGAGGCTCGGGGCCTCGAGGATCGGCGTCGCCTTCGAGGACGGCCGCCTCGCCCCGCTTCACACCGCCGCCTTCAGCGTCAGCTGGCTCGTAAAATCCAAGTCCAAAGCGAAGAAGTCCTGACTTCGGCCATGGCGAACGGCCTCAGCCGCGCGGTGGGCCGGGCCGCCAAGGACCAAGCAGGCGAAGGCGGAGGCTTGCCCGCCGTTCTCGGGACGCTCTATCTGCGCTTCGTCGCGCTGACGTCCACCGTCCTCTGGGACGGCCTCGCGTACCACGAGGCGGCCGAGGCCCGCGGCCTGGTCTACGCCTTCTGGCACGGCCGTCAGGCCTGCCTGACCTTCACGCACGCGGGACGCGCCGCGGCGGTCCTCGTCAGCCGCTCCAAGGACGGCGAGATCATCGCCGGGGTGCTCGGCCGCTTCGGCCTGAGGACGGTGCGCGGCTCGTCCTCGCGCGGCGGGCGCGCCGCGCTCAAGGGGCTTCTAGAGGCGGGGCGGGGCGGGCTGCGGCCGGCCGTCACCCCCGACGGACCCCGCGGACCCGCCGGACAGGTGAAGCCCGGCGCGCTCTATCTCGCGGCCCGCCTCGGCGTTCCCATTTTGCCGGTCTCGAGCGCCGCGCGGCGCAAGATCGTCTTCAAGAGCTGGGACGCCTTCCAACTGCCGCTGCCTTTCAACCGCGTCGCGGTCGTCTACGGCCGACCGATCGAGGTGAAGCCCGGCGACTCGCTGAAGGAGCGCGCTCGCGAGTTGAAGGCTGAGCTCGATCGGGCGGGCGAGAGGGCGGAGGCGCTTGTGGCGTGATTTCTTATCCCTCTCCCCAGAACTCCCTCGCCCGCTTGCGGGAGAGGGTTGGGGTGAGGGCCCGAGCCCGCACCTTCCATGCTCCTTTTCCTCCTCTACAACCTCCTCTTCCCCGTCATGGCCCTGGCCTTCCTCGCCGCCTTGGTCGTCTCGCGGCGGCGGAAGCTGCTGAAGACCTTGCCGCGCGAGCTGGCCGAGCGCTGCGGCGTCTATCCGAGCCCCTCGGGACGGCCCCTCGTCTGGCTGCACGCGGCCTCGGTCGGCGAGGCGCGCTGCCTGCCGAAGCTGGTCGAGGGCCTCAAGCCCGCGCATCTCTGGCTCACGACCTCGACCGTCGCCGGCAAGGAAGCCGCCGCCTCGCTGCCGGTCGAGCGCGCCTTGCTCGCGCCGCTCGACTTCTACCCGCTGACGCGCCGCTGCCTCTCTCTCGCGCGGCCGTCCATGCTGGTGATCGCCGAGACCGAGCTATGGCCGAGCCTCCTGCGGAGCGCTAAGGCCTCCGGCGCTCGCGTCGCCTTGGTCAACGGGCGCCTGTCCGAAAGGAGCGCGCGCCGCTATCGCTGGATCCGGCCGCTTTTGGGGCTGGAGCGCGTCGACCTGGCCTGCGTGCAGACCGAGGCCGACCGCGAGCGCTTCGTCGCGTTGGGCCTGCCGGCGGACCGAGTGCACGTCGTCGGCAACTTGAAGCACGACCTGCTGCCGGAGGACCTCTCCCCCTCTCCGGAGGTCATGACTCGCCTGGCCCACGCCGGCTGGGCGGAAGGCGACCCGGTGTTCGTCGCGGGCAGCACGCATCCGGTCGAGGAGGACCACATCCTCGGCGCCTTCGTCGCGGCTCGGCGGGAGCTCCCGCGCCTGAGGCTCGTGCTCGCCCCGCGGCACATCGAGCGCCTGGCCGAGGTCGAGCGCCGGCTGCGCGAGCTGCGCCTGGGCTTCGAGCTATGGAGCGGCGCGGGGACCGCGGACGAGACCCCCGTGCTGCTTGTCGACCGCGTCGGCCTGCTGGCCGCGATCTATCGCGCCGCGGACGCCGTCTTCGTCGGAGGGACCTTGGTGGACCGCGGCGGGCACAACCTGATGGAGCCGGCCGCGCTGGCGAAACCGACCCTCTTCGGCCCCTACCTGCGCAACGTGGCCGACGTGGCCGAGCGCCTGCGGGCCTCGGGGGGCGGGATCATGGTCAAGGACTCGCTGGAACTGAAGCAGGCCTTGGTCGGCCTGCTTTCCTCCCCCGACCGCCTCACGGCCGGCGCCCGCGCCCGCGAGGCCTGCCTGGCCTTGGGCGGGGCCACCCGAAAGACGCTGGACCTTCTGCGGCCCCTCCTCCCCTCCTGACGCCGCGGCCGGCGGCTCAGTAGTAGCCGAGAATCGCGATGGGAAAGGCGACGGTGCGGAATATCTGGAACTTCCTCGCCGCGGACAAGGGGCAAATCGCCTGAAACGTCCCGGGAAAGCCGGCCATGCTCGGGGCCTGGGACGCCATCGCCCAGCTCGCCGAGGACGAATCGGACCGGCACTGGCCGGTGCTGTTCGCGGCGACGGAGACGTTCACCAAGACGCCGGTCGCTCCGGAGGGAAGGGACGAGGCGTCCACGTCCTCCCACGACCAGACGGGCCCGGCGCCGTTCCAAACCACCGGCGGCGAGAGCACCTTCAACGCGCCGCCACCCAGCGCGCCCCAACTCGTGCCGTTGCACACCTCGATCGCGCGCGAGGCCGCGTTCCAGCGCAGCGTGCCGTCCTGGCCGGAGCAGCTCGTCGAGGCTCCCGCGGCGGGGCTGCCGCCGATCTTCAACGCGCCGCTCGCGCTGATCGTTCCGTTCACGTCCAAGGTCGCGGACGGGCTCGTCGTCTGTACGCCGACCTTCCCCCCGTCGCGCGCCAAGGTCGTGTCGCCGGTCGTCGTCAACTGCGCGTAGGCGCCGAGCGGCGAGGGATAATAGGACTGCAGGACCAGGCTCTCCGAGCCCAACTCTAGCGGCAACGCAACGAGCCCGACCAAGGCCAAGGCCGCCAACGCCCGCCAAGGCGCCCATCGGGGCTCCCACAACGGAGCGGGTCCGGCTGTTTCTGGAAAGGGCATGGGAGCTTCTCTTGTCGCCGCCGGCCCGTCAGTAGTAGCCCATCAGGACCACCTTCGGTTCCGTACCCACCGACGCCCAACCGAGCACCTGGAACGTCCTCGCATCCGAGAGGGGGCAGACGGCCTGCCCGCCGGTATAAGCGGGGTTGTTGAACGCGGAGCTCATTTCCACCGGCGGCGAGGATGGGTCTTGCCGGCAAAAGGCCGGGAAAGAGCCCTCGATCCCCAGGACGACGGAGGTCGCGCCCGACGGAAGCAAGGCGGACGCGTTCACCGTCCAAACGGCCCATGGGTACGGAGGATTCGCGGCCGGAACGAGGAGGAAATTCCACAACGGGTCGATAGAGAAGACCCCGTCGAATCGGGCGTAAGGCGTCAGCGGCCGGTTCCCTCCGGCCAGCAGCGTCACCGGAGCGATGAACGTGGGGCCGCCTCCCCCGCCCAGAGGCCCCCACCCGGAGCCGTCGCAGAACTCCATCGCGTGGGTCGCGGTGCTGTAGCGCAGCGAGCCCTCGGTCGCCGCGCCGCAGGCCGCGCCCCCGCCGGCGACTTTTATGGCGCCATTGACGTCCAACGTCGCGGCGGGGCTCGACGTTCCGACGCCGACCTTGCCTCCGTCCCGCGCCAAGGCCGTGTCGCCCGTCGTCGTCAACGCGGAGTAGATGCCCAGCGGCGAGGGGTAATAGGACTGAAGGACCAGGCTCTCCGAGCCCAGCTCGACGGGCAGGACGGCCAAGACCAGCATGGAGGCGCCCAGCAAAACCTCCGCGAGGGACCGGCCGCGCGCTCCGCGTCGCCGCTTCATCGTAGTCCTGGAGTCGCTTCAGTATGCGCCAACAAGCCCTCGATTGCAAGGTCCAGGCCGGCATTTGCTAGGATGGGCCGACACTTTTCGGGCGCCGCCCGCGTCTTATAGATCGAGGCAGGCGCTAGGATCGGCTTATGCGGACGCTGGAAAAACCCGCTGAAATGAAAAGCGATTTCGTCCCCCCGCGGGAGCCCGTCGCCGCGGCGACGGACCGCGCGCGAGCCCTTCTACGTCATCCCCGCGCGCGCTGGGCCGGTCTCGCGCTCGCCGTCGTCGCCGCCTGGCTGATCCTCGGTCCTAAAAGGAAGGGACCCCCGAAAGCTCCCCCCGCGGTGCCGGTCGGCGTCGCGACGGCGCGCGGCGGCGATATGTCGGTGTACCTGGAGGGCCTGGGCACGGTGACCGCCTACTACACCGTCACCGTTCACTCCCGGGTCGACGGCCAGCTCATGTCGGTGGCCTTCACCGAGGGCCAAAACGTGCGCCAGGGAGACCTGCTCGCGCAGATCGACCCGCGGCCGTTCCAGGCCCAGCTCGAGCAGGCCGAGGGCCAGCTCGCGAAGGACAAGGCCCTGCTCGACAACGCGCGCCTGGACCTCGCGCGCTACAAGGACCTCATCGCCGAGAACGCGATCCCGAAGCAGCAGCTCGACACGCAGGCGGCCACGGTCGGGCAGTACGAGGGGGCCGTGAAGAACGACGAGGCCTTGGTCGACGCGGCCAAGCTCCAGTTGACCTACGCGCGCATCACCGCGCCGATCTCGGGGCGGGTCGGCCTCAGGCTCGTCGACCCGGGCAACATCGTCAAGGCCTCCGACCCCAACGGGCTGCTGGTGATCACCCAGCTCCAGCCGATCACCGCCGTCTTCACCTTGCCGGAGGACGCGCTGCCGCAGGTGATGAAGCGCCTGTCCTCGGGCGACAAGCTGCCGGTGAAGGCCTTCAACCGCGACAAGACGCAGGAGCTGGCCGACGGGACCTTGCTGACCGCCGACAACCAGATCGATCCGACCACCGGCACCTCCAAGCTCAAGGCGGTCTTCAAGAACGAGCAGTCGACGTTGTTCCCGAACCAGTTCGTCAACGTGCGCCTGCGCATCGAGACGCGCCGCGACCAGGTCATCGTCCCGAGCGTCGCCGTCCTGCGCGGCGCGCAGGGGACCTACGTCTACGTCGCCAAGCCGGACGGGACCGCCGAGGCGCGGCCGGTGACCGTCGGCGTGAGCGAGGGCTCCGAGAGCTCGATCGACGCGGGCCTCAAGGCCGGAGAGGCCGTCGTCGTCGACGGCGCGGACAACCTTCAGCCCGGCGGCAAGGTCCAGGTCGCCTCTCCCTCCGGCGGCAAGCCCTCCCGCGCGCCGAAGGCCTTATAGGATAGGGGCGCGTGAGCCCCTCCCGCCTCTTCATCCTTCGGCCGGTCGCGACGTCGCTGCTCATGGCCGGGGTCGTCCTGGTCGGCTTCACCGCCTTCCGCCAGCTTCCGGTCTCGGCCCTGCCGCAGGTCGACTACCCGATCATCCAGATCCAGACCTTCTACCCCGGGGCGAGCCCCGAGGTGATGGCGGCCTCGGTGACCGCGCCGCTGGAGAGGCAGTTCGGCCAGGTGCCGGGACTGAACCGGATGACCTCGATCAGCTCCTTCGGCAGCTCGCTGATCACCTTGCAGTTCGCGCTCGACTTGAACATCGACGTCGCCGAGCAGGAGGTCCAGGCGGCCATCAACGCGGCCTCGACCTACCTGCCGTCGGACCTGCCGAATCCGCCGATCTACAGCAAGGCCAACCCCGCCGACGCCCCGATCCTGACCCTCGCGCTGACCTCGGACTCGCTGCCGCTGCCCAAGGTCGAGGAGCTCACGGACACGCGCCTCGCGCAGAAGATCTCCCAGCTCCCGGGCGTGGGCCTGGTCTCGATCAGCGGCGGCCAGCGCCCGGCCGTGCGCGTGCAGGCCAACCCGGCCGCCTTGGCTTCCTACGGCCTCGGCCTCGAGGACCTGCGCCTGGCGCTCGGGCAGGCGAACGTGAACATCGCGAAGGGCAACCTCGACGGCCCCCGCCAGGCCTGGATGATCGGGGCCAGCGACCAGCTCCTGTCCGCCGCCGAGTACGCGCCGATCGTGATCGCCTACCGCAACGGGGCGCCGATACGCCTGCGGGACGTCGCGACGGTCGTCGACGGCGCGGAGAACGTGCGCCAGGCGGCCTGGATCGACCGCACGCCGGCGGTCCTGCTGAACATCCAGCGCCAGCCGGGGACGAACATCATCGGCTTGGTCGACCGGATCACCAAGGTGCTGCCCCAGCTCCGGGCCTCGCTGCCGGCCGCGGTCAAGGTGCGCGTGATCTCCGACCGCACGACGACGATCCGCGCCTCGGTGCGGGACGTCGAGCTGGAGCTGCTGCTGACGATTCTGCTGGTCGTGCTGGTCATCTACGTCTTCCTGCGCAGCGTCTCGGCGACCGTGATACCGTCCGTGGCGGTGCCGCTGTCGTTGATCGGGACCTTCGCGGTGATGTACCTGCTGGGCTACAGCCTCGACAACCTGTCGCTGATGGCGCTGACGATCTCGACCGGCTTCG
>CAZMIB010000042.1:0-19836 GCA_964566245.1 uncultured Elusimicrobia bacterium | reverse complement strand
GGAGGCGTCCCCGGAACGCCGCCGGTCGCCGACGCCGAGGCCGTCGCCGACTGGATCGAGACCCGGACCCCGACGGACGCCGTGATCCTCGCGCATTTCCCCCTCTCTGCCGCCTTGTACGCGCGCGGACGGGCGGTGAACCTGCAGCCCAAGTTCGAGCACCGGGAGGCGCGCCTCAAGTTCTCCGCCTTTCTCGAGGCGCTGTATGGAAGCGAGGACGACCTGCGCCGGCTGTGCGGCCGCTGGGGCGCGACCTATGTCGTCTATCAGGCCGACATGCTGACCGACGAAGGAACGGACGGGATCAGGGCGATGGCGGGAGTACGACGCGTTCCACCCGGCTCCGCGGCCGCCTTGATGCTGCGCCGCCCGGATGCGCTGAAGGGATTCGGGTTGGTCTACGCGCGGGGCCCCTTCCGCGTCTTCAAGACGCGCGCCTAAACGCGCGGCTTATTTCCCTTTTCCGGCGAAGCAGGCCTTCACCTTCTCCGCCAAGTCCCTGGGGCCGAAGGGCTTCATGATGTAGTCGACGGCGCCGTGCTCGTACGCCTTCATCGCCGCGCCGGAGAGTTTCTCGGCGGTCAGCATGATGACCTTGAGCTCGCCGCGCTTGATCGGGCCGCCGACGGCCTCCAAAACCTGCAAGCCGTCGAGCTTGGGCATCTTGATATCCAGGACCAGCAGGGCGTAGCCGCCGCGCTTGACCTTTTCGAGCGCCTCGCGGCCGTCGGCGGCCGTATCGACCTCGTAGCCCTCCAGCGTGAGCATGTCGGCCACGAAGCCGCGCGCCGCCTCGTCGTCGTCGGCGACCAGTATCCGCCGCCCGCCCTTCATCCAGTCAAGCAAACCCATGGGTCCCTCTTAGATTCATCGATCCTATGATAGCCCGGCCCCGGCGGTCAATCGCCGCCGCCGACGCTTGATCGGGGCGGCCATTTTTCGTCTAATGACCGACGTATGAACCGCGCATGGAGGCTGGCGGCCGGGCTCGTGGCCATCCTGCCGCGCGGCGTCGGCTCCGAAAGCCTGACGCTGCAGACCTACTACCCCTCCCCGATCGGGATTTACTCCACGCTGACGACGACCGGGGCGACGTTGCTCGCGCGCGACGGGGGCGACGTCGGAGTCGCCACCAACGCGCCCACCCAGGCCTTGGACGTCAACGGCAAGATACGCATGCGCGTTCCGACCGCGGCCGCCGACGCCGCCGACACGGTCGCGACCAAGGGCTACGTCGACCAAGCCGTCCTGCAGACCAAGGTGAAGATCGAGTCGGGCCACGGCCTGACGCCGGGGCAATGCCCGGGCACCAACTCGGGAGGCCTTTGCAGCCAGCCGTTCCAGCAAAACATCGCCTTCCAGGCGACCTTCACCGCGCCCCCGGCGGTGGTCGTCGTTCCCGAGGACGTCTCGCAGCAGGGCGGCTGCGTCGGGGGGGCCACGGACAAGGTGGTCGCCTATCCCTCCAACATCACGAAGACCGGCTTCACGCTGAACATCGGCGGCTCTCCCGAGGCCGGTTCCTGCGGCGGCTTCGAGGGCTGGTACACCGTCTCGACCGCCGGCTGGATCGCGGTCGGCTACTGACCCGCTGGCGCCGTCCCGTCGATAACGCTACAATAGGGTGCCATGGCCGATACGATACGCATCGTCGGAGCGAGGCAGCACAACCTCAAGAACCTGAGCCTGGAGCTGCCGCGGCACAAGCTGGTCGTGGTCACCGGGCTGTCCGGGTCGGGCAAGTCCTCGCTCGCGTTCGACACGATCTACGCCGAGGGGCAGAGGCGCTACGTCGAGAGCCTGTCCGCGTACGCGCGGCAGTTCCTCGAGCTGATGGAGAAGCCCGACGTCGACCTGATCGAGGGGCTCTCGCCGGCGATCTCCATCGAGCAGCGCAACCCCTCGCGCAACCCGCGCTCGACGGTCGCGACCGTGACCGAGATCTACGACTACCTGCGCCTGCTGTACGCGCGCGTCGGGATCCCGCATTGCCCCAAGTGCGGCCGACGCATCCAGCCGCAGTCCGCCCAGGCGATCCAGCGCGAGATCCTGCGCGCGTTCGCGGGCAAGCCGGTCTCGCTTTACTCTCCGCTCGTGCGCGGACGCATCGGCACCTACGAGGAGCTGTTCGCGCGGCTGAAGAAGTCCGGCTTCGTGCAGGCCCGCGTCGACGGCAAGGTGATCGAGCTGGACGACCCGCCGAAGCTCAAGCGCAGCCTGAAGCACACGATCGAGCTGGTCGTCGACAACCTCAAGATTTCCCCGTCCGAGGCCGAGCGCGTCGCGGATTCGGTCGAGCTGGCGCTGCGCGAGTCGAAGGGCCTTTTGCTCGTCGAGCCCCAGGGCGCCGCGAAGAACGGCGGCGGGACGCTTTTCTCGGAGCACCACGCCTGCCCCGAGTGCGGGCTCAGCCTGCCGGAGCTGGAGCCGCGGCTGTTCTCGTTCAACTCCCCCTACGGGGCCTGCCCCGGCTGCGACGGCCTGGGGGTCAAGACCGAGGTCGACCCGGAGCTCGTGATCCCCGACCAGAACCTCTCGATCGCCGAGGGCGCGCTGGCCGCCTGGGCGGACCCGGTCACGACGCGGACCCACCGCTGGAAGCGCTCCTGGTCCGGCTACTACACCGAGATCCTCGAGGACGTCTGCCGCCGGAACAAGATACCGATGGACGTGCCGTGGAAAAAGCTTTCGGCCAAGGACAAGGAGATCATCCTCCGCGGCGGGGGCTCCTATCAAGTGCATTGGTCGAAGAACGACCAGGACTTCGAGGGCGTCCTCGGCAACCTGGAGCGGCGCCACAAGGAGACCGAGTCGGAGTTCGTGAAGGAGGAGATCTACAACCGCTTCATGCGCGAGGTCCCGTGCCCGCAGTGCCGCGGCGCGCGCCTGCGCCAGGAGGCCTGGCACGTCCTGATCGGCGGCAAGCCGATCATCGACGTGGTCCGGATGCCGGTCGCGCAGGCCTCGGCGTTCTTCTCCGGGCTCGACCTGACCCCGAAAGAGAAGGAGATCGCGCGCCAGGTCCTGAAGGAGATACGCGCGCGGCTCGACTTCCTTTTGAACGTCGGCTTGGAGTACCTGACCCTCGACCGGCGCTCGGAGACCCTGGCCGGCGGCGAGGCCCAGCGCATCCATCTCGCGACCCAGATCGGCTCGGGACTGACCGGGGTGCTGTACGTCCTGGACGAGCCGACGATCGGCCTGCATCCTCGCGACAACACCCGCCTGCTGAAGACCCTGAAGCGCCTGCGCGACATCGGCAACACCTTGGTCGTCGTCGAGCACGACGAGGAGACGATCCGCGAGGCCGACTGGATCGTGGACCTGGGGCCGGGCGCGGGCAGCCGCGGCGGCGAGGTCGTCGCGCAGGGCCCGCTGGCCGACATCCTCAAGGCCCCGGACTCGCTGACCGGCAAGTATCTGGGCGGCCGGTCGAGCATTCCCGTCCCGTCCGAGCCCCGTAAGGCCGGGGAGCGGAAGCTGGTGATCTCCGGAGCCTCGCAGTTCAACCTGAAAGGCATCGACGTCGAGATCCCCCTGGGCCTGCTCGTCTGCGTGACCGGGGTCTCGGGCTCGGGCAAGTCGACCTTGGTGCACGAGGTCCTGCACAAGGCTTTGGCCAGGCATTTGTACCAGGCCAAGGACCAGCCCGGCGCGCACAAGGAGCTGCGCGGGCTGTCGCACATCGACAAGGTGATCGAGGTCGACCAGAGCCCGATCGGCCGCACCCCGCGCTCGAACCCGGCCACCTACACCGGGGTTTACGGCCCGATCCGCGACTTGTTCGCGGACCTGCCGGAGTCGAAACGCCGGGGCTACAAGCCCGGCCGCTTCTCGTTCAACGTCAAAGGCGGTCGCTGCGAGAACTGCCAGGGCGACGGCACGCTGCGCATCCAGATGCAGTTCTTGCCGGACGTCTACGTGAAGTGCGAGGAGTGCCACGGCGCGCGCTTCAACGCCGAGACGCTGGAGGCGCGCTTCAAGGGCAAGTCGATCGCCGAGGTGCTCGAGCTTTCGGTCGAGGAAGCCCTGGTCTTCTTCGAGGCGATCCCCTCGGTCAAGCGGACGCTGCGCACCTTGGCCGACGTGGGCCTGGGCTACGTGAAGCTCGGCCAAGCGGCGACGACGCTTTCCGGCGGCGAGGCTCAGCGCGTGAAGCTCGCGGCCGAGTTGACGCGCCGCGCGACCGGCAAGACGATCTACATCCTCGACGAGCCGACCACCGGCCTGCACTTCGCGGACGTCCACAAGCTGCTCGAGGTCCTGCACCGCCCGGTGGACGCCGGCAACACCGTGCTCGTGATCGAGCACAACCTCGACGTGGTCAAGACCGCGGACTGGATCATCGACCTCGGACCGGAAGGCGGCGATAAAGGCGGGCGCCTGGTGGCGGCCGGACCGCCTCGGGAAGTAGCGAAGGTCGAGGCCTCGTATACCGGCCAATACCTGAAAAAGCTCCTGCCGTAACGGGTGTCATACCTTTACTCTTTTACTCTTTGACCGCCGTGCGCAAAATTCAATTATTCAAAGTCTGACACCTCAACACCTCAACGGCGTCTCCTTAGTATCCGCCTGTCAACGGTGAAACGTTGGGCTCGAGAAGGATATGGGCACGAAGCGGCTGTGACCGGCCTTCGATACGGCTTCCGGTTTAGCCGCAGGAACGGCAGGTGGAAGCTTTAGGGATCTCCGCCAGGCGTTCTCGAAGGCGGGTAAGGTTTGGTAGCCGTAGGCGGACCACAGGGCGGCCTGGAGGTCTTTCCCCTCTCTCAGGCGCTCGCAGAAGGTTTTGAACTGGCCTCTGGGGTGCTCACGGAAGAGGAAACGCGTCAGGCCGTAGGCTTCGACGTACCAGACCTCGATTTTGCCGGCGTCGGCCTCGGCGCTGGGGCTGAACTTCAGGAACTCGTCCAAGCCGGGGTAGTCCTTGTAGACGCGCAGAGCGGCCGACCAGACGCTTTTTTCGTCCGCGTCGCTGGTGAAGCCGGTCGCGTCCTCCATCAGCATCGCCAGGCCCTCGTCCAGCCATAGCGGGGGCTGCGGCGGCCGGGCGGTTCCGGCCGCCTTGCCCTCCGCGAAGTATCTTTCGAAGAGCAGGTGGGTCGCCTCGTGGGAGAGGACGCGGCTTTGCTTGCGGCGGTCGCGCTGCTCATAGGCTACGACCGCGCGCTTGTCGGCCAAAGCGAGGCCGTTAGACCAGGCGGGCGGGGCGAACTCGCCGGAGTGGTAGCTCGCGCTGGACGCGTACAAGTAAACGCCGATCTTTTCCTTATCCAGCCATGGCGCCAGGGGGCCAAGGTCGAGGCGTAGCCGGTTGTGAAGACGTTCCAGGTCGAGCGACAATCCGGACAGAGGGATAGTCCTCTCCAACCTCAACTCGAAGTGCGGAAGGCCGGCCTTCCTCCAAGCAGCGACCGGCCGCTCCTTGATGGGAGCCGGAGCCGCCGCCACCCCCGCAATCAAAATAGTAGTGAGGAAGCGCATAATAACCGCCATCCTATCAGTTTCCTTGAACTCCCCCTCACCCCCCACCCTCTCCCACACAGGGGCGAGGGAGAATTCCGCCAGTTTTCCCTTCTAAAAAAGGCTGATTCTTGATAAAATAGCGGCTTCCAAACGGAGGTCCACGAGCCCATGGACGTTTTCGATAAGGTGCAGCGCTTCACCGCCGCGAAGGAGTTGATGGAAGCCGGGGTCTATGCCTATTTCACGCCGATCGAGTCCGCCCAAGCCCCGGAGGTGACGGTCAAGGGCCGGCGCATGATCATGGTCGGCTCCAACAACTACCTCGGCCTGTCCACCCATCCGCGCATGAAGGCCGCCGCGATCGAGACGATCGAGCGCTACGGCACCGGCTGCAACGGCTCGCGCTTCCTGAACGGCACCTTGGACCTGCACGTCGCCCTCGAGAAGAAACTCGCGCGCTTCAAGCACCGCGACGCGGGCCTGGTTTACTCGACCGGCTACCAGGCCAACGTCGGCATCGTGAGCTGCCTGGCCGGCAAGAACGACGTCGTGATCACCGACAAGCTCGACCACGCCTCGATCCTGGACGGCGCGCGCCTCTCGTACGGCGAGATACGGCGCTTCAAGCACAACGACATGGAGGACCTCGAGAAGGTCCTGGACTCGATCGGCTCGGACAAGGGCAAGCTGATCGTGGTCGACGGCGTGTTCAGCATGGAGGGCGACATCTGCCCCCTGCCGAAGGTCGTCGAGATCGCGAAGGCCTTCGGGGCGCGCGTGATGGTCGACGACGCGCACTCGACCGGCGTGCTCGGCGAGAACGGCCGCGGGACCTGCGAGCACTTCGGCCTGGAGAACGGCGAGGTCGACCTGGTGATGGGCACCTGCTCGAAGTCGTTCGCCTCGGTCGGAGGCTTCGTCGTCGGCAGCGAGGCGATGATCCATTATATCCAGCACACCTCGCGCTCGATGATCTTCTCGGCCGCGCTGCCTCCGGCCAACGTCGCCGCGATCTCGACCGCGATCGACATCATCCAGGAGGAGCCGGAGCGCCGCGCGCGGCTGTGGCGCAACGCGGACAAGATGCGCCGCGCCTTCCGCGAGATGGGCTACGACACCGGGTCCTCCGAGACCCCGATCATCCCGCTCGTGATCGGCGAGGACATCAAGACCTGCGCGCTGTGGAAGATGGTGCTGGAAGCCGGCGTGTTCTGCAGCCCGGTGCTCTCCCCCGCGGTCCCGCCGGGACGCGGCTTGATCCGCACCAGCTACATGGCCACGCACACCGACGAGCAACTCGACCGCGTTCTTGAGGTATTCGAGCACTGCGGCAAGAAGCTAGGCCTCCTCGGCCGCGAGCCGGAGCTCGCCTCGGAGCGGGCGTAAGTCCATGCCGACCGCCGAGATCGCCTCCCCCTCTCTCGTCGCCGTCAGGCCCGTCCGCTCGGGCCGCGACTGGAAGGCTTTTCTCGATCTGCCGCGCCGGCTTTACGCGTCGGACCCGCATTGGGTCGCGCCGCTCGACGCGGAGATCCGGGAGATGCTCTCCGACAAGAACCCGTTCTGGGCGCACGCCGAGCGCGAGACCTTACTCGCGTACAAGGAAGGCCGGGTCGCCGGGCGCATTGTCGCGACCTGGGACCATCTCTATAACGAGACTCAAAACGAGCGCGCCGGTCTATTCGGCTTTTTCGAGTGCGAGAACGACCCGGCCGTCGCGGCCGCGTTGGTCGACGCCGCCTGCGCCTGGCTCAAGGCCAAGGGAGCGGTGAAAGTCATGGGGCCGTTCAGCCCCTCGATCAACGACGAGTGCGGCCTCCTGGTCGACGGCTTCGACGGCGACCCGTTCATCATGGAGCCGCACAACCCTCCGTACTACGCGGACCTGCTCGAGGCCGCCGGCTTCTCGAAGGCCAAGGACCTTTGGTCCTGGATCATGGACGACGTCTCGGCCGAGGTGCCGCGCGTCGCGAAGCTCGCCGAAAGGGTCCACCGCCGCCCGGGGCTCGTGTTGCGCACGCTCGACATGCGGCATTTCGACCGCGACATCCAGCTCATCCGCGAGATATTCAACGACTCCTGGCGCGACAACTGGGCCTTCGCCCCGATCACGCCCGAGGAAATCGCCTTCACCGCCAAGAAGCTTAAGGCGATCCTGAAGCCCGAGATCGTCCACTTCATCGAGATCGACGGCAAGCCCGCCGCGATGTCGGTCGGCCTTCAGGACGTGAACAAGGCCCTCAAGCCGATCAACGGCAAGCTTTGGCCCTTCGGCCTGGTCCGCCTGCTGTGGGGCCTGCGCTCCCTCGACCAAGGCCGCCTGATCGCCCTCGGCGTCCGCAAGGAGCACCGCAACAAGGGCCTCGAGGCGTTGCTGTACCACGAGGCCGTGTGCGCCGGGCGCAAGCTCGGCTGGAAACGCGGCGAGATGGGCTGGACCCTCGAGGATAACCGCGCGATCAACGAGGGCATCCGCGCGATGGGCGGGCGCGTCCACCGGACCTACCGCATCCTCTCCAAAGACTTGGCGTGACCAAGTCGGAAACACGACCGTGAAGCGTCTCGATAAGGCCTTCCTGGCCCTCGGGCTCCTCGGCTTCGTCCTTCTGGCCCGCCGCATGGACCCCGCGATCGCCTGGGCGGCTTTCGCGCGCGTCCGGTGGGGGCTGCTGCTCGTGATCGGGCAGGAGCTCGGGCCCTACCTGATGAACACGCTCGGCTGGCGGGCCTGCCTGGCCCCCGAACACCGGACCGCCTCGCTCGCGCGCACCATAAGGATCAGGATCATCGGCGACTCGCTGAACTACCTCGTGCCGTCCGGCGCGGTCGCCGGGACCTGGACGAAGAGCGTGCTGCTCGGCGAGGACATCCCGATGGGCAGCCGCCTCTCGAGCGCGGTCATGGCGAAAATAGCCCAGACGATGGCGATGGCGCTCACCACGAGCTGCGGGCTCGCGATCCTGCTCGCGGCCGGCAGCCTGGGGGATCTGGCCGGCCGGGCGGTCTACGGCCTCTACGCGCTGGGCGCCTTCGCGCTGCTGCTCGTGGCCGGAGGCGCCGTGCTCGCCTCCGGGCGCCTGGACGCCCGCCTCTCGCGCTGGAACCTGGCGGGCGACACGGCGCGCAGCGCGAGCGAGCTGATCCGCCGTCGGCCCGGGCAGCTCGGAGTCTCGATCCTCTGGTTCATGGCGGCGTACCTGTGGGGCGCCGTCGAGGCGTTCATCATCTGCCGCCTGCTCGGCGTGCCCGCGACACCCGCATTCGCCCTGAAGCTCGAGATCATGTCGATCTTCCTCGACGCGGCCTTCTTCTACGTGCCCGCCAAGGCGGGCACCCAGGAGAGCACGAAGACCTTCATTTTCCTCACCCTGGGCCGTCCCGCGTCCGAGGGCTTCATGTTCGGCCTCATCCGCCACGTCCGCGAGCTGACCTGGGCCGGCGTCGGCCTGCTGCTCTCCCGCTTCACCCGCCCCATGAAGACGGAACCGCCCTTGCGCGGCGCGGTTTAATCACCGATAATTACTTCATGAACCGAGTTGCCGCCGTGACGGCGCTTGCCCTGTTCAGCCTCTCGATCCTGGCGCCGGCCCCCTCCGAGGCGCGCCGCCGGCGACGCCGCGCGAGCCCGGAGGCCGCGAGCCCCCCCGACAATCCCTTCCCCGTTTTCCCCGGCGCCAAGCCCGACGCGAAGGCCACCGACAGGTTCATGGAGAGCAACGACGCCGACAAGGCGGCCGCCTATTCCGTCGCCGCTCCGTACGCCAAGGTCGTCAAGTTCTACAAGGCGCGCCTGTCGAGCGACGCGACCTTCGAGTCGGAGAGCGACGTGCTTTATCTAGTCGGCAAGGAAGGCTGGCAGGTGCGCGTCGAGAAGGTCGGCGGGGCGAAAAGCCGCCTGATCATCAGCCGCAAAAGCGCTCCCCCCGCGAGCTCGGGCCCCGCGCCGGCCGAGGCTCAGGCCGCGCCCGAGCCCGCGGATGACGGCTCCGCGCCCCCGAGCCGCGATGGGATGGACGGCCCGCCGTCCGACGACGGCGCTTCTATGCAGCAGGAAGGACAAGCCCCGCGCGGCCGGTTCAAACGCGGCCCCAACCGCCAGACCGCTCCTCCGATAGAAGGACAAGACGGACCTCCCGCCGAGGACGGAGCGGGCCAAGGCGAGACGCAGGAAGGGCCTGCCGAAGGGCAGGCCCAATAAAAAGGGGCCTCACTTCCCCCCCTCATCCCCGCCTGCCGGGCCTAAAGGCCCGTCTCCGAACGACTCAGCAAGACGGCCGCCGAGTCGACACCCCCTCAGGGGGAGAAGCGGCCTAATAGATGCAGTTGTTGCAGGTCACGCTCAGCGTGCAGGTGGGCGCGGAGCCCCCCAAGGTCACGCTGATCGAGGTTCCGGAGAGCATCGTCACCGGCGGCGAGGCGATCGGGTGCCCGAAGTAGTTCGCGCAGGTGGGGCAGGCTCCCGTCGCCACCGCGTTGCTGCAGCCCGAGGAGGGCTTGAAGGCGTTGCAGGTGGTCAGGCAGTTCATCGCCTGGACGTAGGCCGCCTCGGCCGCGGCGCGGCCTTGCAAGCTGTTGCGCTCCTGCGCGACGGCGATCGTCCTCCCGAAACTCAGCCTGAGCAAGGCCCCCGCGATCGCGGCCAGCAGGATCACGACGACCAGGACTTGAAGCAGCACGACGCCGCGTCGGTTGATTGATTTCATGGGGGAGGGACGGTGGCCGCGCCGGAGGCCAGCTCCATGTTGACGTTGATGCTGCTCGGGTTCCCGCCTTGGGCCGGGGGCGGCTGGGTGATCGTGAAGCCCGCGACGGCCAGATTGCTGAGCCCCGTGGGGCGGGAGAAAGCGGCCGCGCCCGTGAGATTACCCGTGACTTTCAGCGGGGAACCGATCAGAATCGTGTAGCCGTTCGAGGTGGCGCAAGCCGGGCAGGCGTAGGCCTGGGCGTTCGACTTGGTAATCGTGTCATTCTCCAGGCGAAGCAGTTGCCCGGTCGCGTCGACGCAGTAGCAGAAAGCGTAGCTCGGGGACCCGGAGGGAGGATCGATCCAGGTCGCGACGCCGCCCGGCGAACCAGTGTAGATCGGACCGACGATGCCCCCCAAGGCCAGGCCGAAGCTTCCGACCCCGGGGGACTTCAGGAACGAGCTTTGGTAAATATCCCGGCTTAGATATTTGCTCGCGATCGTGGCCCCGGTCTGCACCAGGCCCTGGCGCGTGCTCTTGAGCTGGGAGTTCATCGCCGTCAGCAGCACGTAGCCGACGCCGAGCATCATGCCGCCCGCGATCAAGGTCGTGATGATGAGCTCGGTCAAGGTGAAACCGTTCGGACCGGGCGGACCTCGATGGGAGCGCCTCATGGCTTGGGCTCGGTCCAGTTGACGTTGACGCTCACCGAGCGGCTGATGTTCGGCGCGGAGCCGACCGCGGTGACCGTGTAGGTCAGAGTGCCGCTGAACGGCGCGGCGGTGAACCAGCTCGGCAAAAGGCCGCTGTTCGTGACGTTGTGCGTGCCGGCGTCGAACGCCCAGACGACCCCGCCCACTCCCGCGCAGGACGCGCAGACGTCGCCGGTGAGGGCGTAGCCGCCGGTCGTGTTCTTGAGCGTCAGGAAGTTGCCGGTGGCGCCTTTCGTCGCGCGGTCGTCCGCGATGTCGTAGTTCCTCAGGGCCTCGCGGAGCTGGGTCGCGAACAGGCTCGAGAGCTGGCGCCTATCCGAGGAGGATTGGGTCTTGCGCGAGGCCAAAATCACGGACATCAGGCCGAAGGACACCATCGCGAGGATGAGTATCCCCAACAGGACCTCGACCAAGGTGAAGCCTTTTTTCATGCGTCTCTCCAAGCGGTTCATGGCCTCAGTTCGGCGGCGGCGGCGTGGTCCACGAACACGTCGCGCCGCTCGTTCCTGCGCTCAACTTGTTGGTCGCGTCGGCCGAGTACATCCAGCACGAGGAGCCGCTCGGCCCCCCGGACTTGCGCGTCGCGCAGGCGATCATGCCGGCGGCGCAGCAGCCTCCCCCGGCGCCGTTGCTCGGGTCGCAGGCGTAGAACGTATACGGCTTGCCGGCCCAGTCGGACGAGGCCAGGTACTTGCAGAAGACGAGGTTGTCCCCCGCCCCGTCCACGGCGGCCGTGGGACAGGCTCCGGAGTTGTTGCTGATCTTTCCCGCCTGGAACATCCCCCCCGAGGTCGTGCTCGGGTTGTCCACCGCGAACATGCGGTTCGCGGTCCCGACCGCGGCGACCGTGGTCTGCGCGTCGCTGGCTTTCGAGGTTTCCACCGTTTTCTGATACTGAGGTATCGCCGTCGCCGCCAGTATCGCGATGATGATGACGACGACCAGCAGCTCGATCAGGGTGAAGCCCGAGCGCTTGCTCCTGCTCAGTTCCACGTGTTCAAGAACCCCTGAACCGTCCCGGAGAAGTTCGTGTTGCCGGCGCTGTCGCCGCCGAAGATGATCGTGTACCCGGAGTTGACCAAGCTCGAGGGCGCCGCGCTGTTGTTGTTGCGCGTGAAGGTGACGCTGAAGGCGGTGCCGTTCGCGGTGATATCCGTGTTCGTGAAGTAGTGCAAGGTCGGGGCGCCGACGTCGATGTTCGCGAACGTCCCGAACGTGCCGTACTGCAGGAAGTAGCGCTGTTCCGCGGAGTTGACCGCGGTCGAGAGCGTGGTGATCTCGGTCAAGCGGCTGCGCTCGACGGTGCGGAAATACTTAGGCAGCGCGGTCGCGGCCAGGATCGCGATGATCATGACCACGACCAGCAGCTCGATCAAAGTGAAGCCCGCCTGGCCCCGCGTTCGCTTGGACATCGTTATCTCTCCTCTCCTAAGAATCAAGTTCACGCCGCGCCCGCCTAGCCGCCTCCGCCGCCGCCCGCGCCTATCTGCGACAGCGAGAAGATCGGCTGGAACACCGCCATCACGATCACCGCGACCAGTCCGCCGATGCAGACCACCATGATCGGATCGATGATCGAGGTGAAGCGGCGTATGAACTGCTCGACCTGGCCTTTGTAGAAGTTGGACAACGTCGCGAGGATGTCCGGCAGCTTGCCCGACTCCTCGCCCATCAGCATCATCTGCGTCGCGAGTTGGGGCAGTATCCCGGTCTTCGCGAAGGAGGCCGAGATCGTCTTGCCCTGCGCGACGTCGTTGCGCACCGACTTCAGCGCGTTCTGAAACAGAGGGTTCGTCGCGTAGACGTTCTCGAGCACCTGGATCGCGTTCAGGATGCTGACGCCGCTGGTCAACAGCGTGGTCAACGTCACCAGCAGGCGCTCCAGCAGGATATTGTTGATGAACTCGCCGAAGAACGGCAGGCGGATCATCATCCGCGACCAGGTCATGCGCCCGGCCTCGGTCTCCAGATAGGACCGGACGAGCACCACCGCGGCGACGATCGCCCCGACGATAAGGAACAGGTGGTCCGCCAGGGAGGTCGAGACGAAGATGATGAACGCGGTGAGCGCCGGCAAAGTGATATGGAAACTCTTGAAGATCTCCGCGAAGGTCGGGACGATCTTGATGATGAAGAAGGCCAACACTCCGGCCGAGATCACGAACAGCACCGCCGGGTACATGAGGGCGGTGACGATCTTGCCGTTCATGTCCTCCTGCGCCTCCATGTAGTCCGCGATCTGCTTGAGCGAGCGCGGAAGCTGGCCTGAAAGCTCGCCCGCCTGGATCAGCGAGACCCATAGGTTGCTGAAAACTTTAGGATGCTTGCTCAGCGCCTGGTGAAACTGGGAACCGGAGGCCACGTCCTTCGTGACGGCCTGAAGCGCACCCGAGAGACCGCGGTCGACGGTATTGTCGCCGAGCAAGGAGAGGCTGCGCACGAGCGGAACGCCGCCGTTGAGCAAGGTCGAGAGCTGGGCGCCGAAGAAGACAAGATCCCGCCCGGAGACCTTGCCCCCTCCGAGCGATTTGAAGCCCGCGGCCGCGCCGGCCGCCTTCTCCGGCGCGAGCGACAGGATCAGGAGCCCGCGGCTTTGAAGGGACTGGGCGGCCTCGTTCTCGTCGCCGGCCTCGAGAACCCCGGTGGAGGTGCCGCCTTGCGCGTCCTGAGCGGTGTAGAGGTATTTGCCCATTTAAACTCCTTGTAAAGCTTCCGTAGTGTAATGCTCTCCCCCTCCTTTGTCAAGGAGGGTTCCTACTCCTCGAGCGTGCTCGACAGCACCTCGTCGACCGTCGTGACTCCGTCGATAACCTTGCGCCAGCCGCTGGCCCGCATGTTCCACATGCCTTTCTTCCACGCGACCTCGCGCAGCTTCGGGAGGTCCATCCCCTTCGCGATCAGCGGCCGCATCTCGGGGAGGATCCGATAGACCTCGTAGATCGCGCGGCGGCCGAGGTAGCCGGTCTTAGCGCACTTGTCGCAGCCGACCGCCTTATAGAACGTCAGCTCCTCGGGCTTTTTCGGGAACGGATCGAGCAGAGCCTCCTTCACGCACTGCTGGATCTCCTCCGGCGGGGGCTTGTACGCGACGCGGCAGGCCATGCATAGCGCGCGCACCAGGCGCTGGCCGGCGACCAGCAGCAGCGAGTCGGCCAGCATGTACGGCTCCATGCCCATGTCGACGAGGCGCGGGACCGCGCCCATCGCGTCGTTGGTGTGCAAGGTCGAGAGCACGAGGTGGCCGGTCATCGCGGCCTTCAGGCAAATCTCCGCGGTCTCGGCGTCGCGGACCTCGCCGACCAGGATGACGTCCGGGTCCTGACGCAGGAACGAGCGCAGGGCGCTCGCGAACGTCAGCCCGATCGACGGCTTCATCTGGCACTGGCTGATCCCGGCCAGCTTGAACTCGACCGGGTCCTCGGCGGTCATGAAGTTCATCTCCGGGGTATAGATCGCCTGCAGGACGGCGTACAGTGTGGTCGTCTTGCCGGAGCCGGTCGGGCCGGTCAGGAAGATCAGCCCGTGCGGCGACTGGGCCGCCCCCAGGAAGTCGTCGAGCTGCCGCTGCTCGAAGCCGAGCTTGTTGACGTCCTTGACGGCCCCGCCCTTGTCGAGTATGCGCATCACGAGCTTCTCGCCGAAGACCGTCGGCATCACCGAGACGCGCACGTCGACCTTGCGGTTCTGGTACTTCATCGAGAACGCCCCGTCCTGCGGCAGGCGGCGCTCCGCGATGTCGAGCTTGGAAAGAATCTTGATGCGGCTGACGAACGGGCCCACCGACTCTTTCGGCGGCGGCGTGCGCTCGTAAAGCGTGCCGTCGATCCTGAACCGCAGGCTCACGCGCTCCTCGAAGACGTCGAGGTGGATGTCCGAGGCCCGCTCGGAGATCGACTGCTTCATGACCGCGTTGATGAGCTGGACGACGTTGCCGCCTTTCGCCTCCGACATCACCTTGTCGAGGTCGAGGAAATCCTCCTCGGTGTCGACCTCCACCTCGGCCGCGGCGGCGCTCCCCGAGGCGGGCTTCTCCATCGCCTTGTCGATCAGGCTCTCGCCGGCGTTGCCGCCGTAGAACTCGTCGATCGCCTTCAGGACTTGGGCCTTCGAGGCGATGAACGGCTGTATCTCGGCGCCGGTCATCAGCCTGAGGTTGTCGAGGACGAGGACGTTGGTGGGGTCGGCCATCGCGACCGCGAGGGTCGAGTCCTCCATGAACAGCGGCAGGACGAGCTGGTCGCGGGAGAACTTCTCGCTGATGACCTTGTCGAGGCCCTGCCCCTTCTCCGGCCTAAGTATCTGGTTCTCGCGCGAGGCGTACGGAATCCCCATCTGCTTGGAGATCGCGATCGTGATCGCGTCCTCGGTCGCGAAGCCGGACTTGATGATCGCCTCGCCGAGCAGGACCCCGCTTTGCTCCTGGATCTTGAGGGCGCGCTTGAGCTGCTCCTCGTTGATTACCCCGCTCTTGACGAGCAGCTCCCCCAGGCGGAATTTCATCGCTCTCGGCTACCCCACGCGAATACGCGCGTTCGCCATAGTGTAGGGCCGGAAACTTGCGGCGTCAAGGGGTCGTCACGCGGCGTCAATTTGCTAGGATGGGGCGTCCATGCGGTCCAGGCTCGCCGCCCTCCTGCCGGAAAAGTGCCGCTCGTTGCCCTTCCTTTATATATCCCTGCTCGGCCTCCTCGGCGGCTACGCCCTGCTTCGCCTGCCGATCCAGGCCTTGGATAACGACCTCTGGTACCACCTCTCCGGGGGACGCTATATCGTCCAAAATCACGCTCTCCCGAACCATAGCTTCTTTTCTTTCCTGGCCCCTCCCCGCGTCAGGGCCGATTATTATTGGTTGTTCCAGCTCCTGACCTACGCGCTTTGGTCCGTTTCCGGCTATTACGGCCTGCTCGCGCTGCGGGCGGCCCTCTTCCTCGGCACGATGGCCCTAGTGCCGCGCCTCCTCGCGCGGGGGCGGCGGCGCGTGACCGGCTGGCACGCGCTGATCTTCGCCCTCTGCGCGATGGTCCTCTTCCCGCGCGCGCTTATCGTCAGGCCGCATCTTTTCTCCTATTTCCTGATCGCGGCGTTCCTCAACATCCTCGAGACCGGCGGACGCGCGGCCTGGGCCCTGCCCGTGCTGGCCCTTTTCTGGAGCAACGCCCACGGCATTTATTTCCCCGTCCTGCTGGCGCTGTGCCTCGTTCCCCTCGCGGAGCGCGCGGCCGAGCGGCTGGGGTGGGAACGGACCTGCGGCGACGGCGTCCTGATCCCCGCGACGCTCTCGGCGGCCGCCGTGCTGCTCACGCCCAACGGGCTCTCGATCTTCGACACGATCTTCACCCCTTTTCCGTTCGCCGGAGACCATATTCGCGAGTTCCGGGCGCTCAGCGCCCACGAGCTCCTTTCCCCCGGATTGGTCGACCTGGTCCCCACCCAGGCGGCCGCGTTCGGCCTTCTGCTCGGCCTCGCGGTTCTCGTCGCGCTGGACGGGCTGCTGCGCCGCAGGCTGAGGCTTGGCCCGGTCCTGCTCTGCGCCGCGGGCGCGGCCTTGCTGACGAAGGGCGGCCGCTTCGAGAACGAGTTTTGCCTGCTGGCGCTCCCGCTGCTGAAAGACGGACCTCCGCCCATCCGCCCCGTCGTGGACGGCGCCCTGCGCGGGCTCGCGCCCGCGTTGGGCGGCTTGCTGGCCTGCCTGCCGGCCCTGTTCCTCGCCTCGCATCTTCGTCGGACGCCGCGCTGGCCGCTTTCCTTGACGAACCTGCCGGAAGGCGTCGCCGCCTATTTGGAGCGCGCCGAGCCCGGGGGCTCGGTGCTGAACGACCCCAACGTGGGCGGCTACCTTCAATGGCGGCTGTATCCCCGGCGCAAGATATTCATGGACATGGAGGTCCCCTTTCTTTTCACGGAGGACGACTTTTTCGCCGGCAGCCGCTTGTTCGCGGACGCGGACGCCCTGAGGTCGATCCTCCGGCGCTACGCGCCGGACTTCATGCTCGTCCCCTACTCCGTCGGCCTCGGCACGGCCGCCGTCGCCGCGCGCGCCCCGGGCTACGCGCCGGTATTCTTCGACGACACCGGCGTCCTCTACGCCGACACCGGACGCCATTCTCGTCTGGCCGAGGCCTATCCCTGCGGCGCGCTCGATCCCAACGCCTTCAGCCGGATCGTATCCGGCGCCCCGACGCCCTGGTCCGACAAGGGCGCCTTGGCCTGCCTGAACAAGGTGCTGGAGACGGACCCCCAGGCCGGGCTCGCGAACTATCACGCGGCCGAGCTGCGCCTGCTCCGCGGCGAAGCGGCGCTCTCCCTCGCGCACGCCCAGGCCGTCGTGGCGCGCTACCCGGAGTTCCCTTGGGGCTATCACGCGCAGGCCCAAGCCTCGGCGGCTCTCGGACGGGGCGAGGAGGCCCTCCGCCTCGAGCGGCGCGCCGTCTCCCTCGCGAGCGGGGCGGAAGCCGAGGGGCTGAGGATCGCCCTGGGGCGGCTGTGCCTGCGGGAGGGCCGGGCCGGAGAGGCTTACGCCGCGTTGCTGGCGGCGGTCGATCCCTTCTCGCCGCGGACGTCGAAGGAGGACCTCTTCGATCTCGCCCGCGCCGCGGCCGCGGTCGGCAGGCCCGGCGACGCGCGCGCGGTGCTGGGCTTTTTCAAGCGCTACCGGATCGACGGCCCGGCCGACCCCTGGACGCCCAAGGTCGACGACCTGCTCGCCTCCCTCGGCCCGTCGAGCTGACTCTCGCGCTCTTCTCGCCCGATCAGTCGTTGACGATGGTCGGGGTGATGAACAGCACCAGGTCCGTGTTCGAGCGCGTGTTCGAGACGCTCGTGAACAGCCAGCCGATGACCGGGATGTAGCCCAACAGCGGCACCTTGCGCACGACCTTGTTCTCCTTCGACTGCAGCAGGCCGCCCAGCACGATCGTCTGGCCGTTCTTGACCCGGACCAAGGTCGAGGCCCCGCGGCTGGTGGGATCGACGGTATTTCCGCCTATCGCCGAGGCCTGGACGTCGGTGAAGGAGGGCTGGACGAGCATCGTGATGTAGCCCTCGCGGTTGACCTGGGGCGTCACGTTGAGCTTGAGGCCGATGTTGCGCCGCTCGACGCCGCTGGTCGAGGTCGAGGCCGTGCCTTGGCCCAAAGTTTGCGTCTGCTGGCCGATCGCGGCCTGGCGGATCACTTGGATGATCGCCGGGTTGTTGTTCAGCGTCAGGATCTTCGGCTTGCCGAGGAATCGGGCCTCGCTGCGCTGGATCAACGCGCGCAGGATCGCGGTCAACTGCGCCAAGCTGAAGACGCCGAAGAAAACCCCGCGGTCGCCCTGGATGCCGGTGGACGAGAACGGGCTGATCGAGGTGATCGCCCCTCCCCCCGACGACGAGCCGCTCGTCGCCGTCGTCGCCCCGGCCGCCCCCGCCGCCTGCTGGATCAGCGACGTGTTCACCGTCGTGCCGGCCGGCGGGAAGAAGTACTGCCAGTTGTTGCCGCTCAGGATGCCGGGCCGCAGCGGGTAGTCGGTCAGGCGCGAGGGGCCCACGTACTGCGCGAGCTCGCCGTTCGCGCCGCCCCACTCGATGCCGAGGTCCTGAACCTTGTCGGAGTTGATCTCGACGATCTGGGCCTCGATCATGACCTGGGGCACCTTCTTATCGAGCTCCGCGATGAGCTGCTCGATGTGCGGGAAGACCTCGGGAACGTCGGTGATGATCACGCTGTTCGTCCGAGGCTCGAGCGAGACTCGTCCGGTTCGCGAGAGCACCGATTCCACGACCTTGATGAACGGGATGCCGGATCCGATTCCCCCGCCGGAGCTCGCCGTCTGAGACTGGGACGACGGGGCGCCGATTCCCCCGGACGAGTCCGTGCCCTGGCTCGTCCCATTCTGGGGCGACGAGCCGCCGCTCGAGAGCCCGGAGTCCGGCGTGATCGCCGCGGCGCCCGAGCCGGTCAGCGAGATCAGCGAGATGTAGTTCAACGTGTAGATGCGCGTCACCGTGCGCGGGGCGCCGGCCGAGCGAGCGCGGATGATGAACGTGTTCGTCTTTCCGACGCGCTCGTAGCTGAGGCCCTTGACCTCAAGCAGGACCTGCAGGGCCTCGCGCACCTTGACCGTCTGCAGGAACGCGGTGATCTTGACGCGCTCCAGCCCCTCGGTGATGATGAAGTTCACGCGCGCCTGGGCGGCGATCGTGTCGAGGAAGGTGGCCAGCGGCGCCTCCTTGACCCGCACGGTCACGCGGGTATCCAAAGGCGATACCGCCTCGCGCGTGACGGCCTCGACCGCCTCGGCCGAGGCCCCGCCGAGCTGGGTTCCCGAGACCGCGGAGGGGGCGGCGGGAGCCGCGGCCGCGGCCTCGGCGGCGGCGCCGGGCTCCTCGGGAACGGCCCCGGACGAGCCGGAGTCGGAGCGCGGAGAGCCGCTCTCCTGAATCGGGCCTCCCTCGCCGGAGAGCTTCTGTATCCCGACCGGCTGCGCCCAGACGGGCATGCCGCCCGCCGCGACGCACGCGGCCAGTCCAAGGCTCAAGGCTTTCTTGATCGCTCTCATACGATCCTCCCCGGCTCAGCGGATATACTTCGTGAACGTCCGGCCCTTGTAAGAGAAAACCACCTTGCTGGCGCCGATCTCGACGACCTTCGCCCCGTGGACCACGTCGCCGGCCTTGTATTTCTCTCCGTTCAGCAAGGCGTAGCGGACGCCCTCGCCCGAGATGATGCCCTGCAGGCTCAGCGCGTCCTCGGGCCGCGCTTCCTTCCTGCGCGGCTTGGTCTTCGGAGCGGTGCGCTGCGTCTCCTCACGCTGCCGCCTGAGACGCTCGGCTTCCTCGCGCTCCTTCGCCTGGCGGGCCTCCTCCTCCCTGCGCTTGAGGTCCTCGATGTCCTTCTGCGAAACCATCGGGTCGCGCGGCGTCTTGGGCTCGAAGCGCGGGCCCCCGCCGACGCTCTTGGCCGCGGGCGCCGACGCCGGAGCCGCGGCGGC
>CAZMIB010000041.1:0-20176 GCA_964566245.1 uncultured Elusimicrobia bacterium | reverse complement strand
CTCGGGCGTCTCCCGCTCGCGATCGGCCTCGCGGCCCAGCGCTCGACGATCGTCCTCTGGGACCGCCGCGACGGGCGCCCGGTCGGACGCGCGCTGTCGTGGCAGGACGGACGCGCCGCGGAGATCGCGGAGTCCCTCGCCGACAAGCGCTTCGCCGCCTACGAGAAGACCGGACTCGTCCTGACGCCGTACTACTCGGCGGCCAAGATCGCCTGGGTCCTGCGCGGCTCGCGCGAGGCCCGCAAGCTCGCCGACGCGGGACGGCTCGCGGTCGGACCCGTCTCGACCTTCCTGATCTGGCATCTGACCCGGGGAGAGGTCTTCGCCGCCGACCCGACGATGGCGCAGCGGACCTTGCTGTTCAACCTCGCCACGCTGGATTGGGACGAGGAGCTGCTGCGCTGGTTCGATATCCCGCGCGAGATCCTGCCCGAGATACGGCCGAGCCTCGGGGACTGGGGCCGCGCGGACGGCGTGCCGATAACGGCCGGCCTCGGCGACCAGCAGGCCGCCGTCCTCGGCCTCGGCGCGCGCGGTCGCGCGGAGGCGGCGCTTAACCTGGGCACCGGCGCTTTCTTCCTGCTGAACGTCGGCGAGCAGCCTCGCCGCGTCCCGGGGCTGCTCTCCTCGGTCGCGTTCCAGCGCGCCGCGGGACGCTCGGCCTACCTGCTCGAGGGGACGGTGCACGCGGCGGGGACGAGCCTCGACTGGCTGCGCGAGGGGCTGGGGCTCTTGGGCGGCGCGGAGGAGGCGGACAAGCTGTGCCGGGCCTCGACGCACCGCGTGCTGTCGCTCAACGCGATCGGCGGCCTCGGCGCGCCGCGCTGGGACTACCAGAGCCCGGCCGCGTTCGTCGGCCTCACGAGCCGGACGCGGCGCGCGGACGTCGTGCGCGGGGTCGTCGAGGGGATCGCCTTCCTGGTCGGAGACATCGCGCGGACGATGACCGCCGCCGGGATCGAGATCGGCTCGGTGCGCGCCTCGGGGGGCCTGTCGAGGCTCGACGCGCTGCTGTCCTTCCAGGCGGATCTGCTTCAGCTTCCGGTCGCGCGCTGCGCGGAGGCCGAGGCGACCGCGCTCGGAGCCGCCGCCTTGGCGGCCGAGGGGGCCGGTCTCGCGGCCTTGGAGTCCTTTCCCCGCGCGAAGGTCGAGCGGACCTTCAAGCCGCGCCTGGCGCGCGAGGAGGCCGACCGGCTGGCCGCCGGCTGGGGGCTGTTCGTCGACGGCGTCCGGCGGCTCGGGGTCGAGCTGAAGGACGCGGGGCTGCTGGGATGAGGGCCGCGGCTTTAAGGCTTGGCGAGCGCGGCCTCGCCGCGCGCCAGGAAGCGCTCGGCCTCGAGGGCGGCCATGCAGCCGGTGCCGGCCGCGGTGATCGCCTGACGGTAATGCGGGTCCATCACGTCGCCGGCGGCGAACACCCCGGGGACCGACGTGCGGGTGTGCCCGTCGGTCGCGATGTAGCCGACGGAGTCGAGCGCGAGCTGGCCGCGAAACAACGAGGTCGCCGGCTCATGGCCGATCGCGACGAACAGGCCCTCGCAGGCGAGCTCGCGCGACGAGCCGTCGTTGCCGCGCAGCCTCACCCCGGAGACCGCCTCGCCGCCGAGCACCTCGTCGACGGTCGCGTTCCAGGCGAACTTGATCTTCGGGTTCGCGAAGGCGCGGTCCTGCATGATCTTCGACGCGCGCAGGACGTCGCGGCGGTGCACGAGCGTGACCTCGGAGGCGAACTTGGTCAGGAACAGCGCCTCCTCGAGCGCGGTGTCCCCCCCTCCGACGACCACGACGCGCTTCCCCTTGAAGAAGAAGCCGTCGCAGGTCGCGCAGGCCGAGACGCCGCGGCCCTGCAGCTTCTTCTCGGACGGCAAGCCGAGCCATTTCGCGTTCGCCCCGGTCGCGACGATCAGCGCGTTCGCGAGGGCCGTCTTGCCCTCGGTGGTCTCGAGGCGGAACGGGCGGCGCTTGAGGTCGACGGACGCGACGTGCTCGTCGATGATCTCCACGGCCAGGCGCTCGCACTGCTTGCGCATCCGGTCCATCAGCTCGGGGCCGAGCACGGGCTCCGGGAAGCCGGGGAAGTTCTCGACGTCCGAGGTCAGCATGAGCTGGCCGCCCGAGGGCAGGCCGGCGAAAAGCAGGGGCTTGAGATCGGCGCGCGCCGCGTAGATCGCGGCCGTGTAGCCGGCCGAGCCGGAGCCGATGATGACGACCTGTCTCGTTTCGGTCATGCCGGCATGATACCAATTTGCCTCAATTAACTCCCCCATGGACCGCATTCTCCTGAACGCCGTCTCCTGCCAAGCCCGCGTCGGGGTTCCCGACTGGGAGCGCAAGGAGCCCCAGACCCTCAAGCTGGACGTGGAGCTGCACGCGGACTTGTTCCCCGCCGCGCGCGCGGACAACCCGTCCTTGGCGGTCGACTATTGGGAGGCGGAGAAGCTCGCGCGGCAGGTCGTCGAGGGGCGCGAGTTCAAGCTGATCGAGACCGTCGCCGAGGCCGTCGCGCTGGCCCTGCTGAAGCGCTTCAAGCCCGTTCGCGTGGTGAGGGTGCGCGTGACGAAGCGCCCGAAGGTCATGCCGAAGACCGCCTCGGTCGCCGTCGAGTTCGTACGCCGGCGCTAACCCTTATAGGTCGCGAACGAGTTGACGGTCTCCCAGAGGCGGACCTCGGAGACCGGGAGCTTTTGGCGGCGGGCGTGGTCGAAGACGAGCTTGGCGATCGCCTCGGCGGTCGGGTTGCCGTCCAGCGCGACGAACGGCTCGCCCAGCTCGGTGAAGACGCGGACCAGCGGATCTTTCTTGTTCAGCAGGAACTTGTGGTCGAGCTCGGCGTCGACCCAGCGCTGCACCGCGGCCTTGATGTCCTCGAAATCCATCACGAAGCCCATCTTATCCAGCTTGGGGCGCGCGATCGTGACCTCGAGGCGCCCATTGTGGCCGTGCGGGAAGCGGCATTTGCCGGCGTAGCCGAGCAGCCGGTGACCGTAGCAGAAGTGGATCACGCGCGTCACCGAAAAGCTCATTGGATGAGCCTCCCCCCGTCGACCGGCAGCGAGGCCCCGGTCACGAAGTCCTGCTCGACGAAGTAGATCACCGCGGCGGCGACGTCGGCGGGGCTGCCGATGCGCTTCACCAAGGTCGCGTTCCGGATCGCCTCGCGCTCCTTGGCGCCGACGTCCTCGGGCAGCAGCACGGGTCCCGGCAGGACCGCGTTGACCTGAACCTCGGGGGCCAGGGCCTTGGCGAGCGATTGCGTCAGGCAGATGAGCCCGGCCTTGGAGGCGCAGTACGGCGCGTAGCCCGGATAAGGCCTCAGGCCCGCCCAGTCGGCGATGTTGACGATCTTGCCTCGGCCGGCCTCGCGCATCATGAGGCCCGCCGCCTGGGAGAGGAAAAAGGGTCCCTTCAGGTTGACGTCCAGGTGCTCGTCCCAGTCGGCCTCGCTGACCTCGCCGAACGGCGTGCGCTTGTAGACCGAGGCGCTGTTGACGAGGATATCGAGGCGCCCGAAGCGGCGGCGGATGAGCCTCGCGAGGCCGGCGGCGTCCTTGGCCCGGCCGAGGTCGGCCTTGAAGACGGCCGACTCGGTCCCGTGGCGCGCCTTAAGCTCGGCCCCGAGCTCGAGGGCCTCGGAGCGCGAGGTGTTATAGTGGATCGCCAGCCTGGCGCCGCGCCGCGCGAGCTCGCCCGCGAGGACGCGGCCGACCCGTTTGGCCGAGCCGGTCACCAGCGCGACGGAGCCCTCGATCTTCACGCGGCGATTCTATCACTTTCCGGCTTCGCCGGACGGGCTCGCCAGGACGTCCTGAAGCATGAACATCGCGGTCAACGCGGCCGCGTAGGCGAGCGCGATGACGGGATCGGAGAGGAACAGCAGCCCCAGCCAGGCGGCGAATATCCGGGCCGCGGCCTTCTCCCCGGCGGAAACCCGGCCCGGCGCCCGCTGCCCGAAGCGGTCGCCGCCGTAAGGGTGGCCCCCCCACGCGCCCAGCCCGCCGGGGTAGTCGTGGCGGAAGGCCTGGTCGTGCGAGGCCTGCCATTCGTATAGCGGCGTCGAGCGACGGTCTCCCAGCAGGGCCACGATCAAGAGCGAGTGGAGGAACGCGTAGCCCGCGGCGGCCGGCAGGAGCGCGACCGTGCCATCGAGGAGCCGGATGAAGAAGAACGGCCAGCTCACCAGGGCGCCGACGGCGGCGGCCGCGGCGGCGTCGCTCGGGGTCGTCCTCGGGCCGCTCGAGGGCGCCGCGCGCCGATCGACGAGTCCGCGCGCGATCGGATAGACGGCGACCAGCGCCGGCGCGAAGGGCGCGAGACTCGCCGCCGTCTCATAGGTCTGCGGCGCCGCGCCCGCCGCGGCTTGGGCGAGGGCGAAGGCCGGCCAGGCCGCCTTGGCGACGGCTCCGGCCGCCAGGAGAGCGGCGAAGCTCGGGGCTCGACCGAGGGAGGTTAAGCGAACGGCCGACGGCGAATTAACCGCGGAGGGCGCGGGGGGCGCGGAAAACGACGACGGCGTCGTCGTTTTTGTCTCCGCGCCCGCTGCGTACTCCTCGGTTCCTCGCCGTTCTGCATCGGGCGGGGGGCGGTTCGCATAAGGCGTTTCGTCCTCGAGGTTCGCGGCGCCGGCATAGACGCGCTCGAGGACCTCCGCCGTCTGGACGGAGGAGGCTTGGGGATCGGAGAGCCGCCGTTCCAGCTTGTCGAGAGCCGAGAGCTTGACGGAGGGTGACGCGCGGACGGCGCGCTTGCCCGGTTGTCGCCAAAGGAGGCCGATCGGCCGGAGCGAGGCAAGCGGGAGGAGTATCGGCGCCGCGCCCGGGTTCGGAGGAGCGACGAGGGAACCCAGGGAGGGCGGAACGGCGAGCACGGGGAAGACCGCTATCCCGGTCGCGGGCGCCGAAGCCGGCGGGAGAGCCTCCCGGACGCGCTGAGCCCAGGCCGCCCCGGGAGAGAGGAAAAGGGAGGCCGAAAGGGCCGCCGCGACGAGCTTACGGGCGCGTTTCATGGCTTCGCATATTATAAGGAAAGGCCGCCCCGTCGTCGTGGGCCCGAAGGCCCGGGTCGTTAGGTCCGGAAGAGGCGGGACCTCGCCGCAGGCGTCGCGACCGGAGGCCCCGGTTGATTCAGTAGCGCGGGATCGAGGGGTCGACGTGCTTGGACCAGGCGTCGATTCCCCCCGCCAGGTTGACGGCCTTGGGCCAGCCCGACTCGTGAAGGAGCTGGACGGCTCGGGCCGAGCGGCCGCCGTGGTGGCAATGCACGACGATCGTGCGGTCGCGCGGCAGCTCGCCGATCCGGGCCGGGAGCTTGCCCAGGGGGATCAGCACGGCGCCCTCGATCTTGCAGAGCGAGTGCTCGCTGTTCTCGCGGACGTCCACCAGCACGTGCGGGGCGCCTTGCTCGCGCAGGGCCTTGAGCTCGAGAACGGTCATATGGGGCAAGGCATGGGGCTGGAGCATCGGCGGACGGCTATTCTATCACTTTACTCGTCGTCTCGCTCGCCTAGGTAGCGCAGCGCCAGGGGCCGGCCGGGCCGCGGGGTCTCGACGATCAAAGCGAGGACGGTGAAGGCGGGGCGCCGGGCCCGGTCGATCCTTCGTTCCGCGTCTTTCGGGTTGATCCAGACGAAGCCGAGGTCGGGGCGCCCGGCGCAATGTCCCCCGGGGCCGCTTTCCTCGACCTTCCACAGCACCGCCGCGCGCTCCGCGTCCGCTCGGGACCGGGCGTCCTCGCAGCGCAGGCCGAGGGCTTTCGCGCGGCGGACATAGGGCTCCGATTGGCTGCGCTCCTCTCGGCCCTGTATGAACAGGGCGGCCGTTTTGCGGAAGCTCCAGCGGATGACTCCCATGCTGACGCCCCAGACGACGACGGCCCCGAGGAGAACGCCCGCGACGGCCCACGGCCGCTTAGGCATGGGCCGGACGCCCGGCGAGGCGCGACAAAAGCGCGGACGCGAGGCGCTCTCGGACCTCGCCCATCGGCACGGGCCCGCCGGTGAGCTTCTCCAACGAGGTCATTTGCGAGGGTTCCAGGCCGCAGGGGTAGATGCGCCTGAAGAAGGCCAGGTCGGTGGAGACGTTCACGGCGACGCCGTGATAGCTTACCCAGCGCCGGACCGCGACGCCGATCGAGGCCAGCTTGCGGCCGCCGGACCATACCCCGGTGAATCCGGCCAGCCGCTCCGCCGCGGCCCACGGACGGACGGCCTCGATGACCGCGTCCTCGAGGCCGCGCATGTGCTCCGCTAGGCCGAGGCCGCGCTCCTTGAGGTGGACGATCGGGTAGGCGACGAGCTGGCCGGGGCCGTGGTAGGTGAGCTGTCCCCCGCGCTCGACGTCATAGACCGGCACGCCGTCCAGCATCGCGGCCACGGCCGGCGCGCCCTCGCGTCGGGCGGAGGCTCCGCGCGTGATCACGTGCGGGTGCTCGAGCAGCAACAGGACGTCGGGCTCGCCGGCGAGGCGCTCCTCGACGAGCGCCTTTTGCAGCGCGAGGGCCTCGGCGTAGTCGATGACGCCGAGGTGCCGAATGTTCACGCGCGTCGCGCGAGGATGTGGATCGCCTGGCCGAGCGCGGCCTCGGAGGCTTCCAGGAACGCCTCGGGCAAGGTCGGGTGCGGATGGACCGTGGAGGCGATATCGTGCAAGGTGGCCTTCAGCTTGATCGCGAGGCAGGCCTCGCTGATCAGGTCCGAGGCTCCGGGGCCGACGATTCCGACGCCGAGCAGTCGCCCGGTCGCCTTGTCGGCGACGACCTTCACGAAGCCCTCGGGCTCGCGCGAGGTGACGGCGCGGCCGGAGGCCGCGAACGGGAAGCGCCCGATCGAAAGTTCCATGCCCTGGGCCTTGGCCTCGGCCTCGGTGAGGCCGACGGCGGAGACCTCGGGATCGGTGAACACGGCCCACGGCACAGGACCTAGCGCCTCGGCGCGCCGCGCGACTGATCCGTCTCGGCCGGAGACCTCGACGCTAGGCTCGCGGCCGGAGGCCGCTACGCCGTCGCCGCCGATCGCGAGCGCCGCGAGGATGCCCTCGCGCGAGCCCTTGTGCGCGAGGTACGGCGGACCGACGACGTCGCCGATCGCGTGGATGCCGGGAGCCGAGGTTCGGTACTGAGCGTCGACCTTCACGTGCCCCCGCGCGTCGCGCTCGACGCCGGCGGCCTCCAGGCCCAGCGCGTCGGTGACCGGCGCGCGTCCGACCGAGAGCAGTATCTTGTCGGCGGGGATATCCTTCTCCCCCTCCGGGGTCTGCACGGCGACGGCCAGCGCGCCGTCCTTCTCCGACCAGCGCAGGGCCTTGGACTGCAGGTGGACCGCGACGCCGAGCTTCGCGAGCTGGCGCGCGACCGGTTGGACCAAGTCGGCCTCGAGGCCGGGCAAAAGCTGCGGCATCATTTCGAGCACGGTCACCTGGCTGCCGAGCTTCGCGTAGAAGGTCCCGATCTCGAGCCCGATCACGCCGCCGCCGATCACGACCAGCCGGCCGGGGACGGCCGTCAGGTCGAGGGCTTCCTTGGAACTGAGAACGTTTTGCCCGTCGAACGCAAAGCCGGGGATCGGGATCGGACGCGTCCCGGTCGCGATGATCGCGTGCGCGAACTCGACCGTCTCGGTCCCGGAGGCCGTCTTGACCTCGGCGGTCTTGGGTCCGGTGAAGCGCGCCTCGCCCTGCATGATCTCGGCGCCGTTGCCTTTCGTCAGCGTCGAGACGCCGCGGTTCATGCCCGCGAGCACGCCCGCCTTCCACTGCTGGAGCTTGCCCATGTCGACCGACACGTCGCCGATCGTGATCCCGATATCGGCCGCCTTGCGGGCCTTATAGACGACGTTCGCCGCGGAGATCAGCGCCTTCGAGGGGATGCAGCCGTAGTTCAGGCACTCCCCGCCGAGCTTGTCGCGGTCGACGAGCAGCACCTTCTTGCCGAGCTGGCCCAGCTTGATCGCGGCGACATAGCCGCCCGGCCCCGCCCCGATGATCAAGACGTCGGTCTGCTTCATGAAATTCGCTCCTTTACCGCCCGCTGATTATACCACTTTCCCCGTCGAGCCTCCCCCGCCGGAAACGGTGTCACTCATACCTTGACTTTTTGAGTTTTGGGCCGGGTCTACAGGGCGTCAGGCCAGCGGCGGGAGCCGTGGATCACGGCGAGCAGCTCGATCCTGCTTTTTTTCGCGAGGTAGGGCAGGATGAATGGCGTCCCAGGGACCACGAGTTCCCGCGTCCCCTTGACCCGCCCTGGCCTCCCTAGCCATGGATGGCGGGACAACGCGGCGATGGAAGCCTCGATGCGCTCAATGACGGCCGAGGCCGATCCGGGGCTTTCCTCGGCGATATAAGCCCGCGCTTCCTCCAAGTCGTGAAGCGCGAGGCGCGTCCAGAGCACCTTCAAGCGGCTTTGCGCGGGCGCCACTTGGCGAAGGCCGCGGCCACCTCCGGCTCGGTCGCGAAGCGACCGGAGGCCGCCTCGCGCATCCCCTGACGGATATGATCGACCTGCCAGCGATAAATCTCCAGGTAGGAACGTATTGCTTCATTGATGACGTAGCTCCGGTCGCGGTCCAAGCCCGACGCTAGGGCGTCAAGGGCTTTCCGTTTGTCGTCATCCAGGCGGAACGTGATGGTTTGTCTTCGCATGCTGCCTCCATGCATTGTCTTACGAAATAATACAGCATACTCTAAAGAAACGCAATAGCGCGTTTTGAAGCCGGGCGGGTCAATAGGCCGTGGGTCCCAGGCTGGACGGGGCTCGAAGCGGCGGCGGGGCTGGGACCTTGGGCCCCTGCCGAGATGTTCCCCTTCGCATAAAATTTCGCAGGAGCGCTCGAAAGCACATGGGCCTGCTCGAAAGAGCCGTCGTTGCTTTATTGATTCTCCCGACCGGCGTCGTTTGGGGCCAGGGGGCCGCGCCAGCGGGCTGGAAGGAGGAACTAACCGCCGCCGTCGCCGCGCCTCCGGGAGCCCCCACCGCCAAGCCCGCGCCCGCGTACCTGACCGTCACCGCTTCGGTTGACGGGGTCGAGGGGCGGGCGTGCCGGGCCTACCTGAGCTTTCCATCCGGAAAAGACCGTCTGCCGGTCGTTCTGGACCTTGAGGGAACGGGGCTCTACACGATGAGCGTCGGCGTTCTGGACCCGGCGGTCGAGGAGGCCTTGGTCCGTCGGCGATCGGTCGCGGTCGTCGCGTTCGACAAGCCGGGCCTGGAGCCCGATCCGGAGTCGCGCGTGCGCGTGGATATGACGGTGTACGCGAGGCATACCCAGGCGGACTTGGCCGCCTGCGCCGCGAACGCGTTGTCCTGGGCGGCAGCGCGCCGCGAGACGGATCCGGACAAGGGAATCTTTCTCCGCGGCCACAGCGAAGGCGCTCTCGTCGCGGTCCGGGTTTACAAGCGCCTGCTTGAGTCGGGAAGCCCCGCGGCGGGGAGGATAAAAGCCCTGCTCCTCAGCGGCCTGCCGATGCGGCGCTGGGCGGACATCCTCGCGCTTCAGAATCGCGCGTTTTATCCGAAGGGACTGGCGGAACTCGCGGAGGCGCGGGAGAGGGACGCGATCGACCGAGGGGATGACGTGTTCCTGCTGATGAAGTGCGAGCTCCCCGCGGCGTACCTGCGCCACGCCTTGCTCCAGGAGTCCTTGGCCGAGACCTTGGAGGGCTTGGCCCCCCTCCGTCCGCCGGCGCGCTTTCTCTTCTTCCAGGGCCGCGAGGACTCGAACGTACAGGCGTCGGCCGTCGAAGCCTTCGAGCGCTCCAACGCGGAGCGCGGACGGCAAGGCCGCCCCGCTCTCGACCTGTCCGTTCGCTACTACGACGCCGGCCACTCCCTGAACGAGGCGGCGGTGAAGGACCTTTCGTCTTTCCTTCCCTAACGCTCCCAGGCCAAAGACAGGCCCGCGGCTTGGGCGGCGCGGTTCAACTTCTCGTCGAGGCTGGCGAAGGCGGGGCTGGAGTCGCCTTGAGCGGCCGCGGCGGCGGAGGCGAGTTGCAGCGCGTCGCCCGGACGCAGGCCGAGCTCCAGGATCATCCGCCGAGACTCGGCCGCGATCTCGCGGTCGGGCCAGATCAGGCCGAGGGCTCGCTCGAGCCGCTGGGCCTCGAGCCGGAGCTCCGAGAGTCGGGAGGCCGATAGCGAGCCTTCCTCCAATCGCCGCGCGTAGGCGGACTCCATCTCGATCAAGGTGAAAAAGGAGGTGTAGCCCGGCAGTCCCCCTCCGGCCGCCAGCCGTCGCGCCGCGGGGGTGGACGCTTCCTTGAAGAGCAAGGCCAGAAGCGCCGAGGTGTCCCAGTAGCAGGGACTCATTCTTCGTCGCGCATGCGGCGCACCAGCGCCGCGGAGGACTTCGCGCCTCGCCGCAGCGGGAGCGGCGGCGAGCGTAGGAGAGTCTTCGGGTCGCAGTCGGGAAGCGGCGGGACGCGCGACACCGGCACGATGCGCGCCACGGGACGGTTGTGGTCGGTGATCACGATCTCCCCTCCGCGCGCGACGTCGGCGAGCGCCGAGGAAAGCCCGGCTTTCAGCTTGGCGATGCTGTACGATCGGTTGGCCATGGAATAATTGTAGGCCGAAATCTGACCAGATTCAAGACCTAAATTCCGCCTGCCGCCCCGGCGGCCCTGAGGCTTAGAGGAGCGTTCGGGGATTCTCCAGGTGCTTCACCAAGGTGTTCGTGAAGTGGGCGGCCTCGGCGCCGTCCAGGACGCGGTGGTCGAAGGACAGGCAGAGGTTCATCATGTCGCGGACGACGATCTGGCCGTCGCGAACCATCGGGCGCTTCACGATTTTCATCACGCCCAGGATTCCGGTCTCCGGATGGACGACGATCGGGGTCGCGTAGAGGCCTCCGATCCCGCCGATGTTCGTGATCGTGAACGTTCCGCCTTGGAGGTCGGCCAAGGCGGAACTGCCGCTCCGCGCCGCGGAGGTCACGCGCTCGATTTCCTTGGCCAGGTCCCAGAGGTCGCGCTTGTCCGCGCCCTTCACGACCGGGTTGAACAGCCCCTGCTCGGTCGCCGTCGCGATACCGACGTTGTAGTAGCGCTTGTAGACGATCTCCTGGCGCTCGTCGTCGAGCGCGGCGTTGAGCTGCGGGAACTGCTTGAGCGAGAGCACGACGGCCTTCACGATGAACGGCAGGAAGGTCAGTTTGGCGCCGCGCTTCTCGGCCTCGGGCTTGAGCTCCTGGCGCAAGGCGACCAAGGCCGTGAGGTCGGCCTCGTCGACGTGGGTCACGTGGGGGATGACGCGCTTCGACAGCGCCATCTTCTCGGCGGTCTTGCGGCGTATGCCGCGCAGCGGGACGCGCTCCTCGGGGCCGGCGGGAGGAGCGGATGGGGGAACGTTCCCCTCACCCGCCCTTCGGGCACCCTCTCCCGGTGGGAGAGGGCGGCTTTGGGAAGATGACGCGGCTTGGCGGACGTCCGCTTCCGTGACGCGGCCCTGCGGTCCGGTCGCGCGGACGGAGCCTAGGTCGACGCCGAGGTCCTTCGCGAGCTTGCGGATCGCGGGGGTGGCTAGGACGTCCTTGCCGGTGGGAGCGGAGGTGGAAACTTTCCCCCCACCCGCGCCCTCCCCCGCAAGGGGGGAGGAAATAGAAGGAACAGACGGCGCTTTAACGGAAGAAGAAGCCGCGCCGGCGACGGAGATTTGGACCAAGGTCTGGCCGACTTGGACGATTTGGCCGGCTTTGGCCATCAACTTCAAGACGGTTCCGGTTTTCGGCGAAGGGATCTCCACCGTGGCCTTGTCGGTCAGGACGTCGACCAACGGCTGGTTCTCCTTCACGGCGTCGCCTTCCTTCACGTGCCACTTCACGACCTCGCCCTCATGCAGGCCTTCGCCGATGTCGGGGAGCTTGAAGTCGAAGGCGCCGGAGGGGGCGGGAGCTGTGACGGCTGCGGGCGCGGGGCGTCCCGCGCCTACCCCCTCACCCCCACCCTCTCCCCTTCGGGGCGAGGGCGCAGATTGAGCAGCTCCCGCCGGTTGCTTTACCGATGCCGGTGGAGCGATAGCCTCGCCGTCGGCGGCGATCGTGACCATGGTCTGGCCGACCTTGACGATCTGGCCGGGTTGGGCCATCAGTTTCGCGATCTTTCCGGTCTTGGGCGAGGGGATCTCGACCGTGGCCTTGTCGGTCAGCACGTCGACCAACGGCTGGTTCTCTCGGATCGAGTCCCCCTCCTTCACGTGCCACTTCACGATCTCGCCCTCATGCAGCCCTTCGCCGATGTCGGGAAGCTTGAACTCGTAGGCCATGGAGGTCACTTTCCGGCGGCCGTCTCGGCGACGCGCTTGGCCGACCATTCCCAGGTCTTGGCGCTGCCGTCCTTCTTGGTCCAGGTGAACTTGCCGGTCATCGCGTCGCCGATCCGGGTTCCTTCCCAGGACATCTTCTCGCCCTGGGCGTTCGTCTGCTCGGCCTTCCAGTTGACCGTGCCCCCGGACGTCGAGGCCAGATACGGGCCCGCGTTATAGCCGTATTGGACGCAGTCTGACGAGGTGAACTTCTCCTTGTCGAAGATCAAATGGTCGCTTTTCCAGGGCATGAGGTAGGCCATCACGGACTTCGGGCGCATCTTCCACTGCGTCCCGTCCAGGTCCCCGGCCGTCGCGAGTCCTCCTTGAAGCAGCACGGCGGCGAGCGCGAGAGCGATCCTTTTCATGGTGTCTCCTGGTCTGCGTTTTCTTCTGGCGGTCAGAAGCTCAACACGGCCTTGGCCCCGCGGACGACTCGGTCCGCGTCGGGCAGGTAATACTTCTCCAGCTTGAAAAGCGGCATGCGCGTGTCCCAGCCGGCAACGCGTTTCACCGGAGCCTGCAGCTTGAGCAGGGCGCGCTCGTGGATCAGCGCGCTGATCTCCGCGCCGAGTCCGCCGGTCAGCGGGGCCTCGTGAACGATCACCGCGCGCCCGGTCTTCTCGACCGAGGCCAAAATGGCGGCCTCGTCGAGCGGGGCGAGGGTGCGGAGGTCGAGCACCTCGGCCTCGACGCGCTCGGCCTTGAGCTCCTCGGCGGCGCGCAGGCAGGCGTGCACCATCGCGCCCCAGGCGATTAAGGTGACGTCCTTGCCCTCGCGCGCGACGCGCGCCTTGCCGATCGGGGTCTCGTAGGGCTCGGACGGGACCTCCGCCTTGATCGCGCGGTACAGCCGCTTCGGCTCGAAGAAGATCACGGGGTCCGGGTCCTTGACCGCGGCGATCATCAGCCCCTTCGCGTCGGCCGGCGTCGCGGGCAGCACGACCTTGACGCCGGGGAGGTGGCAGAAGAACGCCTCGGGGCTCTCGGAGTGGTGCTCCGGGGCGTGCACCCCGCCGCCGTGCGGCGAGCGCAGCACCATCGGCACCGTGTGCCGTCCGTTCGTGCGTTGGCGCAGGCGACCCATGTGCGAGATGATCTGGTCCATCGCCGGCGGCAGGAAGCCGTCGAACTGTATCTCGCACACCGGGCGCAGGCCGTAGACGGCCATGCCGATCGCCGCGCCGACGATGCCGATCTCGGCCAGCGGCGTGTCCATCACGCGCTGGTCGCCGAAGGTCTTCTGGAGGCCCTCGGTGACGCGGAATACGCCGCCGTTGCGGCCGACGTCCTCGCCGAACACGACCACGCGGTCGTCGGCCTCCATCGCCTGGCGCAGGCCCTCGTTGAGCGCCTGCACGAGGGTCAACGTTCGGTGCGATTTCCCGTTCGTCGCGGTCATGGGAAGCGCCCCTCGGCGAACACCTCGGCGCCCGAGTGGGTTCGCGACTCGATCCAGCGGCGGAACTCCTCGCGCTGTTGCTCGAGCCTCGGCGGATCCTTCGCGTACATGTTGCGGAAGATGTCCATCGGGTCGGGCTCCGGCGTCGCCTCGTAGGCTTCGATCGCCGCTTGGACCTTCGCGGCCGCCGCGCCGCGGATCGCCTCGGCCTTCGCCTCGGAGAGGCGGCCCGTCGAAAGCAGGTGCTTCTCCAGCCGGGCGATCGGGTCCTTGGCCTTCCAGGCCGCCATCTCCTCGGCCGGGCGGTAGCGCGCGGCATCGTCGGCGGTGGTGTGGTCGCCGAGGCGGTAAGTCTCGGCCTCGATGACCGTCGGCCCCTCGCCGGCGCGCGCGCGGGCGATCGCCTCGCTTGTCGCGCGGTGCAGGGCCAGGACGTCGTTGCCGTCCACCTGGATTCCGGCCGCGCCGTAGCCGAAGGCCTTCTGCGCGAAGGTTTGCGCGGCGGTCTGCTCGCGGCGCGGCACCGAGATCGCCCAGTGGTTGTTCTCGACGACGTAGATCAGCGGCAGCTTGTAGACGCCCGCGAAGGTGAGACCCTCGTGAAAATCCCCCTTCGAGCTGGTCCCGTCGCCGAGGTAGGCCATCACGACCGAGGGATCCTTGCGCAGCTTGCAGGCCCAGGCCAGCCCGGCGGCCTGGGTGAGGTGGCTGCCGACCGGGATCGCGAAGATCATGTCGTTGTTCTCGGGCGGGAAGGTCGTGCCGAGGTCGCTCCCCCCCCAGTAGATCAGCGAGTACTTGAACTCCATCCCGCGCGCGAAGTAGCAGCCCTGGCCGCGGTAGGTTGGCAGCAGCCAGTCCTTCGGCTTCAGGCACGACGGCGGCACGGTCTGGCTGGCTTCCTGGCCGAGCACCTGCGGATAGGTCCCGAGCCGGCCCTGGCGCTGGAGCTTGAAGGCCTTCTCGTCGAAGGCGCGCAGCTCGACCATCTTGCGGAACAGGTCGAGGAGCTCGGCGTCGGGGATTTTAGGATCGAGGCCCGCGTCGACGGTCCCGTCCGGGCGCAGGATCTCGAGGCGCTGTATCTTGAACTCGGCCAAAGTGGTCAGAGGCATGATCCCCTCACCCCGCCCTCTCCCCTATCCGGGGAGAGGGAGCCTGCTGGAGCATTCCTTTGAGCAGCAACTCTCCGGCGCGGTACGAGCTGCGGACGAACGGTCCCGACGCGACGTACAGGAAACCCATGCCCTCGGCCAAAATCCGGTAGCGGTCGAAGCGCTCCGGCGGGACGTACTCGGCGACCGGCAAATGCCGCCCTTCGCCGCCCGGCCTTAGGTATTGGCCCAAGGTGAGCACCTCGACGCCGACGGCGCGCATGTCCTCGAACGCCCGCAGCAGCTCCGGCTCGGTCTCCCCGAGGCCCAGCATCAGCGCGGACTTGGTCTTGGAGGCGGGCCGTATCCGTTTCGAGGCCGCGAGAACGTCCAGCGACTGGCGGTAGCCGGCGCGGCGGTCGCGGACCAAGGGCGTGAGCCGCTCGACCGTCTCCAGGTTGTGGCTCAGCACGTCGGGCTCGGCCGCGAGGACGGTCCCCAGCAGCCCTTCGTCGCCGCGGAAATCGGGGATCAGGACCTCGAGCAGCATGCGCGGGCAGGCGGCCTTCGCGCGTCGCACGCACTCCGCGATGTGCGCGGCGCCCTGGTCCGGGAGATCGTCGCGGCAGACGGTCGTGATGACCGCGTAGTCCAGGCCCAGGGAGGACAGGGAGGCCGCGAGCTTGGCGGGCTCCTCGGCGTCGGGAGCCGGCGGACGCGCGAGCGAGGCCACCGAGCAGAAGCGGCAGCCGCGCGTGCAGCTCTCGCCGAGGACCATGAAGGTCGCGGTCCCGCCCCCCCAGCACTCGGCGATGTTCGGGCAGCGCGCCTCCTCGCAGACGGTCGCGAGCCCCTGGGAGTGGACGAGGGCTTTCAGGCGCTCGTAGCTCTCGCCCGAGGGCAGCTTGACCTTGAGCCACTCCGGCTTGGGCTCCTTATGGCGCGGCGCGACGTGGGGCACGGTCGAATTATAGGAAATTTCCCATGGGCGGGAAGCCGCCCCAACCTTCCGCCCGGTTCCGGCATCTAACTTTCAGGCCGGAATGGAACGGAGGTCTGACCCATGAGACAAAAATTGATGTTCGCCGTCGTGGCCGCCGCTTTCGCTTCCGCGATCGCGGCGCGCGCCAAGGCCGACGACGTCACGTCCGACCAGCGGACGATACCGCAGACCCAGGCCGACGTCGCCTCGGACAAGACCGACCTCGCGAAGACGAAGGCGGACGTTTCCGCGGATAAAAAGGACCTCTTGGGCGACATGACGCAGCTCAAGACGCTCGACAAGGCCCATGCGGACGCGATGAACGACCTCAACAAGCAGGAGCGGGCCGCGGCCAATGCCATCCGCGACGACGCGAGCCTGACGAAGGCTCAGAAAAAGGAGCAGCTGGCGGCCCTGCGCGCCGAGTACAAGCAGAAGCGGGACGCCCTGCAGGATAAGTTCGTCGCGGACAAGAAGGCGCTCCTCGCCGACATGAAGAAGGATCGCGCGGGCCTGCGCAAGGATCGGAGAACGCTCGACAAGGAGCGCAACGACCTGCGCCATGACGAGCGCGAGGAATCCCGCGAAAGGCGCGACCTCGCTCAGGACCGGCGAGAGCACGGTCATCCCGACCGGCATTGACCGGACGCAGTCGCCGCATCACGAGGCCCTCCCGCGGGAGGGCCTCGCCGTTTTATGGTCGAGGTGGTATTGACGGGGCGGGCCGCGTGCCCTAGACTTCCCCTACGGAGCTCGACACGCGGTGAAACTCAACCGAGGGTTCGTCGTCGCGGCGGGGCTGCTCGTGGGCCTTTTCGTCATGGGCCGCCGCCGCGAGCGGTCCGAGCAGGCCGTCCAACCTCCCCCCGCCGCGCCTCCGGCTTCGGCCCCGGCCCAGGCGCTTCCCGCGGCCCCGGCTCAAGAGGTGTCGTCCGCGAGCCCGGGATTTCCAGCCCCCGCCTCGCCGCAGGAGACCTCGGCCGAGCCGCGCCTCGCGTTGGAGGAGGTCCGCCGCCGCGCCGACCAGGCGGTCGCGCCGCTTCGGGACATGCTGAACTTGGCCGATGCCGAAGGCCAGAAGCAGGCCTGCTTGCGCCAAGCCCCCACCGTGTCGAAGCTGCTGGCCTCCCCGCCGCCGAATCTGGACGTCGGCTTGGCCTCCTACTTGACCTCGCCCCTCGCGGTCGAGGCGGTCTGCCGCAGGCGTTATGATCCTTGCGAGGCGCTGGCCTCGAGGCCCGAGGAGAGGCAGCGCTGCCGTGCGGGCGCCGCGGCGGCCTTGTTCATCGGCTCGGCCGTCCAGGGGCGCCCCGACCGCTCGGCCTGCCGCGAGGTTCTCTTAGGTCGCGGTTTGCCGGAGTCCGATTTGGATCGCCTGTGCCGCCGTTTCGGCGACGACATCGCGAGCGGAGGCGAAACGTTTTGCCGCGCTCTCGGCGAGGGAAGCCCCTTGCCCGTGAGCGCCGCGGAATGTCGCGCCATCTTCGCGTTCCGTCGCGGGGGCGAGGCCTGCGCGGGAAGCGGCCCGTTCTTCGACGCCGCCCTGTGCGGGGATCTCGCGTCGGTCTTTCATGCCGCCAAATCGAGCGACGAGAGCGCCTGCGGCGCATCGAGCTTGTGCCGGGCCCTGCTCGGCTCCCGGGGCGCCTGCGCCGGCTCGCGGGATTTCGCGACCGGCTACTGCGAGGCCAAGGCGCAGGCTTCGCTCTCGGAGACGCAGCGCGCGGCGATGGACGCGCAGTCGGCCTTGGCGGGCCTCTACGCGGACGTCGGCCGGCGTATCGGCGAGTCTCCGGAAAGCGAGCGCGCGGCCTGGCGCGAGGAGCAGCAGCGCGTCGGTTGGCTGATGGCGCGGATGCGGCAATGGCTCAAGGCCGGGCAAGGCGAGGGGACCGTTCGGATGGGCGGCATGCCCCCCGGCCGTCCTTCCCGGACGGGACGCGGTCCTGCGGGAAGGCCGCCGGTCAAGCCTTGACGCCGCGCGGCGCGGGGGTTAAGCTTCTAAGGCCATGAGGCAACTCGATTCTCGGGCCGAGTTCGCCGTCGTCGCGGCGCTGATCGCGTTCATCATTCCAAGCACGGCTCTAGAACTGGGGTCGGAAAGCCTTTCCTTGAACACGTACTATCCTTCCCCGCTCGGCATCTACAGTCAGTTGACGACCACGGGCAACACGACCTTGGCCCGCGACGGCGGCAGCATCACCATCGGCCAATCGGGAGTCCCGGTCCCGCTGACCCTTTGGGGCAATTTAACGGTCGAGAAGAACATCACGGCGGTGGGAGCCATACTGCCCTCGGCGGCCTCGGGCGTGCAGTGGCCGAAATCCAATCCCTATACCGGCGCCGTCACTCAGACGCGCATGCCGTACATGTTTTGCCGCCAGATTTCAGCCCAAAGCCCTTACAGCGGCGTCTACGTGCAATGCGCCGCCGACGAGATGCAGACTTTTTGCGACACCACGATAGTGCCCAGCGGAACGGCGTCGTGCTGGAACACCGGCAATTTCGGGAGCACGGCAGGCAAGACGTGCGGGGCCTGGTGCGGTGACGCGCCGGCGGGCGAGGCCTGGGATGTTTACGCTATTTGTTGCAAGGTCGTGGCCCAATAGCCGGCCCCCGCCAGGGCGGTCGGCAGTTCCTTCCTTCGTCTTAGACTAGAGAAACGTCAGGGGCAGTTGCCCTGCGTGCCGTTGTTCGGGTTCTGGACGCATTGGCACGAGCCGTCGCTTTGCTTCTGGCCGATGGTCCCGCTGCCGCAGGTCACCTTGTTCTTGTTGTCGTCGCAGGCCGAGAGGGCGAGCGCGAGAACGGCGGGGGCCAGGTAAAGCGCCAGGCGCGCGTATCGGGTTGGGGTCATGGGGTCCTCTCCTATGTCGTTAGCATAGCCGACGAGCGCTGTTTTTTCCAGACCCCGGCGTGTTAAGCCGGAGTAAGGCTCTCGGCGAAGGACAGGATCGCGGCGGCGAGCTCGGTGGGCGTGTCGAGCGGAACGTGGTGGTGCGCCTTGGGTATCTCCAGCCCCCGCGCGGCGGGAAGCCCGGCGACCACGCGCTCGAGGACGTCGCGGCGCATCACCGTGCTGTGCTCGCCGCGGATCACCGCAGTCGGCGTCTTGATCCGGCCGAGCAGCGGCCACACCGGCTCGTACCTATAAAGGAAGGCGCGCCAGTCGAACTTCCAGGTCCAGCCCTCCCCCTCCCGCCGGATGCACCGGCGGCCCAGCGTCCTGAGGGCCTCCGGGGACAGCAGGGTCTCGTCGGGCTCGAGGTGGAAGCGCCGCAGCATCGAGTCCTCGTCGGGATAGACCGGCTGGGCGCGGGTTTTCAGGCGCTTGAACTTGCGCATCTTGGCCTCGTAGACCTCCGCCAGGAAGTCGACGAGCACGAGGCCCGCGAGGCCCTCCGGCCGCCGCGCGGCGTAGTCGAGGCAGATGCGCGCGCCGAGGGAGTGGCCGGCCAGAAGGAACGGCCCGGGGCCGAGCTGCCGGCGGGCGTCCTCGAGGTTCGAGACGAAAACGCCGCTATGGTAGTCGCCGTCCGGCGACCAGGGGCTGTCGCCGTGGCCCAGGAAGTCCAGGCCGACGGGCTTAAGGCCGGGCGATAACAGCGGAGCGACGGCGTCCCACCAATGGGCGTTGCCGCCCATGCCGTGGGCGAGGAGGATGGGCCATGAACGATTTTGCCCCTCACCCTCGCCCTCTCCCCGCCCGGCGGGGAGAGGGAAGTATGTCAGGTGGAGGGCGTCATGAGGCATAGATCTCGGACGCTCTCCGGTAGGGCTCCTCGTCTTTCCGGTTCAGGTCCGGATTCACGCCCTTGGCCGCCGCGGCGGCGTGGGCGAGGAGCTGTAGCGGCGCCGCGGCGAGGATCGGGCTCAGCTCCTCGGGCAGCTTGGGAAGCTCGAAGCTCGGGACGCCGTTCAGAGTCTCGCCGACGCACCAGACCGGCGTTCCCAGCTCGGCCAACGCGCGCAGAAGCTGCCGCCCCCGGTCCAACGCGGGTCCCGGCGCGGCGACGAGGATGACGAAGTCCTCCTTCTCGACGGCGGCCAGCGGGCCGTGCAGGAAGGTCTCCAGCTCGCTCGCCTGAGCGGGGAGATGGGCCATCTCGATCAGCTTCAGCGCCCCCTCGGCAGCGGTCGCGGCGTTGGGGCCGGCCCCGACGGCGATCACGCGCCTCGCGGCGAGAGCCCGCGCGGCCGGGGCCTCGACCTCGGCCGCGCGCGAAAGCAGTTTGCGCAGCAGATCGGGCAGGGGCGCGAGCGCCTGGCGTCCGGCGTCCAAGCCCGGCCCGCAGGCGTAGGCGAGCTGGGCGAGGGCGGCCAACGAGCCGAGATAGCTCGCGGTATTCGCGGACGAGGCCCCTTTCGGGGCGGTCCCGAGCAAGGGCCCCGGCGGCCGAAAGCCCGAAG
>CAZMIB010000040.1:3354-20313 GCA_964566245.1 uncultured Elusimicrobia bacterium | reverse complement strand
AAAGCATCGCACGGCTACGAGATACTGCGCGAGGTGCCTCACGGCGAGGCCGTGACGTTGGGCTATCAGAGGCCCGGCGAGCTGGGAATGCTGCGCCTCGGGGAATCGGCCTACGTCCAGAAAGGCGTGGAGCATAAAGCTCTGGCACAATCCGAAACCTGGGGCGAGAAGATATGGACCGGCGTCATGAGCATGATGCCCGATTACGGCCTGCAGCAGGGACTGCATCGCGCCGCCATCACGCCCGGCGGGGAGCGAATCCAGCTCCCGGACGAAGTTCAGTATGAGACGTCGCTCGTTCAGGAAGGCAAGAAGGAGGTGGGCGCATGGACAGGCGGCGCTGCTTACATGCTGGCCGAGAAAATGGGCCTGGGCGATCAGGCGGCCCTTAAGCTGACCGCCTTCGGCCAAGGGATTGGTGAAGGCGCTTATGAATTCGCGGCTCAAAGCGCCCCCAGTCTCGTCTTTACCGGCGTAGTCATGAACGGGCTCAAAGGCGCCGCGAGCCTCATGATGGCGGATGAGGCGCTGACACTAGGAGGCAGCGCCGTCAGGACGACGGGAATGGCGCTGAACGCGGCCGTCACCGGAGTCGAGGGTCGATTCGGGATAGGCATGATCGGGGACGTAGGCAGGGCCTCCTCGGAGCTGGCCAGCGCCTTATGGAACGGCAATGCCGCGACGGCGGAAAGCTATGCGCGCATCGTCAATGCCACCTCGGAAGCCACCAACCTTTTAGCCATGACGAAGGGCGCTCACGAGATTTTCCACGGCTCGGGAGAGGAAGCGGGAGGGAAAGGCGGAAGCGACTCCGGAGCGGCCGAGGAACGTTCCGACTCGCGAAAGGCCTCGGAGACCCAGCCTGCGGCGGAACGACGCGCCGCCGCGCCCCCCGCCTCGGAGCCGCCCGCCCTTCGACCGGAGCCCCTGCGCGCTGCGGCCGAAGTCGCGCCTGCGGCGCCGCGCATCGAGGCGGGCTTTGAATCGGCTCCACGTGTCGCGGCGCGAAGCGCCGAAGCCGGAGCAAGCATGCCGTCCGGTGAGCCCTCCGCTCCCATCGTGGAGGCTCCGCCTTCCGGAGGAAACATCCCATCGGCCGCATCTCCGGAGGTTGATCCTAATATGGCTCGCGCCCCGCCTACCCCCATCGAACCTTCAGCGTCTCCGCGGTCCTCTCCTTCCCCTGAACCCGCGGTGTCGCCTTCCGCCGCGGATCCGTCTGCCGGCAGCGCCCCTCTTAATCAAGCTGAGGGCAACAATTTGCTCGGACGCGGGAACCTTGTCGACCCCCACGGCAAGGGCGGACGGGAGTTCGCCTCCCTGGGGGGCGATAATTCCGGGGCCGCCATAACTCGACAGGTCGCCCAACTGCCGCCCGAAATTCGCCAGGAAGCGCCTAATCCCGGGGGCATCGTATCGCCAGAAGCCACAGCCGTCGCCCACGACGCGCCGCCCCCCGCCGCGGGAGCGCCCCGGGGAGTTGATCCCACGAACATCCCGCCCGAGGTTGCGCGCCAGGTGATGGATGGATCATCAGGAAATCGCGCTCCGATTCCGACGGAGAGTCCACGAATCGCACCCGCCGCCGAGCAAGTTTCCGGTCGCGCTGAAACGCCCTCCGAACGGTTCGCTCAACCTGACCTTCGAGAGCAAACGCGCCACATTCCGGAGCCCTCCAATGAACCGCGTCGCGGCGCCGAACCATCAGTGGATCGGCAAGAGCGGCCACCCGCTCATCCGAGTGGGACCGAGGAGGGCGCTGAACTCCGGCAACATGCGCCCGACCACGCCGCAGCTCGAGAGTCGACGGAGAATGGCGCGCCCAATAGAGGCGCGGATCAGGCCGCGCCTCGCGCGAGCGAATCAGGCCGCGAAGGAGCCAGGAGCGGGGTCGCTCACGACGAAGCGCCCTTGCCGAGAGCGAACCAGGCCGAGGGAGAACCATTAAGGCCCTCCGAACCCAATCAGCCCCTCGGAACTGGAAAAGGGGAAAGCAAACCTTCAGGGCCTCCCGAAAAGCCGGGCCCTCTGACCCGGGCGGCTCAGAGGGTCGAATATCGAATGGCCAAGAACTTGACCAGTCTTGGCGAAGCCATGACCGATGTAGGCCATGGGATAGACTCCATCGAGTCGGCGGTGACCGGTCCAATTCGCCGAATGCTCGGCCTGGGCGAGAAACCGACGACGGCGGAGTTTCAGCGACTAAAATCACTGGAGGCCGCCGAGTACGACCTTAACGCTAAGTCCGACACCGTGAGCCGGGAGAGAGACGCACTGGAGAAGAAGCTGAAGCAGGCCGAGGAGCATGACCTCTCCAAGGAAGGGAAGAAGTGGTCGAAAACGGAGGCGGAAAAGGCCGCAAGGATACGCGACGAGGCGAGAAAAGTCTCCAACGAGGCCGAGAAACTCGAGCGCACCGCGAAGCAGCTTAAAGAGAAATCAAAGGGGCAGTCGCGACTGAGGGCTCGAGAGTCTCGAGAAGCCGCGCAGCGCCGACTGGAGCAGGCTTCGCGCTTGCGCGAAAGTGCGCGGCAGCTCTCCGCCGAGGCCGCGGGAGGTGAGGCGAAGGCTGGAATCATACGCGACCTCACCAACGCGCCGGCTCAACGCCTTCGCGCCCAAATCAAGGCCCTCGATAAGGTTCAAGCTCAACTCGACGCGGCCAAGAAGTCCCTGGATGGAAAATACAGCGCCAGAGACAAGGGGATTAAGGAATTCCTCAAACAGAACCCGAAGTTTAAACCGGCTCCGTCTATGTTGGCGAATACGTTCTTCGGCCCTGGGCAGCAATTGGCCGAGACGCGCTCGCCCCTTCTGGGGCGGCCTTCAAATCAGGTGGGAGCCGGTCCGTCGGCCCCTCAGCAGCGAAAGGATGAGGCCGACAGAGAGGAAGTCCTGAGCAGGATGGAAGCCTCGGCGAAGAGAGCCGATCAGCAGTTGGATGCCGTCAACATGGAGACCCACAAGGCCCTTCGCTTCGGCGCGGCCGACGGCGCGACGTTGGTCGACGCGGCGACGGGCAAGGCCTTCAAGGGCGAGCTCTCCGAGACCGAGTTGAAGCACGTCGCCGACAAGGCGGCGGTCGACGCCGACCGGGAGGCCCGGCGAGAGGCGAAGGAATCGGGCATCGAATATAACAAACGGCTCCAACGCGGGCTCAAGGAGGGGACCATCGTCCCGGTCGACGGGGTGACCGCGGATATCACGAAGGTTCGCGATCCCGGCCTGGACCGTGACGTCAGCGCCAAGACCTGTTACTTCGATACGACGGCGAACCAGCTCAAGCACGCCGGCATCTCGAAGCCGGACGGTTCGGCCTATGCGACTTCCGACCTTTTGCAGATGGTCGGCGAGCACGTTTACGAGCGCTTCGCGCCGACCGAGGGCGTGGACGCCGCGCGCCGCATCGCGCAGGACTACGTCGAGAAGCTCAAGCTGGACGGGGTCGGCACGGGCGAGGCGGTGGTCATCGACTCCATCCTTCAGACCGAGTTGGCTAAGAAAGGCCGCGATATTACCTTCAAGACCGCCGGGGCGGACCAGCTCCAGCTCGCCTTGCAAAAGGGGACCATGCTCCGCGTCGCCATGGCTTCATCCAAGGGGGCTCATATCCTCGGCCTCCAAGGCTTCGAGGGCGGGAAGGTCGCGCTGTACGATACGACCGCGGACGGCCACCAGACTTATTTCCTGGACGTTGACGACTTCGGAATGCTTCAGCGCTTGCAAGGCCGCTATCTGGAAGCGGCTCCCAAGGAGCTCGCCCAAGCCGAGATCGAGGGGCTCGCCAAGTCGCGCGAGGCCCTGCTGGACTCGCTGCGAAAGACGTCCGAGGAGCCGGGGCTCAAGCCCACCCCGCGGCCCGCGGGCTCCCCGACGCCGGACCGGCCCGCCTTCACTCCGACCCCCGGCCTCAGAGTCACCGAGCTGAAGACGCCGTCCGCGCAGGAGCAGGCGGGGCGCGAGGGCTACAGCGCGCGCGCGCACGAGCCGCCTGCCGGCGATGAGACGGGGAACAAGCGGCTTCGGGAAAATAGAACCTATATCGACTCGCGGGCGGAGCTTGAGGAGCTCAAGGGCGTCATCGCGTACGTCAGCCCCGAGGGCTGGGCCGAAAGCTTCAACGCCCACGGCGACAAGATCGCCGTCAACGCCACCGACTGGTCGCGGCCCTACATCCGCTCTTTCATGGAGGCGAACGGCGGCATCGAGCTGCATACGCGCGGCGGCGGCGCGCTCTACCTGTTTCCCGTGACGGACGCGACCTCGCTGCCGGAAGCCGCCCGCCTGGCGATGGACGCCTCGATCAAGGCCCAGGCCGGCATCGACACGCTGAGGAAAGCGGCCGGCCTGGACCGGCTGCGGCTGAACGTCAGCCTGGACGGCGGCCGTGGAGTCGTGCAAATAGAAACCAAGGGTGAACGGCGCTGGCTGGGAGACGTCACCAACGTCGCCGCGGCCAACCGCAAGGTCGCGGAGGGGGGCATCGTCTTCAGCAAGAACTTCGCGAAGGACTTGCGCGGGTCCAAGGAGGGTCGCGCCTTGCTGAAAGAGCATCAGGTCCAAACCGACGTTCAAGCCGCCGCCAAGGGCACCCGCCGCGAGCAGTTCGTCAACCGGATCGAAATTCGGCCGGATCCGACGGTGAAGCCTCCCGTACTCTTGGAGCGCGATTTCGTAAGCAGGAAGGAGGAATACGTCCACGGAATGATGGTGGACGTCGCCGGCTCCACGGTGAAAATGAGCGACACCGGCGTCGGCAACGCCGACCGGAGCAATCGCGCGGAGCAGGCGCGCAATATCAAAGGGCTGCTGGGGCGCGTCGAGACCGTCGTGACCGAGCACGGGGGACAGGTCATCAAGACGCGCGGCGACGCCTCGTACGCCGTCTTTCCGACCCGGGAGGCCCAGCTCGCGGCGGCGGGCCAGCTCCGAGGCGAGCTGCCCTACGAGGTCGGCAAGGCCGGCGTGGTGAAGCCCGGCAGCGTCAAGATATCGATCGGCGAGGGGCCGGCGACCCGGGTCGTCGACACGAAAGGCCGCGTCGATATGCTCGGCGGAACCATGGTGGACATCGAGCGGCGGATGGACACGTCCAAGGCCAGGATCGCGATGAGTCCCGAGCTTGAGAGAAACCTCGCCGCCGCCGAGACGCTCGCGAAGGCCGAGGCCGCCGCGACGAAATGGGAGGGGGCCGACAAGCTGCTGAGCCGCACGCCGTCCGAGCTTAAGGGCAGCGCCTATGTCGTCGCGAAGCCGGAGCCGGGGCAAGAACTTAGTCGTTGGAACCCCGAGAAATACGACGAGCTTAGGATGGCCGAGACCGAAAACCGGGACCTCGTCGCCAGGCGGCAGGAGTTGAACGGCAAGGAGATGGAGCTGTTCGGGCAGCTTCGCAAGGCCGGCGGCGACGCGGAGGCCGTCGCACGGCTGCAGAAGCAAATGAGCGACCTCAAAGCCGAGCAGGCCGAGGTCCTGATGCGCATTCCGATCTCGGCCAAGGACGTCGCCCGCCTGCGTGCGGAGGCCGGCGTCGAGCTGCGCTTCGCGAGCGCCGAAGAGGCGCATAAGGGGGACCCGGCGGCCTATAAAGCCGCGGCCGACGGCCAACTTAAGATCAAGGGGAATATCCTCGTCATCGGCGACATCCATTTGACCGGCACGAACGGGATCACGGAGCGGCGGTTCGCGGGCATCCTGGACTACATTCGCGCCAACGCGGACACCATCCAGCACGTGATCGTGATGGGCGACGTCCTCGATGCCCGAGCCAAGTTCGATAGTCACCAAGCTCGCTTCGAATATTCGGCGAACGCGCTCAAGCGCATCGGAGAGGCCCTGGGATACGACTACGGGGAGGCCGCCCCCGGCGAGAAGCCGCCCGTCAGCGTCGTGACCGGCAATCACGACCTGATCCGTCTGGGCATGACACCCGAGGAACTAGCCAAGCTGCCTCAGACGCGCGCGGAGCTCGAGAAAATGGGCATTTTCGGACCGCCGGACGACGCGCGGAACGGCGCGAAGGGCTCGGATACCCTTTACGACCTGGCGGAAAAGAGGAATTTGCATGACGCCTGGGGAAAGTACGCCGCGATATTGACCGAGCATCCCCTGGAGCGCTACCAGGGCCCCATCGCCGGCGTGGAGATGAACGTCGGCCACGACGTGCCGCTGCGCCACGGGGCCAGCCCCAACATGCGCTCGGTCCTTAGGGAAAGCGAGCTCGCCCCCGATGAGTACGCCAATCCGCTCGTCCTCGACGCCAAGACCAGGATCGCCATCTCCGCCGACCGGCATACGCCCTACGCCTTCGTGGGGCCGACCTTCGACGGCAAGGGAGGCTTCGATTGGGACCATCTTCTGAACTACGCCTCGGCCGGCACGATCGGACAGGCTCGCGCGGACTATATGCCGCCGACCTTCATGATGATCAACCCGACCGAAAACGGCGACGGCCGGTTCTACCAGTACGACGCGACCAACGCCGGCGACTACCATCCCGACGCCGCTCCGGACAAGATCAAGCCCGTCCTGATCGAGCAGGCCGCCTATCAGCTCCCCGATCCCATTAAGGCGGGGAGCGTGAAGCCGGAGCTCAAGGCTCCGGACTCGAACCCGGGCATTGACTCCCTGGTGAAGGCCGGCGAGGCCGCGGTCACCCCCCTGGTCAAGCCGCTGGAAGCCGTTCGCGACGCGGTCGCCTCCTTGATCACAGGCAACACGCCTGCGGACGTATCGGGACGCGGAGGAGATGCATCCGTGAAAGGCGAGACCCCTTCCCCGGAGGAGGCCGCTCGGGCGAAACGGGGACCGTTGGACCGGATGGCCCGCGGAGCCGCGGAGGCAAGCGACGGAACCCCTCAGGAGCGATTCGCATTCGTCACGCTGCAAGGGAGGGAGGTCCAGGACATGATACGGACCCCCACCCCGGATGAGATTCAACAGTATCGACGACGCGAGAAACTGGCCCAAATGGGCGCCTCATCCCCGCCCTCGGATCGCATGAAGGAAGTGGAAGCCTACATCAAGCAAGTGCTTGAGGCGCCGCCCCCTGCGAAGCCCGAGGCAGCGCCCGCGGAACAGAGGGGGCCGCCGGCGCCCGAGCTCAGCGCGGCTCTCCAGGATGCCTTCGATCTCCGGCGGCAATACATCCGATCGAGCAACCTCGCCGAGGCGAGACAGATCGCCCTCGACGCCCTGCATGATCCAGTGGTCGGCGATAAGATTCTCGACGCGGTCGAAGCCGACGTGGCCCGGCAGCGCGACTACTTCAACAAGCAGTCGGAGGCCGCCCGACAGGCTCACGACAACGACGCGGCCGAGGCGTGGCGGCGAAAGGCGGAAGCCCTGCCTAAGACGCGCGAGCAGATAGGGCTCAACCTGCAAATAGCCTTGCGGCATGGCGTCATTCGCTTCCTCGGGCCGGAGGAGGCGGCCATCCTGGACACGAACGAGCCGGCGGCCTACGCGAAACTTCTCGGCGGCATGCCGTCCGATACCGTCTTCAGCGCGCCGGTCTGGGAGGACCTGAACCGGCGCTGGAACGCCCGAGAGGAGCGCCCCGGCGACCACCCGATCGGGCACGGCGTCATCGTGATCAATCCCTCGGAAAGCGGGGCCACGCCGCGCGAGCTGGCGGTGCTCATCACGCACGAAGCGGCGCACCAAGCCTCCAACAGCGGCGAAGGCGGCGCGTTGTCGGCTCAGAACGCGGTCTACGAGGTCCATTCCGACGCGCTCGCGAACTCGGCTCCCGGAACGCTCGGCCGATACTTGACCGACGTCTATGCGGACGTGCGCCAGCGCGGCCTTATCGAGACCGTGCTCGATCGCTGGGGCGAGGGGCTTTTGAGCACCGCCGGCGATCTCCAACTCCTCGGGGCGCGAGGGGAGACGCCGGATACAGCGGCCTCCGGTCCCACGCCGCTGGACCGCGCGCGTAAGGGCCCGCCCGATGAAATCCAGCCGCAACCGCAGGGGCTGCTGGGCCGCCTGAAGGAACGGGCAAAGTCCGCTTGGAAGGGCCTGCTCGGAGGCGGGGAAGTCGAAAAGCCCGCGCCGGCCCAGGGGCGGGGCGAGCCGGCCCCCGCGCCCGCCGGACGCCCCCGCGAGCCGGAAAGACGCCTGACGGAGCCGCTCAAGCTCTCCGAAGGCACGACGAGGATTAAGCTGGGAGACACGGCGTTGGAGCTGACCCGCGGCGAGAAGGATGGCACGAAGGGCGTTCAGGTCACCGGCGGGGGCATCGACAAATTCTTCCCGGACTCCGAGCCTCGCGTGGTCAACATCGGACGTGACCCCAAGAACGACGTCGTCATTCCCGACGATAGGGTGTCCCGCGTCCACCTGGAGCTTAAGATCGGCGACGGCCCTTCCGTTATTCGAGACCTTAAGTCGTCGAACGGCACCTGGATCGCCGGCGAACCTGCCCCCGCGGAAGCTCCGGCGCAGGGCCGATACCAGTTCAAGGAGGGTCCCTTCAAGGGCCGGGAAATAGCGGTTCCGGACGCGGCTGAGATCAGGCGCTATCAGCGCCTCGAGGAGTTGGATCGCCGCGACCTAGCCCCCGTCCGCGAACTGCGCGATTTCGAGGTTAAACAGTACATGCGGGAGAACGGCCCGGCGGTCCGCGAACCTCTCGCGAAGGCGGAGCCGCCGGCGAAGCCTCCCCAAGTCGACGAAAGCCTGCCCGGCGCCGCGACGTTGGCCGACGCGCGGGCCGGCCGGGAGATCGCCCTGACGGCGAAGCGTCGTCCGCTCACCGTCCATGAAGGGAACGTCGCCCCGGAGTACCGGCCCAATCCCGAGCTCTACAACAAGCTGAAAGCCGAGCGCGTCATCCTGGAGAACGCCCGCGGACGTAAGATCGGGCCGACGCCGGCCGACCAACGGCTGAACTACGTCATTCTAGCGGACGGAACCATGGTCGTCGCCAGCAAGACCTTCCTTGAGCTGGGGGTCAAGCACATCCAACTCGCGAACGGGCGCGGAGTATTCTTCTCCGGCGAGCTCGGACGAGACCCCGGCACCAATCGAATCTCGATCGACCTCCAAAGCGGGACTTTCCGAAGATACGGGGGAGAGAAGGAGTGGTGGAGCTACTCGCCGGACAACGTCGAGCTCCTTCAGAGGATGGCCAGCCGCATTTTGGGCGAACCCGTGGACGTGGTCGATCCAAGAACCGCCCGACGGTATCGTTACGAGGACTTGGGGAGAGAAGATGGGGAGGAGGCGAAAGCCCAGGGCAAGGCGAATGCCAAGCCCGCCGCTGCCCAAGCCGGTCGTTATCGGCTCAAGGACGGAGTCTTCCAGGGCAGGGAAATCGCCGTCCCCGACGCGAAGGAAATCGAAGCTTATCGCGAGCGCGCCAAGCTTCTAGCGCAAGGGCGCGCGCCTCGCGTCGATCTCAGGGCTATAGAGGTCGACATGTACATGGCGGAGGCCGGCGGCGGCGCCCCCGCTGAGGAACCCCTCAAGCCTGGGATGTATCGGATCAAGAGCGGCCGTCTCGCGGGCCAAGAAATTCCGGTGCCAAGCGCGAGACAGATCGCGCACTATCGAGAGGTGATGCGCACTCCGGGCGCCGCCATCGCTCCGGAGGTCTACGACGTCGGCGAATGGCTGCGGGAAAACTCCGACCTGAAGCTTCCCCAGCCCGGACAGGTTCTCCGGAAAGAGAGCGGACCGATTAAATTGCGGTGGGACGAAAACGGCTCCATCGAGCTGCGCGTAGGCGCGGGGAATGGAGCACGGCTCGACCTCGAGCGATCCGCCGAAGGCATCAAAATCACCCACACGGACGGGCACCTGGTCCTTCCCGCAGATTCCGGACCCCGGACCGTGCTCGTCGGTCGGGATCCGGGTGCGCGCGAAAGGGCGAATGATATCGTTCTGAGATCCGACCAGGTATCGCGCGCGCATCTCGAGCTCAAATTCGACGGCAACGAGGTCACGATCATCGACCTCGGCTCCAAGAACGGCACCGAGCTCGTCGACAGCCGAGGAGTGCGCGTCGAGCCGGTGGAGCCCAAGGCGCCGGAGCAGCCCCGCCGCGGCGGCTACGGCAACCGGGCCGAGGAGGAAGCCGGGGCGCGGGCGGCGCCGCGGAACGAAACTCCCTCGCTATGGGAACGGTTCAAGCGAGGAGCGGCGGCCGCTTTGGGCATGGAGAGCGAGCCGCGGCCGGAGGCGCGGGGCCAAGAGCCTCGCGTCGCCTCCGGCGGACGGGAGGGCGCCCCGCGCGCGAGGCTTCCGGAACTGCCCAAGATCCCGGAGGGCCTGCGCATTATCGGCCCGATGGAGGCCGCCGGGGTGCACTCGGCCAACATTTACGAGGCGACCTTGGAAGGCAAGCCGGTGGTCGTCAAGCTCAACGGCAGCCGCAACGAGGCCGGCGTCCTCGCGGCGATGCATGAGGCCGTCGCCTCGGGCCGCGCGTCGCTCGCCGGCAATGTCAGGCTGGCTGCGCCGCTGGCCGAAAGCGCAATCGACCAACTCGACCTGGACAAGCTTGATCCCGAGCATCGAATCGACCGCGACCAGCTCGCGGCGAACGCCGAGTACGGCCGGAGCCTCATCGTCTTCGAGACCCTCCCCCAGGATTTCCGCTCTCTCAATGACGCCTTCAGAGACCTGCCCGGCGCCCGCCTCCAAACCCCGATCTCCGACGCCGACTGGAGAGGCTTGCTCGGCTCTCTCGAGTCCTTGAGCGGCGAGGGACTGAACTTCGGCGACCGGCAGAACCTGTCGAACATACGCTTCCGGCAATCCGACGGACACACGGAGTTCGCGCTGATCGACACCGGCGAGGGCTCGAAGTCCGTCATACGCGATTACCGCGACCTAAAGGTGCTGGAGAGCGAGCGCGGCCCCGCGGCGCAGCTTCGCGAGAAAGGCCTCCTGGCCCCCGCCTCGGAGGAGACTCGCGCCATGCTCGAACGCGCCAGCGCCGGCCGGCCGGCCGTCCAGGCGAGATCCGTCGGCTACGGCAACCGGGCCGAGCCGGAGGAGGAACCTCAGGTTAAGGTCTTCGGCGGCAAAGAGGGGGAACCGTTCGACATCCAGAAGATCAAGGGCCGCGGGGGGGAACTGCGCGTCTCCGGCTTCGAGCGCGGGCCGGACGGCGAGCTTCGCGTCGTCGCGGAGTGGCCGCGGAACCCGAGCATGGTGGGAGCGGCGGCCGAGGGCGGTCCGTTCAGCATGGCCAAGACGTCTTGGGGGCAAAAACTTGGCTATGAGGCGCGTGGGGAGGACGCGGCCAGCTTCCTGACCCTCGGCCCTTTCAACGCTCTCGCCGTCAAGCAAGGGGCGCTGCTCAAAGGCGCCTACTACGACGGAGGGCTGGTTCCCAATCCCATCGTGGTCAAGGCCCTCAAGGACGGCTACTTCCTAGAGGCCACCGAGGGGCAATATATCCTCCACGACGCGGGCCACCACCGTCCGGTCTGGGCCGCCTTATCCTACGCCGACCTGGTCGACAACTTGAAGGGCCGCGCCCAGGTCCTGTCGGACCTGTGGAACTTCAGCCAGTCGCTCAATCCTCGAGACGCCGCCCAGGGGCGCTTCCAGGCCCAGGTCGGCGAGGCGTTGTCGGCCTTTACGCTGCAACTCGACGAAGGGACCGGGTATATGGGCCGGGCGGCCTTCAGAGGCCGCTCCACCTCCGAGGTCGTGGTTCGCGAGCACCTCGAGCAACTGCTGCGTCAGAACGCCAAGGATCCGAAATCCGAGTACGAGACCCCGGCCGGCCTGCAAAAGCGCTTCTTCGATTTGGCCGACGAGCTGAATCTGCCGCGGGACCTTAAGGACAAGCTGCGCTCGCAGCCGGAAGCCTCGAACGCGCCGATCAGCCGCCAGCGCGTCAGGCAGATCGGCGACGACCTTTACCGCAAATTCACCGGCGGATTGGAGCCGGAGCAAAGGAACGCGCAGCCCATCAGCGAGAAGAAGGTGGCCACCGAGCAGGAGTCCACGGAAAGGAGCGAGCAGCATGCCACCCGCCTCCGGGACATCGATGACCTGCTGAAACAAGGAAAGACGGCGGAAGCGCGCGAGGCGTTTTATGCGCTCAGCGAACCCTATCTGCAATTCCTCTCCGAGGCCGATCCGAACCTCAACACCGACGCAAAGCGTCTGCAAGCCCAAGTCGCCGAGGGGGCTTACGCGATCCACCAGGGGGAAGGAGCGCTGAAGGATTTGAACATCCAAGGCCCGCGCGACGTTTACGATATGGTCCACCGCGCCTATACCGAGGGCGGGGACAACGTGGCCGGTCTCCTGTCGTTGGATACGATCAAGGAGCAAGGCAACCTCTCGGACTGCACCTTGCGCGCGACCTGGGAGCACCCGTACCTGCGCGGGCTGCGCGAGCGCATGAACTACGACCAGTTCGTCGTCTTGGCCGAGAAGATAACGGGCGAGAACGTCCTCGCCGACGGCCTATCGGAGGCGGGCCACCAGAAATTGATCGAGGCTTTGGGCGGCAAGCTCGACTGGCGGAGGGATTGGTACAGCGAGGACGGGCTGTTGAAGGAGCTTAAGAAAGGCGTGCCGCTGTTCGGCACCCTTCGGTTCCAGATGAGCCGCGTCGAAACCCTGACGGCTTACCGCTCGCTCGACACGGATTTCAACCACTCGGTGGTCGTCAACGGAGCGATCCACCAAGACGGCCGTTGGCTTTACGCGGTCACCGAGCCCCATTTTTCGACGCCGCGCCTATTCACGTTCGGAGAGCTGCGCGCGATGGGATTGACCTTCGCGGCCTTGGATATCCCGACGGACATCGCCGACTCCTTGGACAAGCTGGAGGTTCCAGGCCGAACGGTCTCCAACCTGCGGCTTGCCGGGGCCCAAGCGCGGGCCGCCGTCGAGTCGCTCTTCAGCCCGCTGGCGCTTCTCCGGGCCAAGGTGACCGACCTCCTCGGCATCTCCGGACGATCCTCCGCCACGGAGCCGCGCGCGCGCGCGCCGAAGGCCGGCGCCGCCGAAGAGAGCCGGCCTCTGCCAGAGCCGGAACCTTCAGCCCGGAACGTCGTCTCGCCCCGCGCGCAAGAGCCGTTGGACCCGAACAAGCCGATCGCCCGAGCGCTCGGATTGAACGGAAAATCGATTCTCGTCGGAGAGGGCAACGACGGGAGCGTCTATAAGGTACAGACCGCGGAGGGAACGATCGCGCTCAAGCTGCCGAACGACAGCGGCGGAGTCAAGCTGCTGAACGAGGCCCGCATGACGCGGGAAGTCGCGGCGGTCCTCTCCCAAGGGGCTCGGCAAGGGCTCGTTCCGGCCAAGTTCGGCGTCCCGACCTTGCTGGACTACGGACAGGTGGAACTGGCGGCGATCCACGGACGCTCTTTTCCCGAGCCGCGCGCCGAGGGCTGGCTCGACAGGATCAAGAACGCGCTCGGCTTCGAGACGCCGCGGCGCGAAATGACCAGCGAGGCCCTCGCGATGAGCTGGGTCGACGGCGTGACAGTCGAGAAAGCGCTCGAGCTCAAGCGCGACGGCAAGATGACCCTCGCGGAGTGGAGAACGTTCAAGGACTCCTGGGAAAACACTCTCAAGCCGGGCGTAGCGTTCCTTAAATCCCAAGGCATCGCCTTGGGCGACCTTCACGAGGAGAACGTGATGGTCAACCTCCAGACCGGGGAGGTCACGGCGATCGACGCCGGTAAGACGGCGCGCTATGGCGATCCTGCCGCCCTTGAGAAGGCTATGGAGCCGGCCCGACGCAGCATCGAGGCCGTCGAGAAGGCCATCCAATTCCACGACGGCCCCGTCAAGCCGGTCGGCGACCGTTTCGAGGTGGTCCGTTTCAAGGACGATCCCGTCGGCGGGGGGAAATTTCTCGGGGCAAGGCTCAAGCCCGCATCCGAGAAAACGGCGGGCATCCCGCCCCCCGTCCTCCACGAGATCGCCGCAAGCAGGCTCGGACGCCAACTGGGTTTTCACGTCGAAGACGGGCTCCTATGGTATCCCGATGCCGAGGGCTTGAACGCGCGCCTGGCCGCCCTGCGCGGCGGCAACGAAGGTTATTTCACCTTCGCCCGCTACGACGGGCCGACGGGGCTGGGTGGAAGAGTACCGGACCATGAGTACTTCGCCTACATCGCGGAAGGCAAGGCGCTGATTTCGGCCGGCGGAGATTTGCACTTCCACGACGTCGCGGTCCATGCGCTGGGTTTCGCTTTGCTTCCCAAGGAGATCGTCGCCGCCGCCCGCGCCCAGGCCGCGCTGCTGCTCAAGCTGACTCCCGACTTCATCTTGGAACGCTCCCGAATCGAATTCCGCGGAGGGCGCTTTCGCGGAGGGGTCGACAATGCGCTTGAGGATATTAAGGGTCAGGTCGGACCTCGTAAACAATACCTCGCCGACACCTTGGAGGAAACGACGGCGGAATTCGGCGACCGGGCGCTGGGTAAACGCACCCCCTCCGATATCACCTCGCTACTCTATCACGTCGCGAACTCGCCCGGCTTGTCGGGATTGCCGGACATGATCCGTAAAGCCGGGCTCTCCGACCTGGACGAATGGAAGGCCGTCGAACGCGCCGCGCTGACGCCCCAGCGCTATGCCGAGTTGGAAAAGGACATCGCGCGTACGATCCAGGACGGCTGGCCCGATCGGTCGAATCCGCGCGCGTCCCTCCAAGCCCCCTTGGAGCCTCGCCGCCCGCCGAAGGCCGAGCTCCGCAAGCTTCTCAGCGAGCAAGGCTCGACCGGGCAGGTCTTCGAGGGGACGGTGGACGGCAAGGATTGGGCGATCAAGACGCGAAATGACGGCGACCTCGGCATCTTCCGGCGGGAGGTTCAACGCGCAAGAGAGATGTCCGACGCCCTTCGAGGCACGGGCATGGCGCCGGCGGTGCTGGGGGAAGTCGATATCGGGGGAGCGCCGGCTTACGCGATGGAGCCTCTCTCCGGGAAGGAGCTCTATGATTTGACGGCCGCGGAGGCGGCGCGGCTCACCCCCGATGACGCCAGGCAAGCCGCCGCGGCGATCCGCCGGCTGAAGGAGGCTGGCCTCTACGGCGGCGACTCGCCGGGTATCATGCGACTGGACAGGGATCAGACCGTCAACGGCGTGAGCCGAAAAGCGGGAGACCTCGTGCTGATGGACGCGGGGGGCCTTGTTCGTTCGACGCCGCGCGAGATAGAGGCCCTCTGGGAGCGCGAGTCGCGATTCGTGCAGCCTGGCTGGCAGACCCCGGAGGGGATCGCCACCCGGCTCATGGGCGCCAAGCTGCGCGGTGAAAGCCTGAACGCGCCGGAGATGAAGGCCGACCTGGAGCGGCTCGGCAACGCCTTGGAGCCCGAGCCCGCGATCGAAGAGGCGGTGTCCGACGGGGAGATCAAGAGGAAAGTCGCGCTCCGCGCCTCCTATGACCAGTTCGCCCTGCGGGCAAGAGAACTCGCCCGCGAGGCCCTCCAGCAGACGCAGGGCCGCGCCGGCAACCCCGGCGCGCCTGAAGACGGCGCCAAGGAGCTCGGGCGCGAGGAAGCCCCCGCGGATGCGGCCGCTTTCCGCAGCCCGCGCTCGCCCGAGGAGCTGAAGGGCATGCTGGCCGATCCCGATCCTCGGCTCACCGAGACGTTGGCCAAGCGCGTCAAGGCTTTGTTCGACAGCTACCCGCAGGCCAAGTGGGATGGCTTCCAGGTCACCTCACTGATCGTCGGGGGCGACTTCTCCCGCGCCAGGGAGCTGCTTAAGCTGGGCGACGAGGGCGGGCTTCCGTCGTACCACGAGAGCTACGACCCCGTCCGGGACGCCCCCAAGCCGGACGGGTCCGCCGGCGCGGCGCTCGCGAAAGCCATGGGCCGGGAGCCCGCGCGGGCCGCGATCCATGACCTGCTGAAGGACATGTACCAGCCGGACCGTCCCTACGTCGCGGAGCTTAAAGCGCTTCGCCGCCTGGGCAGACTGAGCGAGGCTTGGGAGCTGGTCGAGGGAATAAAGAAGGCCGGCCCGACTTTCTCGGTCGATCGGGTGCTGGACTATGCGATCGGGGAAATGCGCGCGGACGCGCGCGCGATCCAAACGAAGGGCGGCGTCTTCCCCTATCCTCCCTCGGCGGAGACCGTCGCCGCGCTCGCGCGCCAGGCGGGCCTCGAACTGAAACCCGAGCGGGTGGGCGTGCAGACGCTCAAGGACTGCGTCGCCCAAAGCTTCTACAACCTGCTCGACTACGCGCGGCTGACGACGCCCTACGAGCCGTTCCTGCGCCTGTTCGAGAAGATCACAGGCGTCGACGCCGCCTTGGACGGCCTGCCGTGGGAGCCGATCGCGAAAGCCCTCGGCTTTCATTCCAGCCCGCTCATGGAGACGCTTTTCGGCCCGGAGCTGGCGAACGCGATCGAGGCCGGAACGGGGGTCGGCAAGGGCGTGCTCGGCCATATCAGCTATCCGGACGTGAATGGGAAGACGGGCCACCACATGGTCGCCCTCACCGCGTCATTTCCGCACGAGGACTGGGGCCGCCTGTTTCACGTAAAGGACTCGCAGTTCGACGCGCCCGTGCTGCGGGACGAGGGGCAGTTCAAATCCTTGGATCTCAAGACCGTGCGCCCCGTCCCGAGCGACCACGGCCAAGGGGCGGCCTTGGCCCTGCAAGGCAGGCCCCCCAAGCCGGAAGCGCTGGCAGCGGATGTTCCGTCGCTCATTGAAACGGATGGGATGCTGGATGTATTGAGCGGCTCCGCGGGCTGTGTCGCTGCGCTTGCCGTTCTTAATACGGTCAGCCCGAGTGACCGCCTGCTCAACACCGCTGTGCTTTGCGGCGAGCGGCTTTTGCTGAAGCAGCAGCCACAAGGCAAGGGTGTTGGCTGGAAAACCGAGGTCGATTCCAGCCAGCCGCTGACCGGATTCTCTCATGGCGCCGCCGGAATCGCGTGGGCGCTTCTCAAGCTGTCCGCCTGGAGCGGAGAGGTTCGTTTCCGCGAAGCGGCCGCAGCGGGGATTGGTTTCGAA
>CAZMIB010000040.1:0-3344 GCA_964566245.1 uncultured Elusimicrobia bacterium | reverse complement strand
GCAAGGCAGGCTCGCCAAGCCGGACGCGCTGGCCGCGGCGCTCAAGCAGCGCCTCCTGGACCTCTTCGAGAAGCACGGGATCGACCCCTCTATGCCCGTCGCCACGCGCCCGCCGCCCAAGGGTGAAAGCTCATTCAGCCCCGGCGACGCTTGGGGGCCGGCGCCCGGGGCCTCGAAGCCGGACTACGCGCGCATGCGCCTCGACCCCAAGGCGCCGCTCGACGACAAGCTGGGGCTGACCGGCGAGGAGGAGCGGATCGGCAAGGGAGCCTTCGGCGAGGTGTACCGGGTTCACGGCAAGGACGGGCCGCTCGCGATGAAGATCGCGGAGGAGCTGGGTCCCGGCGCCCTCAGGGACGAGGCCAGGATCGTGCGCGAGGTCACCGATTATTTCCCGAACGGCCTCACCGAGCACGTCGGCGCGGCGCGATTCGTGGCCTTCGGTTCGGTGATGGGCCGCGAGGGCAGCCTCGTCATGGAGGAAGCCCCGGGGATCCAAGTGACCAAGCTTCTAAGCGGCCTCGGGCAAGGCAAGGTCTCTCCGGAGGAGTGGCGCGGCTTCAAGCGGGCGTGGTCCGAGTTCCCCGAGGCTCTCGCGAGGCTTCATGGCCGGGATATCGCCCACAAAGACATCAAATCCTCGAACCTCCTGTGGGATTCCAAGCAAGGCCGCCTGACCTTGGTCGACTTCGGCCTCGCGACGAACCACGCGCGCGTCATCGATGAAGAAGCCCATCAAGGCGCCCTGGCCAGGGATGCGAAGGACACCGAGCGGCTGGATGGGGAAATCAAGCGGGCCGAAGCCAAGGCGGGGCCGGCCTTCGCCGTCGGGCCCTCGCTGGAGGCGCAGGGCCGCGCCGGCAACCCCGGGGCGCCGCCGGAGCGGACGGCGAGGCCGGTCGAGAAAGCGGTGCTCGTTTACAACCTGTCCGGAACGGGCGCGGATTTCGGGACGACCAGCCGGACCTTGGACTGGATGCACGGGATCGTTCAGGGACGCGGGGGGGAGTTCATGCACCTGCGCGGCCACGGGGCGATCTTCACCGGGCCGCCCGACGCGCTCGCCGAGGCGGCGGTGGAGGCCCAATCGCGCGTCGGCGAGCTGCAGGCGCTCAACGGCCGGCCGGTGAACCTGATGCTCGCCTTGGATCACGGCCTTCTGACGCCCACGATCGACCCGACCGGCCACCTTCACTACATCGGCGACGCGATGCACACCGCCTCCAACGCGCTGGCAGCCGTCCCCGACGGCGGACTCGTCGTCACCGCGAGGCTCAGAGAGGCGCTCCGGGCGCCCGACGCGCTCGCGCACGTCGCCGTCGAAAACGTGGAGGCGCCGCCCAAGGCCGGGGAACGCTCGCCGCTGGCCAAGCTGATCCCCCAGGCGCGTCTCGACGTCTCGCCCGCCGGGCCGCGCGGCCCGCCGCTCGTCACCGCGGGAGAGCCGCGCAGCGTGACCGTGATGCACCTGGACGTCGAAGGCTCGAGTCTCAAGGTCAAGCAGCTCGGCCACGAGAAGGCCTTCGAGCTTCTCACCGACGTCTCCGGCCAGGCGGCCAAGATCGTCGAGCGCCACGGAGGCAAGGTCTCCAAGACCGAGGGCGACAGCCTGGAGGCGGAGTTCAGCGCGGTCGATCCCATCACGGCGATGAACGCCGCGCTCGAGCTGCAGGCCGCGGCTCGGGACGGCTCGCTGAACCCCGGCGGCAAGCCCGGCGACGTCAGCCTGAAGCTGAGCGTCGCGCGCGGCGAGGTGATCCCGGTCTTGAGCAAGGACGGCAAGGTCATCGATTACTTCGGCCCGGCCGTGGACACCGTCGAGGGGAACCTAAGCCAGGCCCGCGGGGGACGCATCGCGGTCGACGCCTCGCTCGCGGGCGATCCACAGATTCAGGCGCTGGCGAAGAACAGCCAGATCATCCGTTTGCTGCACCAAGACACGGGGCTCGCCGCCGAGGGGCGCGGCTCGCCCGTCGACCGGTCCGTCAGCGCGTCTCCGGCGCCGCAACCGGCCGAGCCGACGTCTCTGCTAGAGCGCATCAAGAACTTCTTCGGCTTCGGCTCCACGGATCCGCTGACTCGTGCCAAGGAGTTGATCAATGATACTCCCAAGCTGACACGGATGTACCGGAGCTATCTGGAGGGAGGCCTCTCCGAAAGCGACGGGAGGGTGATCGAGGCGGCTCAAACTCTCCGGCCGGACCTCTTTCCACAGACGCACGGCTTTCAGCCCCCGCAGGGCGAGTCCAAGGCTCAGCCGCCTCTCAAGACTATCGTTCTGGACCACCCCAAGTACGTCGCCAACGGCGGTTACGGCGCGGTCTACGAGGAGCGGACAGCGAATGGACGCGTCGCGGCCAAGGTGGCGGACCTGGGGCAGCTCGCGGACGAGGCCAAGCTTATCCCGCGGGTCGACGCGGATTTCCACAACCCCTCGCTGGCAAGCCGGCACCCGGCCCCGGATAATTTCCACGTGCTGAAGCTTCTGGAGCACGGACAAACCTCGGCTGCCGGGCTGACGAACGTCCAGAGCGTCTCCGGCATCAAGGGGGGAATGAAGGAGGTCCTGCGCCTGGAATGGGCCGAGGGCGAGCCGGCCCATAGATACCTCGCGCGCGAGACCAAACGGCTCGCCGGCTCGCCCGAGGAGCTGAAGGCGTTCAGGGAGGCCTTCAGCCGGGACTGGACCGGCTTCAGGCAAGGCATCAACCGCCTGCACGAGCTCGGCTATTTCCACGGCGACTTGGGAGGGTTCGAAGAAAAAACAGGCCAATGGCGGACAAACTTCCACGTCGCGCGCGACCCCGCGACCGGCAGATTCAGTTTTACCTTGATCGACTACGGGCTCATGCAGCAGACCTCCGACGTCGGGCAGCAGCTCCGGCTCGGCCGCGAGGAAAATCGCTGGCTCGACGGCTTCGAGAAGGCGTTCCACATCCAAAACAACGACGCGCCTGGGCGGAGATAAGCCGTAGCCGAGCCCCTGGGTCAATAGGTGGGCCTTCAGGCCCATTTCCGACGAGGTCTCCTGCCTCCCAGGGCGTAGGACGGTCGGCCTACCTGAAGGAAGAACGGGTCCATTAAACTAACGGCATGAAGGAGAAGGCCCCCCCATCCTTCCAATGGCTGACGGCTATTTTATTGGCCGCGAGTCCGGTTTTTGGCGCGGGAACCGTCGAGCGCCCGGTTCTGGACGCGGCGCCGGTTTTTGTCGAGCTGAACCGCCAGCTCGACCGGCTGGCCCAACCGTTGCTCCAGGCCGGGCCCTCCCCCGAGGCGCTCGCAGTGACGCTGCGCAGCGTGCTGGCCGAGGCCGCCTCGCCGGACGCCGCTCCCGCCCGGCG
>CAZMIB010000039.1:0-20315 GCA_964566245.1 uncultured Elusimicrobia bacterium | reverse complement strand
CGGGCCTCTCGTCGCCCTGAGGGCCCTCGCGCCCGACGCCGCGCGCGCCGCGAACGCGGCGAAGTCCCTGGCCGCCGCGCCGGGCGTGCGCAAGCTCTCGGTGCACCCGGAAACGAGGCGGCTCATGGACGCGCCCCTCAAGCCGCCCGTCGCCGCCCCGGCGGCTCCGACCGCGGCGAACGTCGCGATGAACGACGAACCCGAATCGACGCCGGCGGCCGAGGCGAGTGAGTCTCCGTCGCCCCCCGCGGAGACTTCGCCCTCTTCCCGCGACGCCGCGGCGACCCCGCCCGCGAAACCGGCCATGGACTTGCCGACGGTCCGCCGTTTCGTCGAGGCTTTGCTCGCTCAAGGCGACAAGCGCGAGCACACGGCGCGGATCGCGGCGGCCGAGCTGTTGGCCGCCCTCTCGACGCCCGCCGACCTGTCATGGGCCCGCGACAAGATCGCGCGCGGCGGCGGCCACGTCACGCGTTATCAAGGCTACCCGGAGCGGCTCGCCGCGGGCTGGATCCTCGCGCGCCACGGAAGCCCGGCCGAGGACGGACCGCGCCTCCTGGACGCGCTGGCCGACCTCGCGGAGAACGACGCCCATCTCTACAACGCGCCGAAGGCCGGCCTGATCGAGTCGTACGCCCTCCTCGCCGAGCGGGCGGGGCCGGAGGAGATCGCGGCCCTTCCCGAACGTTATCGCCGCATGAGGGCCGAGACGCGCCCGAGCGAGCAGAAGGACGACAGCGTGCTGGACGCCCTCTACGCGGCCTTGTGCCGCTCGGGCGGGCCCGAGTTGAAGCCCCTGCTGATCAACGGGGAGCGGGAGCATCGGATGCGGGCCCTGTTCGAGTACCTTAAGCGCGCGCATCCCGCGCACCTGCGCAAGCTCGCGCGCGCGATGCGGCTCGACAGCGGCTACGCCCCGCACTCGGCGCTGGACCTTCTCGCCTGGGCCGAGTCAGCGACCGCCTCCGACCTCGAGACCTTCCGTCAGCTTCTGCGCCTCGGCTGGGGAAGCCATTTCGGGATCGCGAGCCGCGTGGAGGCCGCTCAAGCCTTCGGCCGGCTCGTCGCGAGGCTTTCGGCCTTCGACCGCGCGCGCGACGAGCTTCGCTCGTGGCTCGGGGGCGATTTGACGAAGGACGCCGACTGCTTCAAGATGAACGCCGCGATCGAGGCCGCGGGAGAGGCCGGCGGAACGGCCGAGTTGCCGCTGCTCGAGGCTATCTTCGGCGCGAACCCTCAGAGCGTCAGCTACGGCCACGAGATAAGCCAGGCCGCCGCGGCGTCCGCCTGGGCGAGGATCGTCGTCCGCACCGGACAGTGGCGCCGTTACGCGACGGAGCCCGAGGGCGGCGGCCCGAAACCCCTGCCGCGACTGCAGCGGATGCTCGCCGATCCGCATCCGATCGTCAACAAGGCGGCGCTGGAGACCTTCACCTTGCTGAAGGAAGGCGGACGGATTTGAAAGCCCTGGTCCCCGTCGTCCTTCTCGGCCTCGCTCCCTCGGCGCCCGCCCCCGTCTCCGTTCCCGGCATGGCGTCAATGGCCCCCGCCGCGAACCTCCCGGCGCTGCAACTCACGCCACCACTCACGGAGAAAACTCGAGCCGCCATCGCGAGCCCGCGCTTGCCTCTTTGGTGCCCTCTCCCAACGGGAGAGGGGGAGGGTGAGGGGAATAGTCTCTCACGCCCCTCCGACGCCGGCCGCTGGTTCGATGTCCGTGGCTCCCGGACTTTCGCGCCGGCCCTTTCAGCCGACGACGGCGCCCCCTCGTTGAGGGCCCGGCCGCCCGCGCGCGTCCAGGCCGATCCGCAGGCGGCGCCCAACGAGCTTTGGATCACGTTCGCGAACGGCGTCGGCGCCGTGCGGGCGACGGAACTGACGACAAACTACGGCTTGAAGAAGGGCGCGTCGAGCGATCTCGGGCCGAGGCTATCGCTGCAAGGCTTCGCGAACGACGCGATCCATGCCGCTCTGGCGGCGCTGGCGCTGCGGACCGAGTCCGACGTCTTGAAGCTTTCGGCGCACCCGGACGTCGTTCGTCGCGTCGGGATCCCTAAGCCGAACAACCAGGCACCCGCGGACCGCGTTTTGGACCGCGCCGCCGTCCGCCGCTTCGCCGAGGGGCTCTTGGCTCAGGGCGACAAGCGCGGCGGCCCCGCGAGGATCGCGGCCGCGGAGCTATGGGCCGCCCTCTCGACGCCGGCGGATCTGCCCCGGGCCAGGGAATGGATCGCCCGCGAGGACCTCGACGCCGCGCATCCCGATCTGATGGCGGCCGGCTTGACGCTCGGCCTCCACGGCGACCCGCCTCAAGACGCGCCGCGCCTATTGTTGGCGCTGGAGCGGTTGTCACAAAGATGGGGCCACGTCTTCCGTCCGGCGCAGACGGCTCTCGTCCCGATCTACGCGGCCATGCTTGCGCCTACGAGCCCCGAGAGCGCCCCGGAGCTGCTCCGGCGCTACGAGGAGGAGAAGGCCAAGCCGCAGTTCGCGCGCGACGGCCTTTCCGCCCGCAACCCGCTGCTGATGGACGCGCTCTACCTGCTCTTGTGCCGCCGCGCCGGTCCCGATCTCAAGCTCACGATGCTGGTCGAGGGAGAGCATACCGGCAGCCCGGCGCTTTACGACTATTTGAAGCGCGTCGATCCCGACCTTTTGGGCGCCAACGTCGCGAACGTGCGGCGGGGCAAGCATCCGTTCAAGCTGTTGTGGATCCCGGCCCTGCGCTCGCTCGCGGAATCCGACGACCCCAAGGATTTCGATCTGCTCCTGGATCTCATACGGACCGGCTGGAACGGCGCCCTCGACCATGCCAACGGCGGCGACGCCGCCGAGGCCTTCGCCGGCATGGTCGCGCGCTTGAACGCCTACGGGACAGTGAAGGACGAGCTCCGGCGCTGGCTCGCGGGCGACCTCAAAGGCATCGCGAACTACGCCCGCATGTCCGCCGCGATCAAGACGGCCGGAGCCGCCGGGACCCCCGAGGACCTCCCTGGACTGGAGCGCGTCCTCCGCGCCGATCCGGAGCGCGTCGGCGAGCCTCACGCGATGAGCCAATCCGAGGCCGCGGCCGCCTGGGCCAAGATCGTGTTCCGCTCCGGCTTGTGGAAAGACTACGCGACCGTCCCGGAAAGCGGGGGAGGGAAACCCCTGCCCCGACTGCAGCGGATGCTGGCCGACCGCAATCCCTACGTCAACCAAGCCGCATTGGAAACGCTCAAGCTCATCTTCGAAAGAAACACGGGAACTCGACCATGAACCTGCTTCACCGCGTCGCCTCGCGCCGCCTCGTCCCGCTTTTACTCGCCGCGACGTCGGCGTACGCCGCGCCGGGAGCCGAGGTCCGCCCGACGGAACCCTTCGCCGTCCGAGCTCCCGGCCTCGCCTTCGGAGTCCGCTCCGTCCTCGCTCCAGCGGCCCCGCTCGCCCAGGCGCCGTTACAGGCCCTCGCTCCGTTGACCCAGCCGCTCCTCATTCCGTTCTCCGTGGCCCCCTTAGAGCCCACCGGCCCCGCTCCCGTGAAGAAAGGCGGCGGCGCGAGCGTCGCCGCGACGAGGACTCTCGCCTTTAAAGAAGCCGCGAAAGCGGCCTCGAGCGAAGCCGCCGCGGCCTCGGCCGGACGCTGGTTCGACGCCGCGGCGCGGCCGAGCGCGATCCTATCCGCCGATGAGGGTTCGCCCAAGCCTGGGATCGAGCGCCGCCCCGGGGCGCGCGTCGAGGTGGATCCCCAATCGCAGCCCCATGAGCTATGGGTCGCGTTCAAGCCGTCGATGGACAAAGCGCGGGCGAAGGCGCTGCTGGCGGAGCATGGCTTGAACGCGGGAGAAGTCCTCGCCCTGGGGCCGCGCCTCTCGCTGCAAGGCTTCGCGAAGGACGCCGCCCACGCCGCCGCGGCCGCCGAGGCACTCGCGGCGGCTCCCGGCGTTCAAAAACTGTCGCTCCACCCCGCCGCCCGCCGCCTTCTCGAGGCGCGCCTGAACCCGCCGCCGGCGCGCGAGACCGAGGTCGCCGCGCCCTCCCATACCGAGCCGGCCCCGGCGGCTCCCGCGGAAACAAGCAGGCCCGTGCCGGCGCCGGACACCGGAGCGTCGTCCCGGCCCGAGCTGTACCGCCTCGATGGCCAAGACACGGCCGCGGGGATGCTTCTGCAGTTCCGGCCCGGGGCGGCCGTACGCGACGGGCTCAACTTGGCGGGACGGCTGGGCCTCAGGGTCATGGGCCTGGGCGCCGGGCCGGAAGGCATCCACGTCATGGCGGACGGAGCCGCGCTCCGCGAGCGGATCGACGACCTCGCGCTCACGATCCGCCGGCTCTTGTCCGAGCCCGGCCTCGCTTGGATTGGCTTGGGCGAAGAGCTGTTCGATCGAGTCCGAACTCAGCTGGCTTCCGACCCCCTCGCCGCGCCCGCCGAGGCCGCGGCTTCGCCCGAGGAGCCGATGACCGTGGAAACCTCGGCCAGGGTCGGCGGGGCCGTCGGCGTCGTCATCATCGACCAGTTAAGGGCCTTCGACGTGGTTTTGATGCTCGAGAGCCGCGTCGGGGAGGCGGCCGCGCGGGCGCTGGCCGCGCGTCTGAGGCTGAAGGTCGTCCAAGCAGGCTCGATGGAGAGCGGCGAACGTTGGGTGCACGCCGCCGCGTCGGAGCGCGGCTTCGCCTCTCCGGAGGAGACCGCGCGGCTGGCGCTCGGGCTTTTCGAGGAGCCCGGCCTTATCAGGGTCGGCCTCCATCACGCGACGGCCGAGCTTTTACGGGACTTCTTGAACGGCAACCGGCTCGCGGAGCGCGCGGCGGCGGACAACGCGCGAAAAATCACCGGAGGCCCGGCGCCCGGCCCGCGCCACTTCTGGGTGAAGGTCGCAGGGAACAGGCTCGCCGAGATCGGCGCGCGCTACGACCTCGTCCCGGACGCCGCGCAGGAGGACCGGCTCGACGACGGCTCGGAGGAGGCGCGCTGGGTGCTGTTCACCGTCCCGACCGACGCGCGCGGCGAGCCGCCCCCGGTCTCGGCACGGGACGCCGCGCTCAAGGCGCTCGAGCTCGCTCAGGACCCGGCCGTCGTCGAGCTCAAGGTCGGAGAGGACGTGCGGGGCGAGGTACGGGCCTTGCTCGAGCCCGCCGCGCCCGCGGCGACGGCGGCTTCGCCGAGCGCCTCGCCGGAGCCTCAGCGCAGGATCGGCCGCCTCGAGGAGGGAACGGAGACCCTTCATATCCGTTTCAAGCCCGGCGTCGCTCCGGAGACCGTCAGGGACCTGCTGACCGATTTCGGCTTCCAACCGCATCAGACGTCTTTCGCCGGCCCGCGCGACGTCTACGTCCATCCCTCGAGCGCGGAGGACGCGGCCGGCGACGCGCGAACCGTCGCCGCCTGGGCCGAGACCGACGAAGTCCTCGTCAGCCCGGACGTTTACGCGCTGCTCGAAAGGGAGACGCCGTCATCGACACGAGAAAATCCATGAAAACGCTTCAGCCCCTGCTCGCCTTCACTTTGCTCTCGCGCGCCGCCGCTCCGGCGTTCGCCGCCTCGGATATCGCCGCCCCGATACGGGCGAGCGCTCTCGCGGCTCCCATCGGCGGGCTCGATCTCTCGCTTCCGACCATGCTCGCTCCTGCGTCGTTTTTCGCGCCGAGTCCGGCCGCGCCTCTCGGCGTCCCCATGCTCCCGAGCGTCCTCCCGGCCGCGTCTCCGCGCCCCGCTTTGATTCCGCAGGCGCGCGGCGCGCAAGCCGATCGATGGGGCCGGTTCCGCCCGGCGCGGGAAGAAGCGAGGCCGTCCTCCAACGAGGCCGCCGCGGGCTCGGCCGGACGTTGGTTCGATGCCGCCGCGGCGCCGCGCCTCGGAGCCGCTCTCGCCGCCGACGACGGCGCGCCCGCGTCCACCTCTCGGGCCTCGGCGCGTATCAAGGACGACCCCCAAGCCGCCCCCAACGAGCTGTGGGTCTCGTTCGGCCCCGGCGTCGACGAGGCCCGGGGGAAAGCCCTGCTGGCGGAGCAGGGCCTGAGCGTAGGCCGGACCGCGAATCTAGGGGCGCGGCTCTCGGTGCAAGGCTTCGCGAAGGACGCGCCCTCCGCGGCGAAGGCCGCCGCGGCTTTGGCGGCCGCGCCCGGAGCGCTCAAGCTCGCCGTCCATCCCCAGACGCGCCGTATCATGGAAGCGCCGCGGCCCGCGCCGACGCCGGCCGCGGAAACGTCTCCCGAGCCGGCCGACGGATCCGCGGACCGGCGGAACTTCGAACAGCCGCGGCCGACCGAGGGGGGGTATCTTCCATCCGAAATCTCCATGCCGCAGGCGCCCTTCGATCCCGCGGCGCCGCCTCCCTTCCAGCCCGCGCCGGAGAGCGAGGAGATGGCGGCCCGCGGACGCCGGCTCAGCCGCGAGTTCGCCTCCGCTTCCGGCGCCGAACCCGTCGCCGTCGCGCCGGGCGACTATCTGAAGCTCGCGGCCGCTCGGGGGGGAACCCCGCCCTTCGACGAGCACCCGGACGAGGCGCTGCGAGACGACTTCGAGGCGCCCCTCGAGGACTGCGACTTGAGGATCGAGTCCCGCGGCCGCTCTTGGGACAGGATGGAGCTCCCCGCCTTGGTAGACATGATGGGCTGCATCGGGGCGATCGACGTGCCCGGGGGGGAGAGGCACGCCTGGCGATTCGACAACGCGCTTGCCGCCGCCAAGGCGGCGGCCTTGCTGGCGGATGAACCGGGCATCGTAAGGATCGTCATGCACCGGCGCGCTTACGCGCTCGTGCCCACGCCGCGGGGCGCGGCGGCGAGCGCCCCCTCGGGCGAGATCCGCGCGAAGCGACGGCGGCCCGCTCTTAAGGGGCGCCGCTCCGTAGCGCCGGCCGCCGATGATCCTCGCGCGTCCGCCTTCAGCGTCTGGGTCAGATTCTACCCCGGCCGGGAGGTCGATCTTCACGGCTTCACGCCCACGAGCGCCTTCGCGGAGGGGCGACGCCGCACCCATCTATTGACCGGTTCGACATGGCACCTGCCGGACGATCGGCGCCGCACCTTCCTATTTTCCGCCGCGACGCGGGCCGAGGCGGAAAGCCTGCAGGCGGCCTTCTCGCCCGGAAGGAATCGAGACGTGGAGAGCACCAGGCTTCGCGACTCGGCCGATCTTTGGCACCGCTTCCAGCGGGGAGCCGTGCCCGGCACGGTGGGCGTCTCGTTCGTGCGGGGGCTGACCGGGAGCGACTGCGAGCGCCTTCTGGCCCAATGGGGCTTCAAGGGCGTTGAGGTGGAGTATATCGTAGACCAGTTTTTCGCCCGTCTCCCCAGCCCCGACCCCGAACGCGCCTCCGCCCTGGCCTTGGAGCTCGCCCGGAATCCAGAGGTCGAGACGGTGAACCTCGACACGGAGGTCTTCGACCGGCTCTTTCCCGCGGGATACGGCCCCGCGGGGCCGGCCTTATCCTCGGCCTCATCGGAGATGCGGCCATAAATCGCTTCAACGCTTTCCTCTTGCTTGGCCTCGCGTCGATCCTATTCGCGCCGACCCGCGCTCGGGCCGCGTCCGGGGTCGAGAGCGGCGCGCCCACTTTCATCCCGTCGCCGATCGGTCCTTCGATCACGACGCCGCCGTTCGGCGCCGTGCCGGCGAGCGTGGGCAAGGTCCTCCTCGCGGTTCCGCTTCCGTCTCTCATCCGCCCCGCGGCAACTCTCTCGTGGTCGTCCGCCCGAGAGAGCCGTCTCATCGGAGCCGCGGAGACCGCGCGGAACCTTCCGAACGGCGCCGAAGCCTCCGCGGGCTCGGCCGGACGTTGGTTCGACGCCGCCGGGGCGCCGGGCCTTGGGGCGGCCCCCGCCGCCGCCGAAGGCGCGCCCACGCCCGCTTCCACCTCTCGGGCCGCTGCGCCTATCAAGGACGACCCCCAAGCCGCCCCCAACGAGCTGTGGGTCTCATTCGGCCCCGGCGTCGACGAGGCGCGGGCGAGAGCGCTGCTTCAGGAGCGCGGCTTGAGCGTGGGCCGGATCGCCAACCTCGGGGCGCGGCTCTCGGCTCAAGGTTTCGCGAAGGACGCCTCCGCGGCGGCCGAATCCGCCGCGGCTTTCGCGTCCGCGCCCGGAACGCTCAAGCTCGCGGTCCATCCCGAGACGCGCCGGATGATCGAGACGCCGCGCCCCGCGCCGCTCCCCGCCGCGGAGATCAGTATCCCGGAGCCGGGTCCAAGGGAGACGGAGAGCGCGACCGCGATCCTCGCAGGCTCGGACAGCCCCGCCGTCGAGCCGACCCCGACGGAGCGCGTCGAAAGGCCGGCCGATTCCGGACCGTCATCCCCGAGCGCGGGAGTGGAGGTTTGGGAGCCGCCGGCAGGCATGCGGGCCTTCGACATCGCGCTCCGATTCAAGCCGGGCGAGACCGAGCAAGACGCGCTCGATCTGGCCGCCCACCTGGGGCTTACGGTCTTGGAATGGCATCCCTCGGCGACCGTGGGCCATTGGCTCAAGGGCGCCGTCGGAGCGCTCGGCTTCGCCCCGCCCACGGACGCGGCGTGGCTCGCATACGCGCTGCTTCGGTCCCCCGCGCTCGCGTCGATCGGACTGAACCCGCTGACCCGCGCGCTGTTCGAGAGGCTCAGGCGAGACACTTGGCTCCCGAAGGCCGCGAATAACACCTCAAAAATCGCGGCAGGCGGATTCCCTGACCCGAGCGAGTATAGGCTCAAGATCGTCGGAGGCGCGCCGGACTGGATCAACGAATACGGGCTCGGCACGACGTCGGGCGGAGAAACGAAGAACGAGGAGGGACCCCGCTGGATTCGAGCTTGGCAAGATGCGAACGATCACGGCAAAAGAGGCCTGGAGAGCTCAGAGGAATGGATGGCGCGTAAGGCCCTGGAGCTGGCCCAAGACCCGCGCGTCCTCGAGATCCAGATCCCGGCGGAAGCCTTCGCGCGCGTGCCGGGCGTTTTAAAGCAGCCCGGACGGGGCCGGCGCCTGCTGAATGAGCGCCGAGGGCGGGGACGCTACCGGCGCCCGCAGCATGGCGACACGCGCCGTCCGAACGGGCGCATGGGTTAGCCTTGGACGCAGGGTGAGGCAATTTGTAGGATGACGACGACCGCCCCCCATCCCACCCTTCCCCCACGAAGGGGGGAAGGAGCATCAAGAGGAACCGAGACCATGACCGAGTTCAAGCTGGGCACCAAGGAAAGGCCGTTGCGCGTCGCCGTCGTGGGCTCGGGGCCGTCGGGGTTCTACGCGGCCGAGTCCCTGCTGCGCCAGCCCAACCTCTCGGTCACGGTCGACATGCTCGACCGGCTGCCGACCCCGTTCGGCCTCGTGCGCGGCGGCGTCGCCCCGGACCACCAGAAGATCAAGTCGGTCATCGCGGTCTACGAGAAGCTCGCCGCCAACCCCGCCTTCCGCTTCTTCGGCAACGTCAAGCTCGGCCGCGACGTGCAGGTCGAGGATCTCAAAAAGGGCTACGACCAGATCGTCTACGCGGTCGGCAACGAGAGCGACCGCAAGCTCGGCGTGCCGGGCGAGGACTTGAAGGGCAGCCATTGCGCGACCGCCTTCGTCGGCTGGTACAACGCGCACCCCGACTACCGCGGCGAGGACTTCGACCTGTCGGTCGACAGCGTCGCCGTGATCGGCGTCGGCAACGTCGCGATGGACGTGACGCGCGTGCTGGCCAAGTCGCCGGACGACCTGGCGTCCACCGACATCGCGGACTACGCGCTCGAGGCTCTGCGCAAGAGCGGCGTGAAGACGATCTACCTGCTGGGCCGGCGCGGCCCGGCCCAGGCGGCCTTCTCCCCGGCCGAGATCGAGGAGTTGTCCGAGCTCGGCGCGGCGGACCTGGTCGTCGACCCGCGCGACATGGAGCTCGACGAGGTCTCGAAGAAAACCTTGGTCGAGCCCAACGACAAGAAGAACGTCGAGTTCCTGGCCGAGCAGGCGCGAAAGGGCGAGGGGAGCCGCTCCCGGAAGATCCGTCTGCGCTTCCTGGCCTCGCCGGTCGAGCTCATCGGCGAGGGCGGCAAGGTGACCGCGATCAAGATCGAGCGCAACGAGCTGGTCGCGGACGAGCGCGGCAACCCCAAGGCCAAGGGCACGGGAAAGTTCGAGACCGTGAAAGTCGGCCTGGTCCTCCGCTCGGTCGGCTACCGCGGCGTCCCGATCCCGGGCGTGCCGTTCGACACGAAAAGCGGCCATATCCCGAACAAGGACGGGCGCGTGCTCGAGTCCTCGACCGGAGCGGTTAAGCCGGGCGAGTACGTCGTCGGCTGGGCCAAGCGCGGCCCCAGCGGGCTCATCGGGACCAACCGCGCCGATTCGGTCGCCACGGTGAAATCCATGCTTGAGGATGCCGCCGCGAAGCCCGCGTCGGGGCCGGCCTCCGACCCATCGGCCCTCCCGGCCCTGCTCGCGCAGCGCGGCATCCGCCCCATCTCGTTCGCCGACTGGAAGAAGCTGGATGCGATGGAGCTGGAGCGCGGCCGCGCGAAAGGGAAGTGCCGCGACAAGTTCTGCGACGTCGGCGAGATGGTGAAGGCGTTGGACGCCGCCCCGAGCCCCGTCACGCGCTGACGGATGGCGAGTCCGTACGCCGTCGCGCTCATACCCGCGCCGAACCGGAAGGCGGCCCTCAAGCTGGCGAAGGGGATCGTCGAGGGCAAGCTCGGGGCCTGCGTGAACGTCGTGCCCGGCGTCCAATCCGTCTACCGCTGGAAAGGAAAAACGGAGCGCTCGGCCGAACTGCTGCTGATCGTGAAGACGCGGCGCGCCTTGATCCCTCGGCTTTCGACCTTCGTCAAGGGAAACCACCCTTACTCGGTGCCGGAGCTCGTCGCGCTCGACATCGAGGGGGGACTCAAGGCCTATCTCGACTGGCTGGGAGCGGAGACTAAACCCTCTTGATACCGCCCGCGGCGTCCTACGCCCTGACCGTCGAGAAGATCGTCGCCGAGAACGCCGACGTCCGCACCTTCCGCCTGCGCCTGCCCAACGGCGCCGACTTTTCTTTCCAGCCGGGCCAGTTCATGATGTTCAGCTTCCCGGGAGCCTCCGCGCCGACGCGCGCCTACACGATCGCCTCGAGCCCGCTGGACCGCGGCTACATCGAGATCACGCTGAACCGCGTCGCGCGCTTCACCGAGCACATGTTCGCGCTCGAACCCGGCGACGTCTTGAACGCGAAAGGCCCCTACGGCAAGTGGTTCTACACCGACGACGTGCGCCACGGCGTGCTGATCTCGGGCGGGACGGGTATCACGCCGTTCCGCTCGATAGCGCGCTACGTGCTGCAGAAGGGCCTGCCGAACCGGATCACGATCCTTTACTCGACGAAAACCTTGGCCGACATGATCTACCGCGAGGACTGGGCGGCGCTCGAGGGCCGGTCTAACTTCAAGATCGTGCACACCGTGACGCGCCCGCACCTGATGGAGGACCGCGCGGCCTGGACCGGGCCGACCGGGCGCATCAGCTTGGAGATGATCCGGCGCGAGGTGCCGGACTTCCACGAGGCGCACTACTTTCTGTGCGGACCGAATCAACTCGTCGAGACCGCGTCCAAGGAGCTCGGCGCGGCCGGAGTCGCGAAGGAACGCGTGCGCTACGAGAAATGGGGGGAATTCTAATGGCCGACAAACCGGGCGGCGGCGGTGGAGGGGGCGGCGGGCTCAGCATACACAACCCGGCCGTGCTTGTCTGCGTGATCGTGGTCGGGGCGCTGCTCGGGAGCTTCCTGGGCAAGTTCATCGGCTTCTACGCGCCGGAGGGACCGGTGCGCTCCCTGTTCGCCGAGGAGATCACCGCCGGCCTCCGGCCGACCGTGCTCGACCTGCGCATCCTGGACCTGACCTTCGGCTGCGAGTTCAAGATGAACGTCACGAGCTTCATCGGCATCCTGGGCTCGGTGATCATCTTCAAGAACATCTTCCGCTAAGAAGACATGGCTCTCGTCCTGGCCTCCGCCTCCCCGCAGAGGCGCAAGCTCCTTCGCACCTTGGGGCTGCGCTTCGTGATCCGACCCAGCCGCATCCCCGAGGACTCGAGCTTCAAGGATCCGCGCCGTATCGCGGCCGATCTGGCGCGCCAAAAGGCGCGGGCGGTGGCTCAAGGACGGCCGAAGGACCTGGTGATCGGCTCGGACACCTTGGTCGTTTGCCGGGGGGAAATACTGCTCAAGCCCCGCGACCGCGCCGACGCCCTGCGGATACTGGGAACGCTGAACGGCCGCCGGCATAGGGTCCATAGCGGGATCGCCCTGTGCCGGGATGGGAAAATGCTCTCCGCGGTGGTCACCAGCAAGGTCCGATCGCGGCGGCTGGACCCCGCGACCCTCGCGAAGCTGGCCGGCAAGCACATGGACAAGTCCGGGGCCTACGCGGTGCAGGACCACGAGGACCCGTTCATCGAAACGGTCGACGGACCGCTCGACAACGTGATCGGTTTTCCGCGCGAGGCCTTCATAGCGCTTCTCAAGAAATTCGACGAAGCGCTTGCGGGAAAAGCCCTTTTGGAGCTGCGGTCCCACCCGCTTAACTTCAGATAACGCTTTAGGTTTTAGCCGGCTCGGACAAGGTTAGGAAGGGAAGAATCGGCCGGCAGGCGAGGGTCGTCCCCACCCCCAAGAGCACCAGCGCGGCCATCGCCGCGTGCGGCGAACCCAGGCCGGAGCGCAGAACGTCGTAAAGCTTGCCGCCCGCGGTATTGGACGCCAGCGCGGCCAGGTTGAACAGCGCCATATAGAGCGCGAACGTGGTCGCCTCCGCGCCCGCGGGGCAGAGCCGGGCGACCATGTCCATCAGGCTAAGGCGCATCGCCACCCCCAGCACGCCCAGCAGCGCGGTGATCGCGAGCGCGGAGAGCGGACCGCGGTAGAGGAGATAGACCATGGTCAGCGGCGCGCCGTAGACGATGCTCCAGCGGACCATGGTCAGCGTGTCGCGCCGGCCGCACAGCCTCCAATACAGCCATGCCCCCAGGACGCCGAACGCGCCGCCGACCGTGCTCAGGACCCCGATGAAGGTCTTCGAGAAGCCCAGCGCGTCGCTTTGGTAGTAGAAGAAGCAGGTCCCCTGGTACGGCAGGAAGTTCCACAACAGGATGACGGCCGAGGCGGCCCAGAAGCCGCGGCTCTTGAGCGCCGACGCGAGCCCGCTCCAGGCTCGCCCGGACGAAAGAGGCTCCGGCGACTCGTCGATGAGGAAGGTCGAGGCTCCGATCAAGAACGGGAAGAGCGCCGTCAGCGCGAAAATCGCGCGGTACGAGAGATGCGCCGCCATCCACCCGCCGCCGATCCCCGTGAGGACGAGAGACAGATACAGCGTCCCGATCTGGACGGCCTGGTACGGCCCGGTCTTGCGCAGGTCCTGCCCCTGCCGCACCATCACCGCGTCGCAGAGCACGTCCGAGAACGCGACGCCGACGTTGACCGCGGTCAGAAGCGCCAAGGTGGAACCGTAGCGGTAGCTCGGACGCCACGCCAGAACCAGCCAGCTCAAACAGGCCAGGAAGGACGAGCCCAGCAGGTAATACCGCCGCCGGTAACCGCCCAACGGCCAGGCGTCCGAGAGGGCGCCCAGGGCCGGCTTGAGCGTGTACGGCAAGGTCATCCAAGCGACGAACGACGACGCCGCGCCGGCCCCCAGGCCGAGCGCGTCCTTCAGCAGGTAGGAGATCGGCTCGTAGGCGATCCCGCTCATCCCCTGCGCGAAGTAGTTCGCGGCGAAGAAAAGATAGGCGCGGTCGAAGCCTTGTCGGCGACTCTCAGGGAGCGGAGGCGGGACGGAAAGCGTCTCGGAGGAGGGCACGCGCGGGGGTATTTTACTATACTGCGGCCTCACCCCGCCCCTCCGCGACTTATTGGAGAGGGAGACCGCATGGAGGGCTGATGCGAAAGTTGCTCCTCGCCTCGCTGTTCCTAGCGCCGCTGGCCGCCGCTCTGCCGCCTTTCGAGCCGGCCCTCAAGGAAACCTCGGATCAAATCCACGCGGCGGGCGTCCGATTCGCTCAAGCGGAACCCCGGCGGCAGCCCGGCTGGCGCTACGTCAGCCTCTCGATCGACCAATTCCTGAGCCTCGACCTGCGGATCGACGAGGAGCGGCTCGGGCTCCACATCCAGGGAGAGAAGGATATGTCGAACAATATCCGGTACTTCGGCGACTTGAAGGCGCGCGCGACGCCGATCTTCTGGACCGAGCCCGCGGCCGGCTACGAGCTGGACGGAGACGGCGGCCGCGTCTCGCTGCGCCGCCTCGGCGACGCCCGCCCGCACGGCTACCTCTACGACGGGTCCTACGTCCGCCGGCCGGGCGGGGCGCCCGCCCGCGTCACGTTCTACGTCGAGCAGTCGTTCAACGGCGGCGAATACAAGGTGTGGACCGGAGCCGCGGATCTCAACCTGCGCCTCTCGGCTTTCGGCTGGCTCGTCAGCGGCTCGGTCGATCCCGAGCGTTTCGGAAAGGCCGATCTGGCCTGGTTCGCGGCGGCCTTCGGGGCCGTCACGAGCCCGGCCCAACCACGGACCGGCGCCAAGCCCCAAGCCGGCGTCCAACCCTCGCCGCGCGCGGCGGTCCGATGAAACTCGTCACCTTCGAGGTTTCGGGGCCGCTCGGGCCCGTCCGCAGGCTGGGCGCCGAGGTCGAGGACGCGGCCGTCGTCGACTTAAGTCTCGCGTACGCGGCGATGCACGCCTCCGGCGGCGAGGCGTCGGCCTACCGCCTCGCCGAGGCCCTGGTGCCCCCCGACCTGACGCGCCTGCTGGAGGGCGAGGAAGCCTCGATGGAGGCCGCGCGCGAGGCTCTCGATTATTTCCGCAGGAAGGCGCCCGCCGCCGGCCCGCGCGGCGAGCCGCTCAAGCATCGAGCCGGAAGCTACCGCCTCCGCGCTCCCTTCCGCCCGGCGGCCTTGGTCGACTGCTTCGCGTTCGAGGACCACGCCTTGGCCGGCGCGAAGCGGCGCGGCGAGACCTTGCCCGCGGAATGGTACGAGCTCCCGGCCTACTACAAGGGCAACCCGCGCGAGATCTACGGCCCCGGCGAGACCGTCCCGTGGCCGAGCTACACGCGGCGGCTCGACTACGAGCTCGAGGTCGCCTGCGTGATCGGCCGCAAGGTTCGCGACCTCTCGCCGGAGGAGGCCCCGGCCGCGATCGCCGGCTACGCCTTGCTCAACGATTTCTCGGCGCGCGACATACAGAAGAAAGAGATGCTGCTGCGGATGGGCCCCGCCAAGTCGAAGGACTTCGCGACCGGGCTCGGCCCGGCCTTGGTGACCCCCGACGAGCTGGGCGACCTCTCGCTGCGCCTTACGGCGAAGATCAACGGCGAGCCGTGGTCCGAGGGCAACCTGAAGGACCAATACTGGGGCTTCCCGCTGATCATAAGCCACCTCTCGCAGGAGCAGACGCTTTACCCCGGGGACATCATCGGCTCGGGCACCTTTCACAAGGGCTGCGGCCTGGACCTCGATCGCTGGCTCAAGCCGGGGGATTTGATAGAGTTGGAGGGGACGGGGCTCGGCGTGCTGAGCCACACCATAGGCGCGCCGCGCGAGCAGAAGCAGCTCGACTACAAGGACGCCGCGAAGGGAAGGAGCGGATCATGGCGCTGATACTCAAACGCGGAAAGCTTCCGGCGACGCCGCACACCGAGTTTTACGCGACCGCGGGATCGCTGGCGCTGGAGGAGATACACGGCAGCTTCGGCTTCTCGGGAGCCTACTCGCGCAAGCTGCACCTGCGCCGCTACCCGACCGAGCAGAATCGCCCGCCGCGCAAGGCCGGCTTCGACCTCGCGCCGCGCCGCCCGGCCGGAGCGGACGTCCTTCAGCCCTACCACATACGGACCGGGCGCATCCCGTTCGGCGGGGACTTCGTCCGCGGCCGGAAGCTGCTCGTCTTCGGGCCGAGCACCTCGCTCTCGGCCGTAAAACCGGACGGGAACCTCCCCGCCGGACAATTCTTCAGGAACGGCGAGCGCCACGAGCTGTACTACGTCCAATCCGGCAAAGGCGTCCTGCGCTCCGAGTACGGCTCCGTGCCGCTCGTTCCCGAGCGCTACGTCATCGTCCCGAAGGGCACGACGTATCGGATCGACGTCGACGAGCCGCTGTTCATGCTGCTGGTCGAGTCCCTGTACCCGATCCACTTCGCGCCGCATTATTTGAACGAGCAGGGACAGGCCAAGCTGACGGCCCCGGTCGTCGAGACCGAGATCGTCGCGCCGGACTTCCAGGCCCCGGTCGACAAGACCGGGGAGTTCGCGGTCTTCGTCAAGCACGGGGGCGGCAAGGTCACGCGGCTGACGCTCGGCCACCACCCATTCGACCTCGCGGGCTGGGAGGGGGCTCTCTACCCGTTCGGCTTCGACATCCGCAATCACCACGGCATCGCGCGCGAGATACACACCGCCCCCCCGGCGCACGAGACCTTCGAGTCCGGCCGGCCGCCGATGTCCGGCTTCTCGATCTGCTCGTTCGTCCCGCAGATGGAGGGCTGGCACCCGCGCGAGGTCCCGGCCCCGTACGCGCACTTCAACGTCGACTCCGACGAGTGCATGTTCTTCTCGAACGCGGCCTACGGCGCGCGCAAGGGCGTGATCGAGCCGGGCTCGATGACCTTCCACCCCGGCGCGACGCCGCACAGCCCGCAGGGGCAGGCGGCCCTGCGCTCTTTGGCCGGACGCGGCCGCAAGAACGACCGTCTTGCCGTGATGCTCGACACCTTCTTCGAGAGCCTCGAGGTCGCCGAGGACGGCTGGCGCTGGCGCGACCCGAGCTACCCGCTGAGCTGGGCCGAGGCCTCGGCCGCCGCCGCGGCGGCGGACGGCGTGTCGCCGTCCCAGTAGAGAGCGACCGATGCCCGAGCTGAAGCCGGAAGCGATGCCCGTCGCCGACCGCTACGGGCTTTTGATATCGGTGATCCAGCCCCGCCCGATCGCCTGGGTTTCGACCGTCTCGCCGGAGGGGACGCCGAACCTCGCGCCGTTCAGCTTCTTCACGGGGATCTGCGCCGAGCCGATGAGCGTCTGCTTCGCGCCGGTCCGCAACCGCCACGGCAAGCGCAAGGACACCATCGTCAACGTCGAGGCCACCCGCCAGTTCGTGGTGAACGTCGCGACCGAGGCCCTCGCGGAAAAGATGAACCAGACCTCGGCGGACTACCCGTACGGCGTCAACGAGTTCGAGAAGGCGGGGCTGACCGCGGCGCCGAGCGCCGTCGTGAAGCCGCCGCGCGTCGCCGAGTCCCCGGTCGCGCTCGAGTGCGAGCTCATCCAGATCGTGACGTTGAGCGACGGACCGCTGGGGGGAAGCCTCGTGATAGGCAAGGTCGTGCACGCGCACGTGGACGACGCGCTGTGGGTGGGCGGCAAGATCGCGCATCAGGACCTGAAGGCGATCGGCCGCCTCGAGGGCGGCTGGTACGCGCGCGCCACCGACGCCTTCGAGATGCCTCGGCCCAGGCTATGAGCAGGGACGCCCTCGACGCGCTGCTCGCCGCCGTCGGGCTCGCGCTCGCGGGGCTGGCCGCCATGGTCCTGGCCCCTCATCCTCCCTCTCGCCTTGCGGGAGAGGGGCGGGGTGAGGGGCTTGTCGTGCGCACCCAATACGGCGGGACGTTCGGGCTTTCGCCGGCCGTCGCCTCCCGCTTCCGGATCAAGCGCGCCTGGAAGGACAGCGGCGGGACCATCGAGCTGGTCTTCCTCGTGCCTCCGTCGATGGACCCGGACTCCGCGGTCCTCGCCCCCGAGGACGGCTACGCGGCGACCGGGGAGGCGCGCGTCGAGGCCAGCCCGAACTCGCTTTACGGCTCCTCGGTGCCGCGCGTCGAGCTGTTTGCCGCCATGAAGGAGGCGGTCCATGCCGATCTCAAGCGGCGGCGCGTGCGGCACGTGCTGACCGAGCTGCGGGGCGCCGCGCTGCCCGCCTTCCGCGTGCGGGCCGGGGCCCCGGACCGAACGACAACGACCTATCTGCTCGGCGAGCGCGCCCACTATATCGTCCTCGGCGATCCCGCCAACCCCGCCGTCCAAGACGTCGTCGCCACGATGCGGGAGCTCCCGTGAGGGCGCTGCTGCTGCCGGCCCTGCTGATCCTGCCCGCGCGGCTCGGTTGGGCGCGGCCGCTCGAGACGGAGTGGGACCGCGCCGAGGACCGTTCCCATGCCTGGCTCGATCCCAAGTTCACGCCGGACTCCAAGCGCTACCGCCGCGACCTGGAGTTCGCGGTCGAGCGCCTTTCTCTCGACCTGGAGCCGGACCTGGAGGCGCAGACGGTGTCCGGAACGGCGCGCTTCAAGCTCAAGACGCTGGGACGCGACGTCTCGCGCCTCGAGCTCGACGCCGCGCGCCTCGAGGTCCTGAGAGTCGAGGATGGGAACGGCAAGCCCCTGGAGTACGAGGTCCGTCCCGACAAGATCGCGGTCCTGCTGCCCAAGCCGGCGGCGCCCGGGACCGAGCTCCGCTTGGCGGTAACCTACCGCGCGTCGCCGCGTCAGGGATTGATCTTCTACAAGGAGGACCCGCGCTATCCCGGCCAGCCGCTTTTAGCCTGGAGCCAGGGCGAGCCCGAGGATCACCGCTGGTGGTTCCCGGGTTACGATTACCCGAACAACCGCGCCGCGACCGAGCTGACCGTGACGGTCCCCGAGGGCCTGACCGTCCTCTCGAACGGGACCCTGGCGTCGCGCGGCCCCGGCCCCCGTCCCGGGACCACCCGCTTTCATTGGGTCCAGGAGCGCCCGCACGCGAGCTACCTCGTGACGATGGTGATCGGCCGCTTCGAGATCATCGAGGACGCCTGGCGGGTCCCGCTGCGCTACTACGTGCCGGCGGGGAAAGCGGACCAGGCGCGGCTGACCTTCGGGCGCACGAAGGACATGCTCGAGTTCTTCGAGGGCCGCCTCGGCGTCCGGTATCCGTGGGAGCAGTACGCGCAGGTCGCGCTGTACGGCTTCGGGGGCGGCATGGAGAACACCTCCGCGACCAGCCTGACCGACCGCGTGCTGCTCGATGAGCGCGCGCGGGCCGACGCGGATGTCGAGAACCTGCTCTCGCACGAGCTCGCGCACCAATGGTTCGGCGACCTCGTCACCTGCAAGGATTGGTCGCATATTTGGCTGAACGAGGGCTTCGCGACCTACATGCAGGCCCTGTACCGCGAGCACTGGCTCGGCGCGGACGAGTTCCAGTTCGACATGGCGCAGAAGGCCGGGGCCTACTTCGGCGAGACCGGGTCCTACGAGCGCGCGATCGTGACGCCGACCTACGCCTTTCCATGGGCGATGTTCGACCGCCACACCTACGAGAAGGGCGCCTGGGTCCTGCACATGCTGCGCCGCGAGTTGGGCGAGGACTTCTTCTGGCGCAGCCTCGCGCGCTACATGAAGGAGCGCCAGGACGGCAACGCCGAGACCGAGGACCTGCGGCGCGCGATCGAGCAGACGACCGGCCGCAGCATGCTCGCGTTCTTCGATCAGTGGGTGTACGGGCCGGGGCATCCGCGTCTGAAGGTCGGCCTGGCCTGGGACGCCGACAAGAAGGAGGCGCGGCTGACGGTGCGTCAGCAGCAGAAGACGCCGTTCGCCTTCGGCTTGCCGGTCGAGCTCGAAACCGGCGGCCTGGGCGGGGGGCGGCGCGCGTTCACGGCCAAGGTCTCCAAGGCCGAGGAAACCTTCTCCTGGCCGCTGTCCTCGCGCCCGAGGCTGCTGCGGCTCGACCCCGAGCAGACGGTCCTGGCCCAGTATGAGCTGGACCTTCCCGAGGACATGCTGCTGGAGCAGCTTAAGAAGGACGGCGTCCCCGGACGGCTGCGCGCGATCGACGCCCTGCGCAAGGAGCCGTCGCCGACGGCCTTGGCCGCGCTGGCCGACTCGCTCGCGAAGGACCCGTTTTGGGGCGTGCGCAAGTCCGCGGCCGACGCTCTCGGGAGCCTGGGCGGGGAAAGCGCGCGGCGGGCCTTGGTCGAGGCCGCCCGGGCCTCCCACCCGAAGGTCCGGCGCGCGGCGGCGGACGCGCTCGGCAACTTCCTGATGGACGAGGAGGCGTACAAGGCGCTCGAGCCCCTCGCGGCCTCCGATCCGAGCTATAACGTGCAGGCGACGGCGCTGCGCTCGCTCGGCCGCCTCAGGCTCGAGAAGGCGCGTGCGACGCTCGAGGCCAAGCTCGACGCCGACTCCTGGAACGAGACGCTGCGGCAGGCCGCGCTCGCGGGGCTCGGCTCGCTGAAGAGCGAGTCGGCGTGGCCCGCTCTCAGGCTCTGGGCCGAGCCCGGCAAGCCGGCGGTCGTGCGCGCGGCCGCGCTCGGCGCCCTGGCCGAGGCCTACGACGGCTCGCCGCGCGCCGGAGAGCCGCGGGACTTCA
>CAZMIB010000038.1:0-20555 GCA_964566245.1 uncultured Elusimicrobia bacterium | reverse complement strand
TGGCCCGCGCGGGCGGGCGGAAGGGAGGCGGGGGAAAAGGGGGGGACCGCCGGGCGCGCGTCCGGTTTGTACGGGGGCCCCGCCGTGACGTCGCCGTCCGCGATCTCGAAGCGTCCGCCGTCAACGTCGCTGGGGTGGACGAAGACCGCCTCTCCGACCAGGCCCAAGCTCCGCAGCAAAACGCCGCAGGCGAGCCCGTCGAAGTCGTTCTTGGCGACCAGCCTGGGAGCGCTCATCACGCCCCCGACCACGCGGCCGGCCGGCCGGCGCGCGCCGCCAGGCGCCTGGCCCAGGAACGGGCGCGCGCCAGCGCCGGAGCGACGATCAACGGCCCCGCGGCGACCAGCAGCAGCCTGGCTCCGCGGAGAACCGAACGGAAGAGGAAGCCCGCGACCCACGCGGTCTCGGCCGGCTTCGTCTTTTGCCCCCAGAAATCGGCCCAGCGCTGGCTGTCGCCGTAAACGAGCTCGATAGCCTCGCTCGAGACTTTCTTGTCCGATTTCAGGAACTCGCAACCGCAAACGTATTCATCCCCCCGCCTCGCGTGCCGCTGGACGCGCGCCTCGATGCGGAACTTCTTGCCGTAGCTGTTCCTGGTCTCGAGGATCAGCGTCTCGTAAGGCTCCAGCGGCCGGTCCAGCGTGAAGGCCAGCCCTACGCCGGACAGTGAAATGTCCTCCATCCTCGCCTCCAGCGCCAGATTGAGGCGGGGCAGGAACACCAAGGTCTTGGAGCTCGACCACAGCCGGTGGTGGCGGCGCACTTGCTTCGACTCGAAGAAGGCGCCGAAGGACGCGATCGCCAGGAACAGGTTCAGCACGCACCAGACGAACGTTATCGCGGTGATGTCGCGGTACGCCGGGTAGTGGAACCACTTGACGACCGCGGCCGGGATGGCGAGGATCAGCACGGAGGTCAGCAGCAGGAACGGAAGGGCGAATCCGCTGATGAAGGCCTCGTCCAGGCTCTTCCCCTTGGGCGTCACGTGGAAGGCGGGCTTCCGCGGGTTCGCGAGGACGGAGAAGACCACCGGGACCAGGAACAACGACTGGATGCCCTCGAAGAACTCCGAGAAAAGCGGCCACCTGAACCGGCCGTAAAGGAACCCGGTGAGCATGACGGAGCCCGCCACGTGGGGGATCGCGTACGCCAGGACCTGCGGCACGGACGCGAAATAGACCTTGAGGTTCAACAGCAGGAAAGCGGCGGGCGCCATGTAGAAGATCACCCGCGAGAAGCTGAAGAACCAGTAAAAACAGCTGTTGAAGTAGCAGAGCCTTTGATAAGGCGTCAGGCCCTTCGCGAACAGAGGGTTGCTCAGGACAAGGATCTGCGCCATGCCCTGGGCCCAGCGGCTTTTCTGCAGAATCAGGTCGTCGAAGGTCTCCGGCGACAGGCCGCACACCATGGGGCGGGGGATGAAGACGCTCTTGTAGCCCCGGCGGTGCAGCGAAAGAGCGGTCTCGCAGTCCTCGGTGATCGTCTCGCCGCGTATGCCGCCGATCTCCTCCAGGCACCTCCTCCTCAACAGCGCCGCCGAGCCGCAAAAGTAGCTCGCGTTCCACAGGTCGAGACCCGGATGGATGCCGCGGTAGAACATGTCGTTCTCGCTGGGCGCGTCCTTGAAGATCGACATGTTCTTCTCGATCGGGTTCGGGTTGATGAAGAAGTGCGGCGTCTGCACGAACGCGACCTTTTCGTCCTTCAGGAACCAGCCCGCGGTGTTCTTCAGCAGGTCCCGCGCGGGCACGTGGTCGCAGTCAAGGACGAGCACGAGGTCCGACCCGGTGTGATTCAGGGCATGGGTCAGGTTACCCGCCTTGGCCTTGTCGTTTCTTTCGCGCGCGATATACCCGGCCCCGAGCTCGGCCGCGAGCCCCTTGAACGCGTAGTACCTTTCCCACGCCGCGGGCCCGGTCCTCGGGTCTTTCCGCTTGGCCGCGGTCGCCCCGTCGTCGAGGATGAAGACCCTGAGCTTGTCCTTCGGATAATCGAGGTTCAACGCGGCCGTGGCCGTCACCCTCACGATGTCGATCGGCTCGTTGTAGGTGGGAATGAACACGTCCACCGAGGGGTAAGACGCCGGATCCGCGGGCAGCGGCATGATCTTGCTTTCCAAGGGCCAGACGTTCGTGAACGCGCCGAGGAGATGGAGGACGATCGCGTACATCTCGGCGGCGTACAGGGCCAGCATGCCCGCGAAATCGAGAGGCCCGGTATAGACCAAGGTCTCGGTGGTCCGCCATACGGCGTAGCGGATCGAAAGAAAGGCGCTGAGCGCGATGAAGATGATCCGCAGCGGCGGCTTGCCGGCCCTCTCGAGGCGGCTCAAGACCAGCAGCGCCAGGACCAAGCTCCAGCCGATCGCGAACTGGTCGCGCGGCGGCAAGTAGACCCGCGTGAGGTGCAGGAAGAGATAGAGGGCGGCCGCCAGCAAAAGGTACGGAAGGGCGGCCGATGGATCGCGGCCTCGGAGGCCGTCCCCGCGGCCGAAAGCGACGCCTGGAAACGCTCTCACGTCGACGCTATCGGCTCGCCGCGCCCGGAAGGGTCACGCTTTGCGTTTCCGTCCGCTTCTCCGAGTCGGAGGAGCTCCCGCTCAGCTTGAGGAACGCGAGCGCGGCGAGCAAAACGATCGCCGCCGGCACGGCCAGCTTGAGCGCCAGGGGCGTCTTCGTCTCCGCCGGCGCCGTCTCGCTCGGCTTCGCGGCCGGGGCGGCCTTTTCGACCTCGCTCGGGTTCCAGTAGGCCTTGTACAGCTTGACGGGCTCCTTCTTGCCCTTCAGCGCGGCTTCCTTGGCGAAGCCGCAATGTATCTCCGTCTTGTCGGCGAGCGCGGCGTACGCCTCCTCCGACAGGAAGATCTCCCCGGGGCTCGCCTGCCCCTCGATGCGGGAGGCGACGTTCACCACGTCGCCGAAGATGTCGTTCCGCTCCACGATGCCCTGGCCCGTGTGGATACCGACGCGCATCAGGATCGGGATCGCGATTTTTTTCTGCAGGTTGAACGCGTCGATGCCCTTCTGTATTTCGGCCGCGGCCCTGACGGCCCCCTGGGGGTCGGCGAAATAGGACATCGTGCCGTCGCCCATCGTCTTCACGAGGGTGCCGCCGTGCTTCGCGACGAGAGGGAAGACGATGTCGTTGTGCTGCTTGATCAGCGAGCGGCTGGCGAAATCGCCGTGCGTCTCGGCGATCGCGGTCGAGCCTTTAAGGTCGGTGAACATGACGGTAATCGTCTTCGTGAAGCGATCCTTGAACAGCCGCTCCAGCCGCTCCCGCTCCTCGATGAGCTTGTCGACGTCCATGTTCGAGCCCCGATCTTCCTGAATCTTATCTTCCATGAGCCGCTCTCCCTGCTTTATTTCGCGCGCCGGGCCGTCGGATCCTCTCGTAGACCCGCGCTTCCATGAAAAGCTCCAGCAGTTCCGGATCGACTTTCCCCGACCCGGCCTCTTGGCTCAGGATATCCAGCGCTCCGTCGCGGGGAACCGCCTTCTTGTAAGGGCGATCGCTCGCCGTCAACGCGTCGAAAATGTCGCAGATCGCCATCATGCGGGCCTCGATGGGGATTCCCTCTCCCGGGACTTTCCGGGGATAGCCCTTCCCGTCGAGCTTTTCATGATGCCCGTGGGCGATCTCCGGAACCCGCCGGAGCTCGCGCGTCCAGGGGATCGTCGAGAGGAAACGGAAGGTGTGGACGACGTGGCGCTCGATCTCCTCTCGATCCTCCGCCGTCAGGCTTCCCCGGGCGACCGACAGGCTGCGCAGCTCTCCCTCGGCGAGATACGGCAGCGTCCCCTCGAAGGAGGAGTAGGTCTTGGCGGCGATCTCGCGAAGTCTCCCGGAGCCGCGCTCCTCCAGGACGGTCGGCCGGTTGCAGGCCAGAATGAAACGCCGCGTCTCCTCGATCTCCGCCAGTTCGCGCTCCAGCTCGGCGTCGACGCGGGACAGTCCGGTCTCGATCCCGCCCGAGCCTCCGGACCTCAGAACGGCGAGCTTCCTCTCCGCCGCCTCTTTCTGGGCCGTGCGCTTGATGAAATCGAACCGGGCCGCGAGCAGGGCCTGCTCCGAGGGATACAGCTTCTCGGCTTTGACCAGGACGCTCTCGCGGACGCCCACCTTGCCGAAATCGTGGAGCAAGGAGGCGTAGCGGATCGCCTTCATCGCGTCGTGATCGAAGCGCGTCGCGGCGAACGGGGGCGCCTCGGACCGGTCCACCGCCTCGGCGAGCCCGCAGGTCAGCTCCGCGACGCGCTCGGAATGACCGCTCGTCGTCGGGTCGCGGGACTCGATGGCCACCACGCTCGCCTCGATGAAGCCCTCGAACAGCGCGTTGATCTCCTCGTAAAGCAGGGCGTTCTCTATCGAGGAGGCGGCCTGCCCCCCCAGCGCCAGCAGCATCTCGACGTCCTCGTCGTCGAAGCCGGAATCCGCGGCCTTGTTGACGGCCTGAAGCACTCCCACGACCTCGCTCTTGGTCGAAAGCATCGGAACGGCCAAGACGCCCCGCGTGCGGAAACCCGTCGCTTTGTCGACCTCCGGGTTGAACCGGAGGTCGGCGTAGGCGTCGGCGATGTTCGCGGGCTGCTTCGCTTTCAGCACGTGCCCGGCGATGCCCTTGGAGGCCGGGAAGCGGATCTCCTCGGCGTCATGGGCGACCTTGCTCCACAGCTCGTCCTTCGCCTTGTCCCAAAGGAAGATCGTCGCCCTCTCGGCGTCGACGACCCGGCGCGCGTGGCCGATGACGAGCTCCAGCAGCATGGTCAAATCATGCTGCCGCGCCATGGCCTTGGCGACGTCCAGAATCGCCTCCAGCTTCGCGATGCGCCGTTCGCGCGCGTCCTTCATTTTTGGTGATCCCGAGCCTTATATTTTAGACGGGCGGGCGTCGGCGGGGCATGGGACGAAGGGCCCATTTTCCCGTCGACAAACGGCACTCCGCGAATCCATCAAAAGTCCCATTCCGCGCCGGGCTCTCGGTCCGCGCCCGCGCGAAGCATACTATAAGCGGGTCCTGCCGGGCGCACCAAAAAGAGGCCCTCCCCCGGCGGGGGAGGGCCTTCAAGCCGCGCGTTTAAGCCGTTACTTCGTCTGGTTCTGCCGAGCCTCGCGCTCCGCCTTCTGCTTCGCGCGGAAGGCCTCGCGCTCCTGCTTGAACTGCTCCCTGGCCTGATCGCGCTTGCCTTTCTCATCGGCCTTGAACGCGTCGCGGGCCGCGCGGGCCTGCTTCTCGAACGCCTCGCGCTTGGCCTTCTGGTCGGCGCCGAACTGGGTCATCGCCGCCTTCCTGTCCGCGGGATTCTTGCCCCTCTGGCTCGCCTCGAAATCCTTGCGCGCCTGCTGCATCTGGGACCGGAAGGCCTCGCGATCGGCCTTCTGCTTGGCCATGAAGGCCTCTCGATCCTGCTTCAGCGCTTGGCTCGCCGCCGCGCGCTGCTGCCCGGCTCCCTGAGCGCCGCCCTGGTTCTGCGCGAACGCCGTTCCCGCCAAGAGCAGCGCGGCGACGGCGAGACTGTATCCCTTCGGCATTTTCTTTCTCCCCAGCGCGCCCTTCACCTAGGGCGGCGCTTGTCGCTTAGTATACGCAAAACGGCCCCGAAAAGTTCTCTCGGAACCGCGCTTCTAGACGAGGGGCACGCGGAGCGCCGAGGCCGGCAGCTCGGACGGACGTATGCCGAACTCCGAGCGGTACCACTCCCAGCCGACCGCGAGCGTCACCTTGACCATGCAGGCCGCGGGCACCGCGAACAGCAGGCCCCACAGCCCTCCCAGATGCCCCCCCGCCAAGAGCGAGAACAACACGAGCAGCGGGTGAAGCTCGACGGTGCGCTGCAGGATCAGCGGCTGCAGCAGCCAGTCGTCGACGAACTTCACCGCCCCGCAGACGACGACCACCAGCGCGACGCCGCCGAACGTCCCCCACTGCACGATCGCGATGCCGCTGCCGATCACGGTTCCGACGATCGGCCCCACGTACGGGATGAAGTTCGCCAATCCCACCGCCGCCGCCAGCTGCAGCGCGTGGTCCAGCCCTATCGCGAGGAAGCCGAGATAGGTCAGCGTCCCCACCGCGGCCGCCTCCAGCAGTATCCCGCGCAGGTAGCTTCCGAGCGAGGCGTCGATGTCGATGATCAGGTTCAGGATGATCTCGACGTAACGCGCCGGGACCAGGTCGAGCAGGCCGGAGACGTACCCCGTCCCCTCGCCCATGAAGAAGAAGGCGATGAACGGCACCAGGAACGCCAGCTCCAGCGCCGGGATCGCGTACAGCGCCAGCGACGGGACCTGCTGCAGCACGCTCGCGGCCCACTCCTTCCAATGGTCGCCCACGTAGTCCAGGGCCTCGCCGCTGCCCGGCAGGCGCTGCAGAGGCTTGAGCCGCTTCAGCAGCGGGGATCGAGGCTCGCGCTTGCCGGAGCGGATGTCCTTCAGGTCCCGCAGCAGCGCCTCGCCGTGCTGGACGTAGACCGGCATGTCGGTCCTGGCCTGCGCGAGCTCCCGCGTCAGCGCGGCGACCGCGAAATAGCCGACCCCGGTCGCCAGGCCGAGCATCGCGCCGAACAGGGCGATCACGAGCACGCGGCGGCGCAGGCCGCGCGTCTCGAAGAAGCTGACGATCGGGTTCAGGATGAACGCGAAGGCCGCGCCCAGGACGAAGGGCAGCAGCACCTCGCGTATGACGTAGAGGAAATAGAGGCCCGCGAGCGCCACGGCCGCGGGGATCAGGTATTTCGCCGGTCTCGAGCCGCTCATAGAGGCTTCGCCTTGGGATATGTTAGACTATGAAACTCCCGATGGCAAGCCTCGAAAGCCCCCGTCTGTCCGCGGAAGGCCGCGCCGACCCCGCCGCGCCCCAGCCGCCTCTTCCGGTGCGGTCGCTGATCGTTTTCCTATGGTCGAGCCCCGCGCTTCAGCTCGGCTGCTGGCTCTCGAAAACGGGCTTCCTGAACTTCGGCGGGCAGTCCTGGTGGAACTTCTTCATCTACTGGGCGATCGCGCCCCTGGTCGGCTGGTTCCTCAAGACCCGTCATCCCCGCGCGCGCTTCTCGTTCTACGTCTTCTTCAGCTGCGAGGCCTACCGGGGGATCAAGATACACAGCCCGGCTTTGCTCGCGCTCTCGGCCGCCCTGATCCTGTACTTCCAGACCCCCGCGCTGCGCGCGCTGTACCCGCGCGTCGACCCGCGCGAGGTGCGCGACCGGCTCAAGAACCTCGCGCGCCTCTGACCGTCGCGCCGTCACGCCGAGTTAACCCCTCCTCCGTAGGCCCGCGCCCGAGGAAGTCTTAACCTTAAGGAAGGCCGCGCCGCACGGCGGCGGGGGGAGCCATGGCGACGACCGCGTATCACAACTCCAACCTCAAGAACTTGAAGGAGCCGGGACGCAAACGCCGGCGGCGAGGCTCGGACCGCCTGTCGCGCACGAAGCGAGGCGGCGCGGCCCGCCGCGGCGCGAAAGCCCGCGGCCGGGAAAAGCCCGCGGCCTAAGCGCCTAGGCCGGCGTCGTTCGGCCGGCCTTCGCGCTCCACTGCTCGAGAAGCAGCATCGCGTTCTTGGCCGTCGAGGTCAGCGACGGCTTCCAGCCCAAGGTCCGCCGCGCCTTGTCGCTGGAGATCCGCTGATCGAGCATGAAGGCCTCGGTCATCGGCCCCCACACCTTCCGCGCCTCCTCGGGCGCGAGAGGCTCGACCTTCCCGCCTCCCGCGGCGTCGAGGATCGACGCGGCGACGGTCTTCAGCGGCTCGTGCGAGCCGTCGGTGCCGTGGTATATCTCGCGCTCCGGGGCCTTCTCGACCACCAGGCGGTAGAGCTGGGCGATGTCGTCCAGATAGACGGTCGCCCAGGCGTTGGCGCCGTCGCCGGCCAGCTTGATCGCGCGCTTCTCGACCGCGGCCTGGAACATGGAGGCGTAGAGGCCGAGGCGCCCTCCGTAGACGCAGCCCGGCCTCACGACCACGGAGGAAACCTTGCCGCCGGCCGCGTCCAGCGCCAGGCGCTCGTGGGCCACGCGCCAGGCCACGAGGGGCAGCGGGCTCGGAGGCGTCGCCTCGTCGGCCGGCTTGCCGGTCTGGCGGCCCAGCACCCACACGCCGGAGGTGTAGACGATCAGGCGCCGCGCCTTGGCCGAGCGGGCCGAGGCGATCATCGCCTCGAGCATGGTCTTGTCGGCCTCCAGCGCCTGGGGCCCGTAGTCGAACGCGGCGTGGATGAGGACGTCGCAGGCGTCCAGCTCCTTCTTGAAAGCCTCGGGCTTGAGAAGCGTGCCTTCGACGGGCCGGACGCCCACGCGCTTAAGAGCGGCCGCCTTCTCGGCGGAGCGCGTCAGGCCGAGAATCTCGGCCTGACCCTCGCGCAGCGCGCGCACGACCTCGGATCCGATGTAGCCGGTGGCTCCCGAAATGAAGATCTTCATGGTCCCTCCCCCCCTAAGCCGCGGATGCCTTCTTCCGCTATCCTACCACGCGGGGAAGGGAATGGCTACTTCCGCGACGAGAGCTCGCGGGCCAGCTTGGTGATCGCGCGCAGATCCACCTTGCCGGTGCCGCGCAGCGGTATCTCCGCGATCGCGTGGAAGTCGCGCGCGTCGGGAATCGCGAGCTTGCTCATGTCCGACTTCCGAAGAGCGTCCAGCAGCGCGGAGATGTCGCCCGCGTAGCCCGCGTGCAGGACCACCGCGCGCTCGCCCTTGGCCGCGTCGGGCACCCAGGCGACGACGAAGGTCCGCTCCTCGAGACCGGCCGCGCGCTGCAAGGCCTCCTCGATCGCCGCGCTGGCGATCTTCTGGCCCCCGGGCTTGCCGAAGCGGCCCAGCCGGTCGATCACGGTGATGAACCCCGCGGGGCTCATCGTGACCACGTCGCCGGTGTCGTACCAGCCGTCCTTCAGGACCTCGGCCGTCTTGGCGGGGTCCTTGTAGTAGCCCTTCATCACGTTAGCGCCCTTCATCAGCAGCAAGCCCTCCTGGCCGAAGGGCACGAGGGCTCCGGTGTCGGGATCGACGACGCGCGCCGCGACCCCGGGCAAAGGCCGTCCCACCGAGCCCGGCTGGGTTCCTTTCTGGAAGGGCCGATCCTTGACGTTCGCCGTGAAGACGGGCGACCCTTCGGTCGCGCCGTAGCCGACCTCGGGCGCGAGGCCGAACTTCTCCTTCACCGCGGCGGCGGTCTCGTCGCTCAGCTTCTCGGCGCCGGTCATGATCTGCTTGAGCGAGGCGAAGGCCTCGGCCGCGACGCGGCGCAGGTAGATGCGCAGGATGGTCGGAGAGACAAGCAGGCGGGTCGGCTTGAACCGCGCCGCGAGAGCGGCGACCTGGTCCGCCTGGCGCGGATCGGTGTGGTAGTACGCCGAGACCCCGGCGAGAGCGGCCAGCCACATCGTCATCGTGTAGCCGAAGGAGTGGAAGAGCGGCAGCACGCCGAGGATGCCGTCGTTCTGGGTCGCCTGGAACCGCCGCAGGGCCGCGAACGGAACGAACGCCGGCGCCGCCGCGAGCCACGGCAGGCCCAAGGCATGCAGCTTCCACGCCGCGGCGCAACAGGCCAAGAAGACCGGCAAGCCCCAGCCGTCGCCCTTGTTCTCGAGGTCGAACACCTCGCGCGCCATGCGCGTGTTCGCGACGATGTTCATATGCGTCAGCTCGACGCCCTTCGGCTCGGCGCCCGTCGTGCCGCTGGTGAACAGGATCGTCGCCGTGTCGTTCATGTCGCGCGAGGCCTCGGCGAAGAACAGCCTCTCGATCGCGAACGACGGCAGCGCGGCCAGCGCGAGGAACAGCGCGGGGCGCTTCCAGAAAGGAACGCCCTTGGTCAAATCCTCCAGCAGGATGAGGTTCTTGACGGCGGGCTCGTTCAACCCGAGCTTGGCCTTGGCGTCCTGCAGGAATTTGCGCGAGGTCACGACCGTCTCGATGTCGCCTTTGGCGATCATCCTCGCGACCTCCTCGTTGGAGGAGGAGTAATCGAGGTTGACCGGGACCTTTCCCAGGCCCGTGAGCGCGAGGTTCGCCATCCGCCCGCCCTGGGTCGGCGGCAGAAGCACGCCGACGTTCTTGCTCTCGGAGAGCGCGGCCTTCAGCAGGCCCTTGAGCAAAGCGACGCCGGCCAGCTCCTTGCCGAAGGTCAGCGGCCCCAGCCGCCCGGTCGTGTCGGCCGTCGCGAGGCGAAACCAATGCTTCTTCGCGGAGCGGATGTAGGACGGGATCAAGGTTCTCTCGGTCGCCGCGATGCGCTCCTTGAACGACTCGGCTCCCATCTCCAAGGTCGTCCGGCGGGCCTCCGCCGCGGTCTGGTTAAAGACGGGCGGCGAGAAGCTGATCGTCACGCGGCGGCCCCAGCCCGGCAGGAAGCGCTGCCACCAACTCAGCCCCGGCGCGAGCGACCACGCCGAGCCCCACGTCCCGTCGATCTGAGCGTTGACGACCGGCACGCCCGCGCCCTCGCCGTCCGGGCCTTCGTTGGCCAGCTCGAAGCCGCGCTTGAACTCGTCGAGCTGTCCCGCGCGATCGACCTTCCCTTCCGGAAACACGCCGACGATCTTGCCGTTCTTGAGCGCCTTGCGGACCGCCTTGATCGAGCGGCGCAAACCGCCGGGCGTGTCGGCGCTATAAACCGGCACCGCGTCCGCGACCGTCGCGAGCCAACTGATGAGCCGGTACGCGAAGAAGGGCTTGTACATCCAAAAGCTGATCGGCTTGCCGGCGGCGTGCGCCAGCAGAAAGCAATCCATCAAATAGGTCGTGTGGTTGGAGGTCAGGATGAACGGACCGTCCGGCAGGTTCTCCGCGCCCCTCACCTCGACCTTGTAAAGCGTGTTGAGCGGAAGCTTCAGCGCCGCCAGGACGCCTCTGACCAGCAGCGAAGGACGCGGCGCGGCGGACCGGCTCGACGCCGACGGCTCGCGCGCGTCGAGAACGGGGCCGGAAAGATCGATGGCCGAGCCCGAGGCACCGTCGCCGAACAAGCGGTCCGCCGCGACGCGCGCCTCGACGGCCGAGGCGGATTGAAGATTCCTAAGCGGCGCGGCCTGAAGCCGCGCCTGGGTGGCCTTAAGCGCGTGATTCGGAAGGAAGCTCCCTCTCCCATTTATGGGAGAGGGCCGGGGTGAGGGCGCGACCGTCACGACGACTCCCCCCTCACCCCACCCTCTCCCCCCTGTAAGGGGCGAGGGAACAACGAAATTGGAAACCGGCGCGACGACGATCGCGGGAGCGCTTGGGGTCGGCAAGGATACGCTGCGCGTGCCTTGGGCCGCGAGGGGAGCCGCCGACTCCAGCAAAGCCAATGAGGACGAAAGGACGACCGCGAGCGCTTTCTTCATGCGCCCACGATAGCGTTTAGGGGTGGGTCAACCCCTGGGACCTTGGTCCCAAGCCGGCGCGCGGAAATAGGCCCAGGCGGGCGGGTCCTATGGGCGGCGGGCTCTATATAAGGAAGGGCTAGGCCCGGCGCTTGAACAGCTTTTGGAACCAGCCCTTGATGCCGCCGGGATGCAGCGCGCAGTCGATCTTGGGCTCGGTCCCGGCCAGGAAAACTTCCTCGACCTTGACCGGGCAGCCGGAGACGGCGCGCGCGACCGAGACCGGATCGATCTTCATCTCGACCAGGCCCTCGGGTTTCGGGAACGGCTCGGAAGGATAATCGGCGAGGGCCTGCTTCATGAACGCGGCCCAGACGGGCAGGGCGTCCTTCGCCCCGAAGACGTTGACGGCGCGGTGCTCGTCGTCGCCGACCCAGACCCCGGCCAAAAGCTCGGGCGTGTAGCCGATAAACCACGCGTCCCGGCCGTCGTTCGTCGTGCCCGTCTTCGCGGCGGTAGGACGGTCCCAGCCGCGCGCCGCGAGGCCCTTGCCGGTCCCCTCGCGCACGACGGTCTGAAGCAAGGACGTCATCAGATAGGCCTCCGCGGGGCTTATCGCGGGGGCGCGGTCGAAGTTCGTGAACTCGAGCACGCGCCCGTCGGCGTCGAGCACCGACTCGATGATCTGCGGCGCGACGCGGAAGCCCCCGTTCGCGAACGGGGCGTAGGAGGCCGTCAGCTCCAAAAGCCCGACCTCCGAGCTCCCGAGCGCGATCGCGAGCGTCGGCTCGATCGGGCTCGTTACCCCGAGCCGGCGGGCGTAGGCCGCGACGCGGGAGGGGCGCACGCGCTGGACCAGGTCCAAGGTCGCGGCGTTCATCGAGTGCGCCAAGGCCTCGCGCACGGTCACGGTCCCGTGGTAGACGCCGTCATAGTTCTCCGGCGCCCAGGGCTCGTCGTCCTCGCGCTCGTACTGCCGCGTCGCGTCCTGGAGAAGGCTCGCGGCGGTGAAGCCCGACTCCAGCGCGGCGCCGTAAGCGAACGGCTTGAAGGCGCTTCCGGGCTGGCGGCGCGCCATCGTCGCGCGGTTGAACTGGCTCGCGCCGAAGTCGCGGCCCCCGGCCAGCGCGAGCACGCGCCCGGTGTACGGATCGAGCGCGACCAAGGCCGCCTGGGGGCGCGCCGTCTTCAAGACCTCCGGCGCCGCCTCCTGCATCAGAGGATCCATCGTCGTGTGGATGGTCAGCCCGTAGCGGAAGATGGCCTCCTTGCCGTAGCGCGAGACCAGCTCGCGCTCGACCTCGGCGATGAACCACGCCGGGCGGCCGGCGTCCTTCATCGGAGGCGGAACGCCGGCGAGCGGGGACGCGAGCCCGGCCTTGAGCTCGGCGTCGCCGATCGCGCCGTCCTCGCGCCTTCCCGCCAGCCCCCCGCCCCGGCCGCCCCTCCACCCCGCCGGGGCGCGGAACGGATTGTAGCGGTACGGCGAGCGGATCATCCCGGCCAACGTCGCGCACTCCTGGAGGTCCAGGTCCTTAAGCGCCTTGCCGAAGTAGTGGCGCGCCGCCGCCTTGACCCCGGCGACGCTCGCGGGTCCGTTCTGGCCGAAATAGATGTGGTTGAGGTACAGCGTCAGGATCTGGCGCTTGCCGAGGCGCAGCTCGAGGAACACGGCCAGCAGGGCCTCCGCCGCCTTGCGGCGCAAGGTGCGGTCCGGGCTCAGGAAGAGGTTTTTCGCGAGCTGCTGGGTGATCGTGCTCCCGCCCTGGGTCGGGCGGCGCCTGAGGTTCGCGCGCAGCGCGCGCGCGACCGCCCGCGGGTCGATTCCCCAATGGCGCCAGAAGCGCTTGTCCTCCGCGGAGACCACCGCCTGCTTGAGGCGGTCCGGGATCTCGTCCCACTCCGCGGGGTCGCGCCGGACGTTTTGGGGGCCGGCCAGCTCGGCCGCCAGCTCGGGCTCGAGCGCGGCCTCGGCGAGGGCCTGCCCGCTCGAGGTCTCGAGCCGCCACTGATTCTCGGAGCCCATCGTCATGCGGATATCGGCGGCGGCTTGGCGGCGCCGCGGGGTCTCGAAGCCGCGCAGCCGGATCGTCAGGAAGGGCGGGGACCAGTCGTAGCCGCCGCGGCCGGCGGCCCCGGCGCGGTAGCCGAGCCGGTCCAGGCGCCGCAGCACGCGCTCCGGGGACGCCCGGAGCTGGTCGTGAAGAATGAACGGGGCGGCGTAGACCTTGGTGGAGAAGCTCTCGCCCAGGCCGCCGAGGACGAGCTTGTCCAGCTTCCGCTCGGCCGCCGTGAACAGGACGGCCGCGGCGACGATGAACGCCAGAAGCGCGGCGAGAGCGACCGAGGCCAGCGCGCCCCGGCTGCGCGCATGGAGGGCCATGCCCCATTAAACCATTTACGCGAAGGCGGGAGGCCGGATCAGCGCCAGGTCGAATGCGGACGCCGCGCGCCGAAGCCGAGGCGCCTCAGGATGAGCGCGCCGTCGCGGGCCTGGCCGCGGCGCCGGCGGATGTGCAGCGTCACCGCCCGGTCCCACAGCCTCCAATAGCGCTCGCGCAGGGCCGGTTCGTTCGCGGGGGGCAGGGGGCCGAAGCGGACGATGAACCAATCCACCAAGGAGCCGACCGAGTTCGGCAGCGGCGCGCCCGTCAGCCGCTCGGGCCTGGCGAGCCAGCGCCGGTACGCCTCGCGGAACGCGAGCAGCCGGAAGCGCAACGGCAGGACGGAGCCCGCCTCCTCGCCCCAGAACCACTTCAGGAAGTCCGCGTAAGTGCGCATGGCGTACCCGTGTTCCCAGGAGGGTACCCCTCAATCCTGTAAAGTGCAAGGTCTTGACAAGCCCGCGGGCCGTCAGTTAGTCGGCGCGAGGGACTTCAGTCGGGACTGCGCCTTGCGGGCGTATTTGTCGTCGGGGTAGCTCTCGGCCAGGCGGCGGTAGGTCGCGGCGGCGCGCTCGGGGTCCTTCGCGTAGCGCTCGTACGCGTAACCGGCGTCGTAGAGGGCCTTCGGGGCTTGGGCGTCCTGCGGGTACTCCTCGGCCAGGCGCTTCAGCAGCTCGGCCTGCTGGGCGTAGTCGTCGTGGTCGTACGCGATGTCCGAGGCTTGAGCGAGCGCCTCGACGGCCTGCTTGCCCTTGTGCTGGTCGGCGAGGCGGGTCAGCGCGGCGATCGCGGCCTGCGGCTGCTTCAGCGGCTTGCGGTACAGGCGCGCCTCGTGCTGCAGCGCGCGCGTCGCGGCGTCGGTCGTCGGGTACAGCGCGACGATCTTCTCGTCCACCTCGATCGCGAGCGCGTAGCGCCCCTGCTGCTCGAGCAGGCGCGCGAGCTGCACGTGGGCCGATTGCGCCTCGGCCGCCTCCGGGAAGTCCCGGGCGACCCCCTGGTACGCCTCGATCGCCGCGTCGTAGTCCTTCAGGTTCCGCGCGTAGATGTCCGCGATCGCGGCCTGCGAGCGCGCGCGATAGATGCTTTTCGGATAAAGGGCGAGCAGGCGGCGGTACGCGGAGATCGCGGCGCCGTAGCGGCCGCGCCGCTGATGGATCGCGGCCTCGAGCGCCGCGAGCTCGTCGGCCTTGGGATGGCCCGGCTGGCGCCTCTCGAAGTCGGCGAACTCGGCGACCAGCGGCTCGTAGAACGCGTCGTCGCGCAGCTCGATCGAGCGCTCGAGCAGCCAGGCCATGCGGTCGCCCGCGTCCTCGCCGGGAGCGCCCTTCGAGAGCGCCTCGAGCGTCGCGTACAGGCGCGGGAACTTCCGCTCCCCGATGTCCAGGACGGTCTTCTTGGCCTGAAGCGCCTGCTCGCTGCGCGGCCGAAGGTAGAGCAGCTTCAGCAGCTCGACCACCGCCGCGCCGGGCTCGCCCAGCTTGTCGTGGAGTTTGGCCTTGAGGACGCGGGCCTCGTCGGCCGGCTCGCCGTCGCCGAGGCGCTCGATGCAGGTTTCGGCGTCCAAGAGCAAGGACGGCCACGCGTCGGAACGCGCCCGGTCGATCTCGGCCTTGAGAAAGGTCAGATGAGCATCTTCCTCTTTTACTCCTTCCCCCCCCATTTGCATGGGCGGGGGAAGGGTGGGATGGGGGGCCATTGGCACGACCTCACCCCCACCCTCCGCCTCTCCGATAGAGGGAGAGGGGGCGCTTTCCGATGAAATCTGCTGCTCACCGGCGGGAGTCTCCTCCTGCGCGGCCGCGGAAATCGCGGCGGCGAGGACGAGAAGCACGGCAAGTCGTCGGGGCATCGAGCTCCAATTCTACCGCATCGTCTCCGGCGCGTCCAGTCGCGGCGCTGGCCGCCGCGCCGGCAGCCTTGGTAAAATAGGCGTCCATGGCGATCGCGGCCTTTTGGCTCGGCTTGGCGGCCTCGCTGCTTCCGTTCGTCTCCGCCCCCGCGGCCCTGGTGCTGGGCATCGCCGTCGCCTTGGCCTTCGGAAACCCCCACCCCGCGGCGAGCCGCGTCTACGCGCGCAAGCTGCTGGCGCTGTCCGTCGTCGGCCTGGGCGCGGGCATGAACCTCGCCGTCGTCGCCAAGGTCGGCCTTCAGGGGCTCGGCTATACGATGGTCGGGATCGCTGGAACCTTGGCCCTGGGCGCGTGGCTCGGCCGTCGGCTCGCGGTCCCCGAGGACGCCGCGCTCTTGATCGGCGTCGGAACCGCCATCTGCGGGGGCAGCGCGATCGCCGCCGCGGCTTCCGCGATCCGCGCCCGGTCTCACGACGTCTCGGTGGCCTTGGCCACCGTCTTCCTGCTCAACTCGGCCGCGCTGCTTCTTTTCCCGCCGATCGGGCATCACCTCGGCCTGGGACCGCGCCCGTTCGGACTCTGGAGCGCGTTGGCGATTCACGATACCAGCTCGGTCGTCGGCGCCGCGTCCCAGTACGGGCCGAAGGCCCTGGAAATCGCGACGACGGTCAAACTGGCCCGCGCGCTCTGGATCGTCCCCGTCACCATCGCCGTCGCCTGGTTGAGAAAGACCTCCGGCGACGGCAAACCCCAGCGCCCGTGGTTCATTTTGGGCTTCGTCCTCGCCGCCGCGGCCTCGACCTACGTCCCGGCCCTGGCGCCGTGGGGCGTCAAGCTCGCCGCCCTGGCCCGCCGCTCGCTGGTCGCGACGCTGTTCTTGATCGGAAGCGGCATCACGCGCGACTCGCTGCGGCAGGTCGGACCCCGCCCCTTCGCCCAGGGCCTCGTGCTCTGGGCCTGCGTCGCCGGCGCCACGCTGACCGCGATCCTCGCGGGCTGGATCAGCTAGCCGCCAAGTCGTTTTGCTATCATCGCGGGGACCGATGCGCAAGCTCCTCGTCGCCGAAGACGACGCCTTGACGCGCGAGGCGCTCGCGCACGCCTTCTCGGCCCTCGGCTGGACCGTCGCGCTGGTGAGCGACGGCGGCAAGGTCGTCGAGGCGGTGGCGCGCGAGTCCCCCGACGTGCTGCTGATGGACGTCCAGCTTCCCGGGACCGACGGCTTCGAGCTCTGCCGCGAGCTGCGCGCGCGGCCCGAGGGGCGCAACCTGCCGATCCTACTGATCACCTCGCGGACCTTGGTCCCGGACCGCGTGCACGGCCTGGCCGCCGGAGCCGACGACTACATACCCAAGCCGTTCGAGATCGAGGAGCTGAGGGCCCGCGTCGACGCCGTCTGGCGCCGGAGCCGCCAGCGCCTTGCCGCGAACCCGCTGACCCATCTGCCGGGGAGCCCCCAGGTCGAGGAGGAGGCGAGCCGGCGCCTCGCCGGCGGAGAGCCCTTCGTGTTCGCGCACGCGGACGTCGACCACTTCAAGAGCTTCAACGACAAGTACGGCTACCAACGCGGCGACGCTCTGCTCAAGGGATTGGGCGAGCTGCTGCAGGCCGCGGTCCGCGCGAAAGGCGCGCCCGGCGACTTTCTCGGGCACATCGGGGGCGACGATTTTGTCCTGGCTCTGGCCTCCGCGGCCGCGGAGGCGGTGCTGCGCGAGTCCTGCCTGCGCTTCGACGCCCTGTCGCCGACCTTGTACGACCCCGAGCATGCGGCCGCCGGCTTCATCGAGACTATCGACCGGCGCGGCATCCACCAGAACTTCCCGCTCGCGACCCTCTCGATCGGCGCCGTCTCGACCGAAAGCCGAAAGATCGCGCACTACGCTCGCCTCGTCGAGCTCGCGAACGAGATGAAGGGGCGCGCGAAAACTTTCCCCGACCGCAAAGGCAGCCTCTTCCTCTTCGACAAACGCCGGGATTAGCGGCAACTCCCTCGCCCCGCTTGCGGGGAGAGGGCCGGGGTGAGGGGTCAGTCTCGGCTGGGAGCCAGGACGCTTCCGGCGGCCACGGCCTCGGGGGACAGGATCTCGAGCCGCTTGATGCCCTTGCGGTCCAGGACCAGCCGGATCTTCTCGAACTCCTCGTGGACGCGGCCGTCGGCCTGCAGCGTCGCGAAGCGGAGCACGACGTCGACGTCGTAAGTGCGCGACAACCGGACGTGGTCGAGCTGGCCCGTGGAAGGGTTCAGGAAGACGTTATCCTCCTTCGGGTCGTCGGTTTTCAGCAGGAAGTTCGCGATCGAGAAACGCAGGATGTCGTTCAACGATCTCAGGCGGTGGTGGCGGCTCAGGATGTTGTCCGCGTCGAGGCGCACGCCCTTGAAGTACTTCATGACCTCCTCGGAGCGCCCCTCCTCGGCGACCACCTCGTGGCCCAAGGTATGCAGCCGCATCACCTCGGTCGGGACGTCGCGCGGCTTCATGAAATGGAACGACTCCCGGAACGAGCCGATCGTCTCGCCGGAGGCCGGGTCGATGATGCTCACCTTATGATCCGAGATGAACTCGCCGAACACGCGCGTGAAGTAGGTCCTCAGCCACTCCTTGATCCTGTCCTTGAACAGGTAGGATACTGAAGCCAGCATGACGAACGGCAGGCTATTCGAGGTGAAGCGCGACTGCACCATGAACATCAGCCCCAGGTAAAGGACCATCACGGCGAACGCCGAGGTTCCGAAGATGAACTCCTTCAGCGCGTACTCGCGGCGGACGTCGATCTGCAGGAACAGGATCGACGAGATGAACTTCTTGAGCAGCGAGCGCCGGGGCGCGAAGTCCTCGTTGTCCGAGACCTGGCTCAACACCGAGGGGTAGCCCATCTCGACGCGGTGCTGCTGCTCCCCGGCCAAAAGCGACTTGAGCATCTCGTCGAGAGATGGAACTTGATCAAGAATCTGCTGGCGGCGCGAAAGCTCGTCCAGGAAAACCGTGAAGTAGGACTCGACCGTCAAGCTCAGGAACTCGTCGAGGCGAAGGTAGGACTCCCGCACGCGCAGCGGAAGCCCCGGGTTGACCAGGCGGCTGCGCTGCGCGCGCACCCGCTCCAGCACGAAACGCAGCAGCCTCGCGAAGGAGAGCGTGGACTCCTCCAACGCCTTCGCGCGCGCGCCGACGCTGATCTCCTGCGCGGCCAGGCGCCGCAGCTCGCCGAGCGAGAAGTGGACGAAGTCCCGGACCGTCGAGCGGACGATGCAGCCGAGTATCTTGATCTCGTGGACCGCCCGGTCGACCGTCTCCTCGTCGACCTCGCCTGACGAAAGCCGATCGATGAATCGCTCGAGCTGCACGAACGGAGAGTACTCATAGGAGTCATCCATCAGCTTGCCGAGCGAGATGACCGGAGTCTTGAAGGGGATGTAGTTCTGAACGTCGGAGTAGAAGCGCTCCGGGGGATAGGTCCACTTGTTGACGTCCAGGGACCGCGGAACGAAAAAGTAGGCCTCGACGACGTACTCGTTGCGATGCCCGGGAGCCAGGTTGATGTCCAGCTTGACCTCGAAGCGCCGCTTGTCGTGCAGGCTGATCTTCGAGTCGAGAAGCTCCTGGTACTCCTCGCGCAGCATGAGTTTAATCCTCCGCCAGCTTGTAGCCGTGGCCGCGCACGGCCTCGATGCGGCTCGCCCATGTGCCGAGCTTCTTGCGCAAGCCGACGACCACCATGTCCACCGCCCCGGAGGTCGGCTCGGCGTCCGCGGCGTAGCCCCAAACGTTCGAGATCAGGAACGAGCGCGTCAGCACGCGCCCCCGCCTTTCGACCAGCGCCTGGAGCAGGTCGAGCTCCTTGCCGGTGAGCGCGACCGGCTTGCCCGCGAGCTTGACCGTCCGCGCCGCGGCATCCAGCTCGAGCCCCGCGCACAGAAGGACTCCCGAGGGCCCGGCCTCGGGCCGGACGCGGCGCAGCAGCGCCTCGACGCGCGCCAAAAGCTCCTGCGGATGGAAGGGCTTCGCCAGATAGTCGTCCCCCCCGAGCTTCAAGCCGACCACCTTGTCGACCGTGCTTTGCCGGCCGGTCAGGAAGATGACCGGAAGCGACGCGCGCTCCGGCGTCGCGCGCAGCTCGCGGCAGAAATCCGCGCCGTCGCCGTCGGGCAGGTTCCGGTCGAGGATCAACAGGTCCGGAGAAACGCGCTCGACGAGGCCGCGCGCGCGGGCGAGATCCCGCGCCACGTCGACCCCGCAGCCCGCCTCGGCGAGCACCGCGCGGACCATCTCCGCCATGGCCGCGTCGTCCTCGACGACCAGGACCTTCGGCTTGAACGCCACATCGTGAGTATAACGGGCGCGCCGCGCGTTATCAAGGACGGGAGGCCTGGAAACCATGGGTTTTCTCCCCCATAATCTCCGAGCCCGATGAAGATCGGCCCCAAGCTCTCCCTGCTCGCCTCGGCCCTCGTGCTTTCCGTGCTGGCCTTGGCCGGGTTTCTCCAGCTCGTGTTCGAGCGGCGGACGCTGTCGCGCCAGCAAGCGCGGCGCCAGGCGGACCTCGTGCGCCAGCTCGCGCGCGTCTGCGAGGACGGGCTCATCGACGGCAACGACCTTCCGACGGTCAACTACGCGAAGAACCTGGTCAACGACGAGCCGATCGCCTACATCGCGCTGAAGGATCCGGAGGGCAAGGTCCTGTTCCACAGCGCCGCCCTGCTCGGCGACCCTTCGTTTCTGGGCCGCGCGCTGCCGGACCCGCGCAGCTCGGCCGCGCTCGCGTCCCCGGGCCTCGTCGAGGGCGTCTCCCAGGGCGGGGGGCGGGCCGTGCAGGACTACGCGCTCGCGATACGCACCCCCGGCCGCCCGCCGGCGGCGTTGAGCGTCGGCTACGACGTCGCGGCGAACCGTCGCGCGATCGACGCGGTGCTGCGCGGCTCGCTGCCGCGCTTCCTGATCGTCGCGGCCTTCGCCTTTCTTGCCGGGGGTCTCGGCGCCCGGGGCGCTGGGCAGGATGGTGAAGCCCACCAGGGGTCCGTTGGCG